>JBEKKN010000008.1:0-115719 GCA_050010675.1 Verrucomicrobiota bacterium | reverse complement strand
ATTTTCATGGACGACGCGGGCAACGTGTCCGACGCCGTGTTTCATGTCGTGGAATTCCGCGGCTTCGAGAAGTTCTGCGAAGGCCGGCCCTACAGCGAAATGCCCGGCATCACCCCGCGCATTTGCGGCATCTGTCCGGTCAGCCATCTGCTCGCCTCGGCCAAAGCCGGTGACGCCATCATGGCCGTCAGCATTCCGCCTGCCGCCGACAAGCTCCGCCGGTTGATGAACCTCGGCCAGCTGGTGCAGAGCCATGCGCTGAGCTTCTTTCACCTGAGCGCCCCGGATTTTCTGATGGGCTGGGACACGCCGCCGGCGCAACGCAACGTCTTCGGTTTGATTGCCGCCAACGCCGACCTTGCCCGCGCCGGCATCCGCCTGCGCCAGTTTGGCCAGGAAATCATCGAAATCCTTGGCGGCAAAAAAATCCATCCGGCGTGGGCCGTGCCCGGCGGCGTGCGCAGTGCCTTGACCGAGGAAGGCCGGACGAGAATCCGCGCCTGGCTGCCGGAAGCCTTTGCCACCACGAAAGTCGCCTTTGATCTCTTCAAGAAAACGCTCTCGACGCATGAAAAAGAGGTCCAGGTCTTCGGGAATTTCCCGTCGCTGTTCATGGGACTCGTCGCGCCCGACGGCACCTGGGAACATCACGGCGGCAAGCTGCGGTTCAGCGACAGCAGCGGCAGCATCATTGCCGACCAACTCGACCCGCAGAAATATTACGAGTACATCGGCGAATCGGTTCAAAATTCGTCCTATTTGAAATCGCCGTATTACCTGCCGCTGGGCCTGTCGGAAGGCATGTATCGCGTCGGCCCGCTGGCGCGCCTCAATGTGTGCGAACAAATGGGTGTGCCCAGGGCGGACGCCGAGTTGAAAAATTTCAAGAAAATGGGGCGGGGTGCGGTGACGTCCTCGTTCCTGTATCATTACGCGCGGCTCATTGAAATTCTCGCGTCCCTTGAATATATCGAACGCTACATGGACGACGCGGATTTGCTCAGCGATTATCTTCGGGCCGACGCTGGCATCAACAGCCTGCGCGGCGTGGGCGCGAGCGAAGCGCCGCGCGGCACGTTGTTCCATGATTACACCGTGGACCGCAACGGCCTGCTCCAGAAGGTCAATCTCATCGTCGCCACCGGCCAGAACAATCTGGCGATGAACCGGACCGTGGCGCAGATCGCGAAACATTACGTTCACGGCCGGGACATTCCCGAACCGATGCTCAACCGCATCGAGCACGGCATCCGTTGTTACGATCCGTGCCTGAGCTGCTCGACGCACGCGGTCGGCCAGATGCCTTTGCACGTGCAGCTCATCGCGCCGGACGGCACGGTGCTCAACGAATTGGCTCGCGGATAAATTTTGGTTGGTTGCATGGTTGGTTGGTTTGGTGGCGGGGAAACGGTTCGTTGGACCGTTTCCCCGCTTGTGCCAGGCCGGCAAATCCGAATCAAAGGGCACACGACATGAAAAGAATGTTCGTCCTAATCACGGCGTTGGGCATGGCCTTCTCGCAGTCACCCGGTCAGACCAACAACCCCGCCAGCGCCGCCCCAGTTGAACTGCAGCAGACTGAACAGGAACTTCAGGCCTTGGAACAAGCCTGGGCCGATGCCGTGAAACACCGGGACCTCGCCACCATCGACCGGATCCAGGCGGAGGAATATGTGTTTACCGATCCGGCCGGACGGCTCTGGACCAAAGCCCGGGCCTTGGAAACCGTCAAATCCGGCGGCCTGACCATTGATTCATTTGAACTGAGCGACGTGAAGGTCCGGCTTTATGACGACACCGCCGTGGTCACGCTGCGCGTCGTGTGGAATGGCCAATCCAACGGCGTTGACATCAGTGGACCGCAGCGAATGACCGATGTGTTCGTCAAGCGGGACGGCCGCTGGCAATGCGTGGCCAGCCAGACCACCCGGATTCCGCCCCGACCGGCCGGTGACATCAAATGAAACCATGGCGTTGGCCCGAAGCGCGTTTCTGACAGGCACTTCGCATTGAGCGCAAGAGAAGGGGATTAAAAGCCAAATTGCGGGGAGGCAGGTCCCTGGGGGCAGGCCGATGCTGTAAACAGGCATGTTCTGCCCGTAGGTGAAATGAAAACGCTCCGAATTTGCGAGTTTTGCAAGACAGAGCTTCCTGCGGATTCAACGCAGAGGTTTTGTCCCCAATGTCTTGCGGCCGGCAACACCCCCGGATCGCCGCCCCACCCGGGCGCCGGTTTTTCTCCCCCGCACCCGGACGCGCTGAGAAGTCTTTTCCCCCAACTCGAAATCCTTGGCCTGCTCGGTCATGGCGGCATGGGTGCGGTTTACCAGGCGCGTCAGCGCGGACTCAACCGGTTGGTGGCGCTCAAGCTCCTGCCGCCCCAGATTTCCACCGAACCCACCTTTGCCGAACGGTTCGCCCGGGAAGCGCGGGCGCTCGCCCGGCTCAGTCATCCGGGCGTGGTCACGGTGATCGACCTTGGACAATCCGGTGCGCTCTATTACTTCCTCATGGAATTTGTGGATGGGGTGAATCTGCGGCAAATGTTGCAGGCCGGCCGGCTGGCGCCGCGCGATGCGCTGGGCCTGATGCTGCAAATCTGCGAAGCGCTCGAATACGCCCACGGTGAAGGCGTTGTCCATCGCGACATCAAGCCGGAGAACATTTTGGTGGACAAAAAAGGCCGTGTGAAGATCGCCGATTTCGGACTGTCCAAATTACTGGGAGCGGCCGGGCCGGACCTGCCATTGACGCTGTCCAATCAGGTCATGGGCACCCTGTACTACATGGCCCCGGAACAAATCGACCGTCCGCTGGCAGTGGACCATCGGGCCGACCTCTATTCGCTGGGCGTGGTGTGCTATGAAATGCTGACTGGCGAACTGCCGCTCGGCCGGTTCGAGTTGCCCTCGAAGAAGGCGGCGGTGGATTCGCGGCTCGACGAACTGGTGTTGTGGATGCTGGAGCAGAATCCCCGGCGCCGCTGCCAGCAGGCCAGCGAGGTCCGCCTGCAATTGGAAGCCATCGCCGGCGTTGCCTCGAAACTGTCACCGGAGGTGAGCCGCAAACTCAGCTATGAATATCGTTCCCAAACCACGTTGTTCGGTCTGCCGCTGGTGCATGTGGCCCTGGGCATAAACCCGGCCACGGGCCGGAAGCGTAGCGCGAAGGGAATCATCGCGGTCGGAACCGCGCCCCGGGGGGTGATCGCTTTTGGTGACGTGGCGGTGGGCGTGATCGCCTGCGGAATTTTTGGCTATGGCTTGATTTCCATTTCCGTCGTCGCCGTGGGTGGGGTGGCCTTGGGCAGTGTGGCTGTCGGGTTGCTGCTGGCGTTGGGCGGAGTGGCGGTGGCTCCGGTGGCGCTGGGCGGGGCCGCGTTTGGCTGGTATGCCAACGGCGCCATTGTCTGGGGCAGGCACGCCATGGGTCCGGGTGTTTATGATCCCTTGGCCGAAAATTTTTTCAAACCGTATGCCGGGAAGCTCACCGTCTGGGTGTTCCGGGCAATGCTCGTGGCCGTGCCCCTGTTCCTCGCGCTGGGCATGATTCCCAGGCTGATGGCGAAGGTTTCCGAGCAACGCCGGAAAGCGCGTTTTCATGAGGACCAACCGAAATCCGTTTAGCATGATCAAATATGCCGGGAAAATTCTTCTGTGTGCGTTGAGCCTGGTGGTCGGGACCCTGGTTGGCGGCATGTTTTCGACCGCGTTGCGATTGGAGCAGCCCAAACTTCCCGCGCCGATGAATCTGCCGTTGCTGGGGGTCCTCGGCCTCGACGCCGGGATTGTGCTCGCCCTCGCGCTCGCCGCGTTATCGCCGCGTCTGACCGGGAATCGCGGCATCCGCTTTGTAATGATTGCCTGGTTTGCCTTCGCGTGGCTCGGGATCAACAACGCCATTGAAGCCTGCGTCTTTACCACCATGGGCGGTGGGCCGGCAATTGCCGTTACCATGCTGTTTCCGTGTCTGTTCGTGGCCGCGGCGGTAGCGCTGCTGTTCGGTGGCCGGGAGGCTGGGGCGTTAATGCTGGATGACGTCCGTCAATTTTTTGCGACGCAAACGGCCGGGCAATGGGCCATCCGGTTGTCTTTGGCGGTGCTGGCCTTTCCGATTGTCTATTTCTTGTTCGGCATGCCGGTCGGCTTGTTGGTCGGTGACTACTATCGCCAGCAAGCGTTCGGCCTGAAGATGCCGTCCTTGGGCGTGGTCATCGGCGCGCAATTCATTCGCAGTCTTGTCGCTTTGCTGGCGGCGTTGCCCCTGCTCGTTGCCTGGCGGGGTTCGCGGCGGCAGTGGGGATGGACCTTGGGCTTGAACCTGTTCGTCGTTTCCGGACTTTACGGGTTGATCCAGGCGTACTGGATGCCGTGGACCCTGCGAAGTATTCACGGCGTGGAACTGCTTTTGGATTCCCTGTCTTATGGCTGGCTGCTTGCCGTGTTGCTGCCAGTCTGTACGCCGGCACGCCACCCGGCGCCGGCCGAAGCGGTGGGTATGCGGGAATATAAAATTTGAGTTTTCCTATGAGCAAAAAAAAATCACCCCTCGAAATCACCGGACTTCTGGTCATCGGCTACGGCAATTCGTTGCGCTGCGACGATGGCGTCGGGCCAAAAGTTGCCGAGGCGGTTGAGGCCCTGCATCTGTCGGAGGTCCGCACGCTGGTTTGCCAGCAACTTTCACCCGAACATGCCGAGCCCATTTCCAAAGTGCGCACGGTGATTTTCGTGGACGCCGCCATGGATGCGCCGGGGGAAGTGCAGCTTCGCAAACTTGAACCCGGCGAAACGACCCAGCTCATGGCCCACGCCGCCGACCCACGCACGATGCTCGCGCTGGCGCGCGACGTTTTCGGCCATGCGCCCGAAGGGTGGTGGCTGACCATTCCCGCCGTGAAACTGGGTTTCGGCACCGACTTTTCGCCCGCCGCCCAGCGCGGTTTTGAAGTGGCCCTGGAAAAAATTCAGGAACTCTGCGGCTGAAGTCGGCGAAGTAAGCGGGCTCGATCGTTCGCCGTCACTGCTTGCTTTTACGAGCGGAGAAAACGGTTGTTTTGATGCCATTCCAGAAATTCCCGGGAAGGATGGTCTGCGGAGGATTGAGGCGTGACTTGAAGTGCTTTGCCGTCAAATGCGTAGTATTCGCGACCGTTTGAAAATTCGTCACGTATTCTGCGGCTGACGGCAACGTGATAATCATTGCTGATCGTAATGTAGCCCCGGTCAAAAAGCGTGTGAAAATCTGATCGCAGAAAAATACCATTCGAGATAGCGTGTGGACCATCGTCTGAATATGGACGGATGTGCGCCGCTTCCAGGACGGGCAAGGTTTTTTCGCCGGTAACGGCACAGCGACGTCGATAGCCCTCCATTACAACAACACGAAAACCTCCCTGTCCCAATCGCGGTTCGAACAGTTGCGGGTTTCCATAACGGTTGGGCCGTTCCGAAATTGGCGTCTCTCTCAATGTCCGACCAGCGAGTGCGAGTCTTACATTTTCCCAGAGCTCTGCCCCTTCACCAGATTGAGCATCGTAGCGTTTGCCTGTGACTATGCTTCGCCCCCAATCGGATGGTGCCGGAACAAATTCCTCATCCTTAAAGTAGAAAGGCTGAGTCAAGACGGTGCATCCAATAGTCGGATTGCGTTCATCGTCACCTCGTCGAGAGCTGATTTTGCGACGTAAGGCGTCAATGGATTCCGTGCCGTTGGCTTCTTTGAAGACTTCCCATGCAAGATCGAGTGGGAGTGTGGTATGGCGGACAAAATAAGCACCTCCAACAATTCGATTTTCTGGATAATGAGTTTTAAAGAGGAAAAGTTCACCGGGATTTATCGCGCCGAAATTTGTCTTGCTGCGGGGACGCCAAAAGTTCATTTCCTCGGCGTTACGAGCACGAAGAAATCTGAACCAGTCGCCGTCCGTTATGCCCACATAAAAATTCATTGGGCCAGTTCAAATGAGAGATTTCACCAAACACTGGTAGATTAGGAGGGGGTCATGCTGTCCGCAAAAGAAATTTCAACGGCTCTATCAAGCTAGCGATCATTTGGGTACCCGTTGTTCCACCAGAAAATCCAGCCACGCTTTCATGCCGTCGCCGGTTTTTGCCGACAGTTCAAAAATCCGCGCGTGATGGCTCACACGTTCCAGATTTTGCAACGCCAGTTCGCGGTTGAATCCCGCCGCTACTGCCATGTCGCTTTTCGTCACCACCGCAACCTGCGCCGAATGGAACATCGGCGGATATTTCAGCGGCTTGTCCTCGCCTTCTGTGACGGACAGCAGCACCACGCGCAAATCCTCGCCCAAATCGTAGTCGGCCGGGCAGACGAGGTTGCCGACGTTTTCAATCACCAGTACATCGAGCTGGTCCAGATTCAGTTGTGCCGCCGCCTTCGCGACCATGTCCGCGTCCAGATGACAGACCGTGCCGGTGGTGATTTGCACCACGGGAATCCTGGCGGTACGCAGCTTGGCGGCGTCGTTGTCCGTCGCGAGATCGCCGACAATCACACCGAGGCGCAACCGGCCCGCAAGTTTTGCCGCCGTTTCGCGGATGAAGGTGGTTTTGCCCGAGCCCGGTGATGAAACGACGTTGAGCACCAGTAACTTTTTGGCGCGGAAGAAACCGCGGTTTTGTTCCGCCAACCGGTCGTTCTTCTCCAGCAACGAAAGATTCAGGCTCAACGTTTTAGCGCCGGGAGTGTGCCCAGGTTCGTGGTGATGATCATGGTCATGGCTGTGATGATGGTCGTGGCCGTGGGAATGGCCGTGTTCGTGCGCATGGCCGCCGATTTTTACGTCGTCGCCGCCGAGACCGCATCCGCATTCTTTACACATATCAAGCTATCTCCACCGAGGCGATTTCCAGTTCCCGTCCACGCCGCAACTCGCCGTCCGGATTATGGCAGCGGGGACATTCGTTGACGAAATCCGCGCATTGAAATTCCGCACGGCAAACCGGACACCAGCCGGTGGCGGGAACGGATTCCATTTCCAAACTCGCGCCCTCGGCGATGGTATCACGACAAACCACGTCAAACGCAAACCGCAGTGCCTCCGGCACCGCGCCGCTCAAAGTCCCCACGCGCAGGCGCACGGCCAGCACACGGCTGGCACCCGCCGACGTCGCGGTTCTTACCGCCGTCCGCACAGCTTCTTCCATGATTGAAACTTCATGCATTGGACTCCACCAGACATATTCCATCTGAATCCACCGTTGCACACACCTTCTTTTGACAATTCCTGTGCAAAGATTGGCAACCCTAGTTAAGGGCCGGGCTGGATTGGGTGTAGTATGGAAGTGACGAATGAAAACCTCCCTCACCACTTCAGCTGCCGGGAAAACCCGGCTGAAGCTCGCCGTGCGCGGGGCGGTGCAGGGGGTCGGGTTCCGTCCGTTCGTCTTCCGGCTCGCCACGGGGCTTCAACTGGCCGGCTGGGTCAACAATTCTCCGCAGGGTGTTTTTATTGAAGTGGAAGGCCGGCGGGCGTTGCTCGAAAAATTCCTGCTCCGCCTCGAGGTGGAAAAACCGCCGCGCAGTTTCATTCAAAGCCTCGAGGCTTCCTGGCTCGATGTCGCCGGCTATACCGATTTTGAAATCCGCGAGAGTGAAACCGGCGGTGACAAAACCGCGCTCGTTTTGCCGGACATCGCCACGTGTCCGGATTGCCTCCGGGAAATCTTCGACCCGTCCAACCGGCGTTACCGCTATCCGTTCACGAATTGCACCCATTGCGGGCCGCGATTCAGCATCATCGAATCGCTGCCCTATGACCGCGCGAACACCTCGATGAAATCGTTCACGATGTGTCCGCAATGCCAGGCCGAATACGACGACCCGCGCGACCGCCGGTTCCACGCGCAACCCAATGCCTGTCCGGTTTGCGGGCCGCGTTTGGAGTTTTGGCGTAGCGGCGTTCGGCAGAACGCCGACTTTTCCGAGGCGCAAAGTCAGCCGCGCTCTGCCGAGCGCAGCGACGCCGCCGTGATCGCCACCGCAGAAGCGATTCGTGAAGGAAAAATTGTCGCCGTCAAAGGCATCGGCGGTTTTCAATTGATCGTGGACGCGCGCAACGAAGCCGCCGTCAAACGTCTCCGCGAGCGAAAACAGCGCGAGGAAAAACCCTTCGCCCTGATGTTTCCGTCACTGGAAAGCGTGAAAGCCGAATGTGAAGTTTCACCTTTGGAAGAACGCCTGCTGCGTTCACCAGAATCTCCAATCGTTCTGCTGAGGAGACTCTCAACTCTCAACTCTCAACTCTCAGCTTCGATTGCCCCCGGCAATCCCCATCTCGGTGTGATGTTGCCTTACACGCCGTTGCACCACCTGCTGCTGGCCGAAATCGGTTTTCCGGTGGTCGCCACCAGCGGCAACCTGTGTGACGAACCGATTTGCACGGATGAACGCGAAGCCTGGGAACGGCTGCATGAGCTGACCGACGTTTTTCTAGTTCATAACCGTCCCATTGTCCGCCACGTGGACGATTCCATTGTGCGCATCATGCTTGACCGCGAACTCGTCCTGCGTCGCGCCCGCGGTTACGCGCCGTTGCCCATTCAATTGCGGAGTGCGGAAGGCGGAGTGCGGAAGGCGGCTCACGGAGATGCCCGCCTCGCCAAAACTCCGAACTCCGAACTCCGAACTCCGAACTCCGAAATCATTTTGGCCGTCGGCGCCCACTTGAAAAACACCGTCGCGCTGTCGGTTGGGAACCAGGTTTTCCTCAGCCAGCACATCGGTGATTTGGAAACGGCACAGGCCAACCACGCGTTTCGCCGGGTCATTGCCGATTTCGAGAAGCTTTACGAGGCCAAACCGCAAGTCATCGCCGCCGATTTGCATCCGGATTACCTTTCGACCCGATTCGCCCAAGAGATCGGTAAGGCCAAGCTGCCGCCCGGCCCGGACGCGCCGCAACGCGTCCCTACCACGATTGGCGTCCAACATCACATCGCCCACGTTCTGTCCTGCATGGCGGAAAATGAATTGTCGCCGCCGGCGCTGGGCGTTTCCTGGGACGGCACGGGCTACGGATTGGACGGCACCATTTGGGGTGGTGAATTTTTTATCGTCACCGATAAAACCGTCGAGCGCGTCGCGCATTTGCGACCGTTCCGGCTGCCCGGCGGTGAGCGGGCGGTCAAGGAACCGCGCCGCACCGCCCTGGGTCTGCTGTATGAAATCTTTGGCGACGCTGTTTTCGCGCGAAGCGACCTTGCTCTCGTCGCCGCCTTTTCCAAAACGGAACTGGCGGCCTTGAAAACAATGCTTTTGAAACAATTGAATTCGCCCATGACCACGAGCATGGGCCGGCTGTTCGACGCGGTCGCCTCGCTCGTGAACCTTCGCCAGCAAATGCGCTTTGAAGGCCAGGCGGCCATGGAACTGGAATTTGCGCTGGACGGAGTGAACACGGACGAAGCTTATCTAATGCGGATTGCGGAGTGCGAAATGCGGAGTCCGGCTCGCGAGGACGCTCGCCCCACCAAAACTCCGAACTCCGAACTCCGAACTCCGAACTCCAAAATTAGTTTGGATTGGTCGCCGATGATTGAAGCGATTTTATCAGACGTGCAAAAGGGTGTTGCCACTGGTAAGATATCGGCGAAGTTCCACAATGCGCTGGCGGAAGCCGTGGTGGCCGTGGCCGAAAGCATTGGTGAGCGGCGCGTGGTGTTGAGCGGCGGATGCTTTCAAAATCGCTATTTGACCGATCGGACGGTGCGGCGTTTGCAAGCAGAAGGCTTCCAGCCATATTGGCATCAGCGCGTCCCCCCCAATGATGGCGGGATTGCCCTCGGCCAGATTGTCGCCGCCATTCGCGGGCAGCCTGAAATCGTAAATCAAAAATCATAAATCAAAAATGTGCCTCGCCATTCCAGGAAAGATTGAGAGCATCAGCGGCGATGACCCGTTGACCCGCATGGGCAAGGTCAACTTCGGCGGCATCCGGAAGGAGGCCTGCCTGGCCTATGTGCCGGAGGCCAAGGTCGGTGATTATGTCATTGTGCATGTCGGTTTCGCCCTGAGCCGGCTGGATGAGGACGAGGCGCAAAAGGTTTTCGAATATTTGAAGCAGATCGAGGAATTGGGCGAGTTGCAGGAGAACGGCCCGTGAAGTATCTCGACGAATACCGGGACGGTGAACTCGCGCAAAAAATTGCGCGCGAGGTGCACCGTGTCACGACGCGGCCCTGGAACATCATGGAGGTCTGCGGCGGTCAGACGCACGCCATCGTCAAATTCGGCATTGATGAACTGTTGCCCAAATCAATCACGCTCATCCATGGACCGGGCTGTCCCGTCTGTGTCACGCCGCTCGAAATCATCGACCAGGCGCTCGAAATCGCCGCGCGGCCCAACGTTATTTTCACGTCGTTCGGCGACATGCTGCGCGTGCCGGGCAGTAAGACCGATTTGCTTTCGGTGAAGGCCAAAGGCGGCGACGTGCGCATCGTTTATTCGCCGCTCGATGCCGTGAGACTGGCGGAACAAAATCCGGCCAAAGAGGTGGTTTTCTTCGGGGTCGGTTTCGAAACCACGGCGCCCGCCACGGCGATGGCGGTTTATCAGGCCGCGCACAAGCAACTCAAAAACTTTTCCCTACTCGTCTCGCATGTGCTGGTGCCGCCCGCAATGGTGGCGTTGTTGTCGTCGCCGGACTGCCGGATCCAGGGCTTTCTGGCCGCCGGGCACGTCTGCACCGTGATGGGTTTTGAGGAGTATTTTCCCGTTGCGGCAAAATACCACGTGCCGATTGTGGTGACCGGTTTTGAGCCGCTGGACATATTGCAGGGCGTGCTGATGGTCGTGCAGCAGCTGGAATCCGGCCGGGCGGAGGTCGAAAACCAATATGCCCGGGCGGTGCGTCGCGAAGGCAACGAGCCCGCGCAGAAATTGATTCGTGAAGTGTTCCGCATCATTCCGCGCAAATGGCGGGGCGTGGGCGAAATTGCGCAAAGCGGCCTGGGCTTGGGTGAGGCCTACACAGCGTTCGACGCCGGGAAAAAATTCGGCGTGGCCGAACATCACGTCGAAGAACCGGCCGCGTGCATCAGCGGCCTGGTGCTGCAGGGTCTGAAGAAGCCGCAGGAATGTTCCGCCTTCGGCGCGAAATGCACGCCGGAACATCCGCTGGGCGCAACGATGGTCTCCAGCGAAGGCGCCTGCGCGGCGTATTATCGCTACCGGCGGCGCGGCTAAATCAATCGTGAAAAAAACATTCAACATTCAACGTCCAACGCTCAACCTCGAACGAGTGGATTCGACGCGCCATCAGAATTGGATGTTTGATGTTGAATGTTGAATGTTGAATGTTTTCCCACTGATTATGGATTTCAACGCATCATGTCCCATTCCCATCTCGCAGTATCCGCACGTGCTGCTGGCGCATGGCGGCGGCGGCCGGCTGATGCACCAGCTCATCGGCAAGATGTTCCTGGCGGCGTTCTGCAATCCATTGCTCGAAACGCAGCACGATTCGACGGTGGTGGAATTGACCGGCAAAAAACTCGCCTTCACGACCGATTCCTACGTCGTGCGTCCGTTGTTTTTTCCCGGCGGCGACGTCGGTTCGATGGCCGTTCACGGCACGGTGAATGATCTGGCCATGAGCGGCGCGCGCCCGCTTTACCTCAGCGCCGCGTTCATCATCGAGGAAGGCCTGCCGATGGAGACCTTGTGGAAAATCGCCTGCTCGATGTCGGCGGCGGCAACCCGTTGCGGCGTGCAGATCATCACCGGCGACACCAAGGTCGTGGACCAGGGCAAGGGCGACGGCGTGTTTCTCAACACCGCCGGCATCGGCATCGTCGAACACCACCTGAACATCGCGCCGCCGAGCGTGCGGCCGGGCGACGCCGTCCTGGTGAGCGGCGACCTGGGCCGGCACGGCATGGCCATCATGGCCGTGCGCGAAGGATTGCAATTCGAGAGCGCCATCGAAAGCGATTCCGCACCCGTTCACGAAATCGTCCGGGAATTGCTCAAGGCCGGCATTGAAATTCACTGCCTGCGCGACCTGACGCGCGGCGGGCTGGCCAGCGCGCTCAACGAAATCGCCGAAGCCGCCCGCGTGCGCATTGAAATTGTGGAAAAATCCGTGCCCGTGCGGGAAGACGTCCATGCCGCGTGCGAGATGCTGGGCCTGGACCCATTGCACGTCGCGTGCGAGGGGCGGTTTGTGGCGTTTGTGGCAGCCGGGGATGCGGACCGCGCGCTGTCCATCATGCGGGGTCAGGCGTTGGGCGTGGGCTCCGCGGTCATCGGCCGGGTGGCCGAAAGTTCCGCGCCGCTCGTCACGTTGAAAAGCGCGATTGGCGCGAGCCGGATTCTCGACATGCCCAGCGGCGAACAACTGCCGAGGATTTGCTAGTCGGTCAGTACGCCGTTGAGCGCCACCATGGTGCTCTGGAAGGTTTCCTCCGGTGTGCCGCCGGCGATGACGGGCACCAGCAGACCGCGTTCCTGATAAAATTTGATCAGCGGCCGGGTGCTTTTTTCATAGGCCGCCATCCGCACGCGGACGGATTCGGGCCGGTCATCTTCGCGCTGGAACAGTTTTCCACCGCAACTGTCGCAGACGCCTTCGGTGCGCGGCGGTCGGGACGCGACGTGATAGACCGCCTTGCAGTTGTAACAGGTGCGCCGGCCGCTGATGCGCGCCACGATTTCATCCATCGGCAGCTCGTAATTGAGCACCGCCGTCAGCGCCACGTCCTCCTGTTGCATCAATTTCTCGAGGGCCTCGGCCTGGACCACGGTGCGCGGAAAACCGTCGAGCAGAAAGCCGCCACAGCAATGCAGGCAGCGCAGGCGCTCACCCACCATGTCCAGCACCGTTTGGTCCGGCACCAGGTCGCCGCGCCGCATGAAATCCAGCGCGCAGTCCATGGCCAGGCTTCTATGTCCGTCCGGCAGGGTCTTGGCCGCGCGAAAGACATCGCCGGTGGACAGGTGACAAGCGCCCAACCGTTCGTGGAGCAGGTCCGCCTGGGTTCCCTTGCCAACGCCGGGCGCGCCCAGCAGGACGAGCCGCCAGGCCTTGGCCGGTGTTTTCAGGGGTGGATTTGAGCAAACCGCTTTGCCGGCCTTCAGCCAGGCCGCCCGATCGTTTTTTGTCGCACTTATAGTCATGTCATCAGTTTACGTTAATTGTTTCGATTAGACAATAAGCATGCCGATATTCCCAAAAGATGTTCCGTCTTTGGCAAAATCCGCGAAATGGAACGCCCACTCTGCCGGGTGAATCATTTTGCTAAACCTTCCCATTAACTCCTGCAAGGTATGGCGAAATTTTGACAATAACCGTGTAGTGCGCGGTGCCGCCCGGTTTTAGAGTGCATTGTGAGAATTGTGGAAGAACCAAATACCAGACCATTGACGGGTGTCGGGCAACCGGAAAGGAAAAATCACACGCCGGCGCGCGAAGCAGCGTTCGACCGGCCGCGGGATTTTCTCAACAACCGATTTGTTTATGCCGTCATTTCGTCGCGCGCGCATGGGTTGTCGTTGGGCGTGAACATGAACCCCGACAAGCTGTGCAACTTTGACTGTCTGTACTGCGAGGTGGATCGCCGCACGCCATCCGCGGAAACGACCCTGGACGTAAGTGTCATGGGGGAGGAACTCCAGCGGACGCTCACCTACGTGCTGCAGGGCCGGTTGCATGAACGCCCGCATTACTCGTCGTTGCCAACCGAGCTGTTGCAATTGCGCCACGTCGCGTTGAGCGGCGACGGTGAGCCGACCCTGGCGCCGAATTTCGCGGAAGCCCTGCAGGAAGTGATTCATGTCCGGGCGCTCGGCGGTTTTCCATTTTTCAAAATCGTGCTGATTACCAATGCCACCGCCCTGGACCGTCCGCAGGTGCAGGAAAGTCTCAAACGCCTTACCAAGTCGGATGAAATCTGGGTGAAGCTCGACGGCGGTACGCAGGATTATTTGAACAAAGTGGACCGGCCCAACGTTCCGTTGGACAAGGTGCTGGCGAATATTCTGGCGCTGGCCCGCCAGCGTCCGGTGGTCATTCAAAGCCTGTTCCCCGCCATCAACGAGGAGGAGCCGTCGCTGGAACAGATCGAACAATTCGCGCAGCGGCTCAAGGAATTGAAGGCCCGGGGCGCGCAGATCTCCCTCGTGCAGATCTATTCCGCCGCGCGTCCCATGTCCCATTCCGAATGCGGACACCTGCCGCTGAAAACGCTGTCGCACATCGCGCAGCTCGTCCGCCAGGTCACCGGCCTGAAAGCGGAAGTCTTTTAAGGCCGCGACCCGAAAAACTGATTTTTCGCCCGCGAACCCACGCCAAATGCATTGACGAGCCGTGCTTAACATGCTGTAATGTAAACATGAGCTTGGGTAGAGTCAGATTCGTCGTGCTCCTCGGAATGTTTACTTCGGCTATGCTACAGCCGGCTTCAATTTTTGGCGTCACCATCCGGGACGATGTGCCGGACAGCAGTTATCTGGCCCTCGGGGCCAGTCCGGAATACGACGCGGTGGGAACGTTTGTCAACAGCTGGGGTTACACCGGCAGCGGCACGCTCATTGCCCCGGACTGGGTGCTGATGACGGCCCACGAGTTGATTGCCGCCAGCTCGGGTACTTTCACCATTGATGGGCTGTCCTATACCTCGACCCAACTGATCAAGAATCCGAACTGGAGCAACGGAAGTGTGTTCAATGGCAATGACTTTGGCCTGGTGCACCTCAGCTCGCCGGTCGTGGGCGTCACGCCGGCGACACTCTACACCGGGTCATCGGACGTGGGGCAGATCGGTACGTATGTCGGATACGGTTTAACGGGGACGGGTCTGACCGGCTACCAGAACACCCCCGACAACCAGAAGCGGGCGTTTCAAAACGTCCTGGATGGCGACTTCGGCAATCCCTCCCTGTTACTGGGCAGCGATTTCGACAACCCGCACACGACGGCGGACAATCTTTGGGGAAGCGCAACACCGCTGCCGCTGGAGGGCTGCGTGGCCCCGGGCGACAGCGGGGGCGGCATGTTTATCACGATTGACTCGCAAACCTATTTGGCGGGCGTCATCGCCTTCGTGGCGGCGACGGATGGCAACGCCAATGCCAATTATGGTGACCTGAGTGGTTCCGGACGGGTCTCGGCGTTCGTTCCCTGGATCGACAGCGTTATTTCGGCTCCGGAACCCGCGACAACCGTACTGCTGGCCGGTGCCGGTCTGGTCATGCTTTTGGCGCGGCGCCGTTGACCAGGACATCAATAGGCCCCAACACTGCCCAAGTTTTGAGCCGGTGTTGACAGCGCGCAGCCGGCGCGTAAAGTTCCCCCGGCAGTCGCATTTTAACTGAACCCGGGAGAATCCTATGTCCATCCGACCCATCAAGCGTCTGATCAAGGCCAAGCCAACCCTCGAAGGCGCCGGCGTGCATTTGCGCCGTGCGTTTGGCTTCGGCAACACCTCCGACTTTGACCCGTTCCTCCTGCTCGACGATTTTCGCAACGACATTCCCGACGATTATCTGGCCGGCTTTCCGTGGCATCCGCATCGCGGCATCGAAACCATCACCTACGTCCTCGCCGGGACCGTCGAGCACGCCGACAGCCTCGGCAATCGGGGCGCTATCGCCCCTGGCGACCTCCAATGGATGACGGCAGGCCGCGGCATCATTCACCAGGAAATGCCCAAAGGCGACCCGCTGGGCCGCATGCACGGGTTCCAGTTGTGGGCCAACCTGCCGTCGTCGCTCAAAATGACCGCGCCGCGCTACCAGGAAATCAAGGCGCTGGAAATTCCCGAAGTGACCGAGGACGACGGCACGCAGGCCCGGATCATTTGCGGCAGTTTTTGGGGCAAACGCGGACCGGTGGAAGGCATCGCTGCCGACCCGACCTACCTGGATGTCTCCGTGCCCCCCGGCAAACGCAAGCGGTTGCGCGTCGAGAAGTCGAGCCACGCGTTCGCCTATGTCTTTGCGGGCAGCGGCAAGTTCTGCAACGCCTCCGCCCCGCTGGCGGTGCCGACCGAAAGCCTCGGCTGGGCCGATACCGCCCTGCCGATGGAAGCGGACAATCGTTCGCTTATTCTGTTCGACACCGGTGACGAGGTCGAAGTGCAGGCCGGGGAGGACGGCATCCGGTTTCTGCTTGTGTCCGGCAAACCGCTGCAGGAACCGGTGGCGTGGTACGGACCCATCGTCATGAACACGCAGGCCGAGCTGCAACAGGCCTTCGAGGAACTGCAAAAAGGGACCTTCCTGAAGAAAACCTGAGCTGGTTTTACGCCCTCAACCTTCAGCTTTTCTTGCCACCCGTCACCTGTCACTTGCCACTTTTGCCCGTGGCGCAACATTTGTAAAAAGCGCGCCGAGGCCTTCCGACATGGTCGGGTGCGTAAAAATGGCATCGCGCAATACGGTGTAGGGCATCGCTCCCAGCATCGCCGTCTGGACCGCTGCCATCAATTCGCTCGCTTCCACGCCGAACGCAGTAAAACCCAGAATCAGATCGTTGTCGGCAATCAACGCCTTCATGAATCCACGCGGCTCGGACACAGTGTAGGTCCGCAGCACGCCGGCCACCGGCATTCTGGCCAGCCGGTAAGGCACGTTTTTGGCTTTGGCTTCGGACTCATTCATTCCCACGCGGGCCAGTTCCGGGTCGGTGAACAGGCAAAACGGAATGATCCGGCCGGTGGTACTGCGAGTGCCGCCCAACAGGTTGTCGCGGACCACGCGGAAATCATCGAAGGCGACGTGCGTGAACTGCGGGCTTCCGGCGCATTCACCCATCGCCCACACCTCCGGAGCCGTGGTCTGGAGCTTTTCGTTAACGCGAATGTAACCGCGTGCATCCAGCTCCACCCCGGCTTTGTCCAGTTCCAGCCGGCGGGTGTTGGGCGTTCGCCCGGTCGCCGCGAGGATGTCCGTGGCTTCGATGGTTTTGGTTCCTGTTTCCGGGCGGAGTTCAAGCTGCACATTCCCGCCCGAACGACCGGCGACCTTGAGCACATCGGTTTTCGATAAAACCTCAATCCCTTCATCCTCCATCAGTTGCCAAAGCGCCTCCGCCACGTCGGCGTCCTCGCGTCCGAGCAATTGATTGCCGCGCTGGACGATGGTGACGCGGCTGCCGAACCGGCGTAGCGCCTGGGCAAACTCCAGCCCGACGTACCCGCCGCCAAGAATCACCAGATGTCCGGGCAGCCGTTCAAGGTTCAAGGCCTCGATGTGTGTCATCGGTTTGGCCTCAGCGAGTCCCGGCACGTCCGGGATGCTCGCGTGCGTGCCGACGTTCAGGAAAACCCGGTCTCCACGAATCAGGCGCGTACCGCCGGCATTCAACGCCACCTGCACCGTCTTCGGTGCGGTGAAACAGGCTTCGCCCATCACCAGTTCCGCGCCGCTGGCCTGGTATCGTCCAAAGTTCATCTGGATCAATGCCTCCACCATCTTGCGTTTGCGGGCAAACACACCCGCCATGTCCACCTTTACCGGCCCCGTCGAAATGCCAAATTCGGCGGCGCGGCCGGCCAGGGAGACAGCTTTGGCGCTGTAAATGATATTCTTGCTCGGCAGGCAGGCGATGTTTGGACATGAACCGCCAATCATGGCCCGCTCAATCACCACCGTCTTTTGGCCCAGCTTGGCGAGTGTCCAGGCAAGGTATTTGCCTGCTTCACCGCCGCCTACCACCAGATTTGGATAATGCTCGGTTGTCATAATTCAGTGCAGGTTGAACCAATTGAATCCGTCGTGCTCCGGACCAGGAATTTCCCCGGATTCAAATTATTGTCAAGTGTCATCGGTATAGGCAGGTGTGGCGAGGCTCCTGACGAGCCGATGAACCGCGAAACTCGCGGAACGCGTGACAGGGCAGGGTGCGATGGACCACGAACGCCAGGTGCCGGACCCAAAAAGGACGCCAAAACGCCAGCTTGCCTCGCCAAAGGGCAGGCGCTAAGGCGGGATACCAGACGGCAAAAGCTGGCACGAGTTATGCGATTTACGCCCATTTATATGATAACTATGAACCAACATAATGGCCGGAAGAGACACATCCTGGTGGTGGACGACGAACCGCTCGTCAGTTACACCATCCAGCTGTTGCTTCAGGAAGACGGTTATGCCATTGACCGGGCCACGAGCGGCGCCGAGGCGCTGGCCCTCTATGAGCCTGGCAAGTTCGACATGGTTTTCACCGACTACTCCATGCCGGAGATGAAAGGCGACCAGTTGGCCGCCGCCATCAAACAGCGCTCGCCCAAGCAGGCCGTCGTGATGATCACGGCGTTTCCGGAAAAACTTCAGTCATCCGCGTGCGCCCTCGGTGGCATTGATTCCTTTATCTGCAAACCGTTCGAGGTGGACACCCTGCGGGCGGCCATCACCAAGTACGGTCCCCCCGCCTGAAACCCGGTAAACCGCCAGGGCGCCAGGAACACCAAGTTGTTTTATCCGCAGATTTCGCGGTGAACGCCGATTTTCTTCCGGCTTCCGACTTCTGACTTCTGGATTCTGCCCCAAGGTGGGGCGAGCAGCCTGTCCCGCTGTGCGGTGATCCTGACGAGCTGTTCACTCCGGGAGCGCTAGCATCCTTGCCAGGTCTTTGATTCGATGTTGAACCTTGAGCGTTGAAGATTGAATGTTCCCGTCGTCTTCCGACTTCCGGCTTCCATCCTCTGACCTCTGGTTCGCTGCCCCATCCGCCATCTCCTGGCTTTGGTTCCTCGTTTCTTTGTTGTTTCACTGGGTTGACGGCGCAATATTTCCACATGCCGAGCTGTCCCTGGTGCGGAAAGGAATTTCCGGAAGGCCAGCACAGTTGCCCGGTGGATGGCAAAGCGCTGGCTGGCACGGAAGCACTGCCGGAATCGGGTCCGACAGAATCAGGTTCTCGCGATTTTATTCCCAACTGTCGAGCTTGAGATCGTTTGGATGGGGGGCACCCTTGCCGGTTTCGAGCAGCGACTTCAAGCTGAGCAGAAAGACCGCCCACTTGGTGCTGCAATGGTGCATGAACTCCACCGGCTCCTTCCAGCCCTGGTGTTTGAAGAGGATGATGGTCCACTCGCCTTCCTGTTTGAGATCAAAACTTATTTTTGTGCCGAGCCATTCTTCGGGCCCGTCCACCACTTGCCATAGCACGCGCTTGCCGGGTTGAAGCTCAAGGACCTTCATGTCGAAACCGCCGCCAGCAAAGCGGAATTGGAGCACTCCGCCGACTTTGGTTTCCCCCTGAGTGTCGCTTGTCCACCAGGCGGAAAGGCCTTCCCGCGTGGTCAATGCCTTATAGACTTTATCCAAGGATGACGATTTGATTCCGACTTTGTGCAGTATATCTACCATATATTTCCTTATTTATGGCTGATCGCTCGCCGGGTCAACCGATTGTTTTGTTCAATCATACGACGAATGAGCATTCGTATTCGGGACATTAGTGGACAAAAACCTTGGCGCCGTGGCGGTTTAAAAGAGCAAAAGAACTGGTATGGAATATGCATTTGCACGGCACTGATGATCAAACGCATTGACCGGCAACGACACATACTGGTGGTGGACGATGAAACGCTCGTCCGCCGGAGTGTCCACATCCTTCTCCAGGCCGACGGTTATCTCGTTGACGAGGCGAAGAACGGCACCGAGGCACTGGCCATGTTTGAGCCCGGCAAGTTCGACATGATTTTCACCGATTACCTGATGCCGGAGATGAAGGGCGATGTATTGGCCGCAGCCATAAAAAAACGCGCCCCGCAGCAACCGGTCGTGATGCTGACGGCCTTTATCGAAAAATTTCAGTCTTCCGCTTGTCCCCCCGGTGGCGTGGATTCCATTATCGGCAAACCTTTCGAACTGGAGACCCTGCGTGCGGTGATCGACCGTTACGCTCCCGCCTGAAAAGCCGGAGGTCGGAAGGCGGAGGGCAGAAGGCAGAAAGGGGGGAAACACCTAATAGCGCCGCGCGCCCGCCGGCGGTAGGTTCCGTCATGAAAAGCCTGGCACCAAAACTTCCATGAAGGAGGCGCTATGGCTTCTCAAAATTTCAGACTTCTGTGGATATTGACCTTGGCCGTGTTCCTGGGAGTCTACACCACGCAATCCCAGGTGCAACCCTATGCTTCCTTGCTTAGATTCACGGCCGATCCTGGTTTTCCAGTCCGCCCAAATCCGGAGCACTATAATCACACCAATTCACTGCATGCCGTCTTGATATGGATCCGACCAGCTTGGGACGGGACAAACCCGGAGCTAAAACTGGAACTTGAGCAGAAAAATCAGAACAGCCTTTCCTTTATTGTTGAAAAGGTGGGAACCGACAGAGCGGAATCAGCCCTGACGTCGGCCCGGGTGCTCACCGAGGATTCCCTGATCTACATGAATCGCGACCCAACCGGCCTGAGAAGCCCCGACGACCTGGCCACCCGTCGCGGCGTATCTGTCTTTAGACGGACGGCCGTTCAATCCCTCGGAGATTATCTGGATGCAAACTATCAGCCGAGTGGCATCATTGGATTCTTTCGGGAAACGTTTTTGGATGATAACTATGACAAGAGAATCATCTCCCCGCTGTCCCCGGTGGTGGCGGGGAATCCAGGAGTGGCCTATGCCGGAAAAGACGGCGTCCACATTGGATTACGAAATGTGCTGAGCCCCAACCCCAGGGGATTTATCACGTTCAGTGACAAGGCCGAACTGGACGTAACGGCCCGTAATCCATCATTCATCCTGCGAAATCCCATCTATATTGATGGCAAGGTTTTGACCACCACGCTGGGAGTCGAATATCCCGACTGGAAGGTGGATCGCTGGTCCATCCCAACCGTTGGCGCAACCGTCGCCTATGTTCATGGCGAACACGGTGTCTATCTCACGGCCAGCGCCGGCCGGGACAATTTCCAATCACGTCAGAGTGGCATCGAAAGCCGGTATGGGGAACAAATCATGTTATACACGCAGTACAAATTCTGAAAAATAATTTCCCGGGCGTGGCTGGGAAAGAAAAACGTTCGCAATGAAAAACATTCATACCGCAGTTCTTCCGCTCACCGCGTGGTTCGTGGTGTGGCTGGCTCCGGTCGTCGCCCTGCCGATTTTTCTTTTTGCCTTCATGGCTGCGGGCTGGAGCGTATTCGGCCCTCGCTTTCCCATGAGTGTTCTAATCCTGCTGGGCATCGCTCCATTTATGGCGGGACTGGCATTGCTGGGCATCCTTCGTTTTGGAAAAGTCACACTCTGGGGAATTATGGCGTTGCTCATACCGGCATTGTTGAGTTTTCTCGAGCTGGGCATCGTGTTCGTATTATGGAAAACGGGACGGTAAATGAACCGACCCCGACGACCGTATCAGTTTGTTTATCAACGGGCAGCCCATTACGGTGCGACAAGTGGCGGTTCATTCATGGTTGAGAGTTGAAGGTTGAGAGTTAATGCGGCTCGTCAGGAGCCTAGCCCACCTTGGCGCTCCTGGCGTCTTGGTGGTCAAACTGTTTCGCGTGTTTGGCGTATTTCGCGGTTGTTTCTTTCGCCTCTGCCGGGGCTTTGGTTTTGTTGACCTCTTGAACCCACGGTTTTACCGTGGGCTATTCTCTTTCGGGCCTCCGACCCTGTAGACAAATTCGTGTTCTATTGCACGCCGACGCGGTAGAAAACAGGAGTGCCGTTGTTGGCCGTGGTGTCCGTGTAACTGGTGGTGATGGGCTGGCCGGCGATGTTGGTTTGAATGGTCGTGAACGCCGGTTGCGCGCTCAAATCCGTGCTGCGTTGGAGGTAATAAGTTATACCACCACTGACGCTTTCCCAGGTGACGGTCGTGCCGGAAACTCCGTTGGGCACCACGGACGTCAACTTCAGGACGGACGTGGGGTCCAAGGGATCCGTGCCGGCAATCCATTCCTGCCAGTTGTTCATGCCGTCACCGTCCGAATCAAGGTAATCGGCCGAACCATCGAGCGGCAGGCCGTATCGCCGAAGCCACGGAATGGGGACGGGCAGCCCCAGGTTCGATCCCTGATACTCGTAAGCGCCCATGTCCTCGATGCCCCCGACGATGCGCGGGTTGCCGTCCAGGTCCGTGAGGATGATCGGTCCCGTGGGTGAAATGTTTATGCCGCCGTTGATGGTCGGCGAATTGGTTTGCTGGTGGTAGTCGCCCGCGGACGGATTCACAAAGACCGGCGGGTTGGTGATGCTGTCCACATCGGGTGCGGCCGGCAACGTGCAGCAGTAACTAAAGGTGCCTCCCGACCAGTTGGGGCTGGTGGGCGCAACGTTGTAATAAACGATGGTATTGAAATGCGA
The DNA here is from genome assembly GCA_050010675.1 of Verrucomicrobiota bacterium. GTDB lineage: Bacteria > Verrucomicrobiota > Verrucomicrobiia > Limisphaerales > UBA11358 > UBA11358. The sequence goes on along the minus strand of JBEKKN010000008.1, from coordinate 93,432 downwards.
ACAGGAGGATGTTCCGCCGCCGCTGCTGGTTGCCGTATTGCTACAGACCGTGCAATTGTAAAGGGTTGAGCCTAAGGCGCCCCCGCCACCGGCGGCGGTATTTCCGTAAAGGAGGCAATTGTACAAGGTCCCGTTCAGGGCGCCGCCGGCGTAACTGGACGAGTTGGCGGTGAAGATGCAGTTGGAGGACATCCCGCCGTTCGCGCCGCCGCCGTCGCTGCCGGAATTTCCCGACAACGTGCAGAAATAATTAGTGGATTGATAGGTTCCGCCGGTGATGCCGTGATTATTGGTCACGACGCAGTGATCAAGCATGCTTTCGTAGGCGCCTCCGCCGGAGCTACTGGCATTGTTTGAGATGATCAGGCAGTGGAACAGCGTGCTTTGATAGGCGCCACCGCCGGGACCGCCGGTGCTTGAATTTGTGGAGATGGTGCAATTATAGAGTGCGCTCCGGTAAACGCCGCCCGCGCCGAAATAGGACCAGTTGGCCGTGATCACGCAGTTGGAGGCTGTGGACTGATACAGTCCGCCACCAAAATGCCCGCCGTTATGCCAGGAGTTGCTTACGATCGTGCTGCCGGAAAGCACTGCCATGGCCGCGCCACCGCCATAGGCTGCGTTGTTGTTCGTCAGTATACTGTTGTAAATCGTGCCGCCGAAGACGCCGCCGCCGAAACCATAAGTGGGATCGGCATAATTTCCAACGACCAGGCAATTGGACACCACCCCGCCGGGGGCGCACCAGGCGCCGCCACCGCTCCGTTCGTTGGTGATGTCTCCGCTGAACACGTTGTTGCCATGCCCGTTGCCGTTGGTCAGCGTAAATCCCATCAGGACGGCGTTGGTGCCGACATAAACGCATCGGGTATTCGCTCCGCCTGCAATCACCGCCGCCTGCGGTCCGCCCGAGCTCACCAGCGTGATGGCATTGGTCAACGCCACGCGATTGGTTTCCGCGCCATAAACCACCGCGCTGCTGTTCGTGTACACGCCGTCGCCGGCAATCACAAATTCCCCCGCCTGGGCCGAGGCGACAGCGTCCTGCAGGTTGGTGGCGGCGGTCGGCCAGTTCGTGTAGGGCGCGACGGGATTGGTGCTGGTCAGGCTCACATAATGCGCCGTGCCCGAAAAAGGTGATTGGTTTTCATAAGCGCCCAGGTCCACGGCGGCTCCGACGATGCGCGGGTTGCCGTCCAGGTCCGTGCTGTTGGTGGCGAGGGCGCTGTTGCCGCCGTCGATGCAGCGGGACCACGGGGTGAGATGAAAATTGCCCGCGGCCAGGTTCACAAAGCCGGGCGCGTTGCTGAGGCAGTTGTTCGGCAGGGTGGGATTGCCGAGTCCCAGCGTCGTGCAACAATTGGTCAGGCTGCACATGTAACAATCGGCGTAAATCCCGTTGACGTTGTCATAAATGATGCTGTTGATGAGCGCGCAAGCCTCCGCCGCACCCAGAGTGCGCGAGAAATTACCCGCGAGCGTGCAATTGTACAGGGTGCTGGAGTAGGCGGCGCCACCGGAGGTGCCGTTGACACCACTATTGGTGCTGCCGTTGCCGGTGAGGAGGCTGTCATAGACCGTGCAGTTTCCAACGCCGCCGCCGTAGAGCGCGTAGTTGTTGCTGACGATGCAATTGACCAGTGTGCTGCCGAAGGCCCCGCCGCCCGCGCCGCCGCTCATCGCGATATTTCCGCTCAGGACGCAGTTCACCAGCAGGCTGTTGTTGAACGATTCGCTGCCCGCGCCGTTGCCGGCGGACGCGTTGCCGGTGATGACGCAGTTGCTGATAACACAACTTGATTCCGAAATCACTCCGCCGCCGTAGCCGGAACCAGACGCGCCGTTGGTGAGCGTAAACCCGGACAGGGAGGAAAATTCGGTCAGATAAACGCAACGGACCGCGCTGGGTCCGTTCGTGGTGGCCGGATCCCAATAGCCCTTGATCACGGTCACCGCGGGGCCGTTCACGCTTTGCAGGCTCACCCCGTTGATGACATCAACCCGATTGGACCCCAACCCCAACGTGCCGCCATACTGGTAAATGCCGTTCGTGACCAGGACGACGTCACCGACGCCGGTCGTATCCATGGCATCCTGAATGTTCGTTGCCGCCGTGGCCCAACTCGTGTACGGCGCAACCGGGTTCGAGCCGCCGGCATCCACATAATGCGTCGTGACGGCCGGGGCGGTACAAACCAGCAGCAGGGAACAAAATGCCGCCAAGGGCAACGGGGATTTCATGGTCAGGGTTGCAATTTTCTAACATTTTATAAACTTATATTCAAGTAAAAACGCTGTGACATTTGCAGCGGGAGGCGGCTTGGTGGGGGGAGCAGCTTTTCCAAGGCTAACCTCCAAATGCCAAAGAAAACAGATTTCGCGTGTTTGGCGTATCTAGCGGTTAAAGATTTGTGTTCCTTGCGTTAATCCTCCGCGTCGTCTCCCTTGCCATGGCGCAACCGCGCTTCGGCCAGATCGATGTCCCGCTGGATGCGGCGCAGGACTTCGTCGCTGATGACGCCATCGTTGCGAAGTTGCAGGATGGTCTTCCGTTCCTCTGTCAGCGTCTCGTATGACAGATGTTCGTATTCGGAGGAAAACAGGTGGCGCGGGGTGCTGGCCTTTTCCGTTTCGGTGACTTCCAACTGGCGGATGCGGTCCTCGTATTCGATGCTCAATCGCCGCTTTGCGTCCGCTTTCGACGGGTTGGGCTCGGTGATTGTTTTGAGCCGGGCGAGGGCCGCTTGATTGGCCTTGAGCCGGGCTTCGCGTTCCTCCTTGGCGGCAGACCCGTCGTCCTTGATGCCAAGCCAGCGAATCAGCAGGGGCAGGCTCAATCCCTGCACCACCAGCGTCGCCACAATCACGATGAAGGTGAGGAACAGGATCAAATCGCGGTTCGGAAACGTCAGGCCGCCCTGAATCGTGAGCGGCAAGGCCAGGGCCGCGGCGAGCGAAACGACCCCGCGCATGCCCGTCCACGCCACAATCGTGACATGTCGCCAGGATGGATACGGGTCCTTGAGCCGGATGTGTTTGAACAACAGGCGCGGCAGGTAGGACGCGGGGAACACCCAGAGGATGCGGATGAGAATCACCGCGAGGCTGATGACCAGCGCGTACCACACCAGCCGGCCGATGGAATAATCGGACAATGCCCGCAACACTTCGGGCAGTTGCAGCCCGATCAGGATGAAGACGAAACCGTTCAGCAGAAATTCCACCATTTCCCAGACCGGTCCGGCCTGGAGGCGGGTCCGGAAACTGAGGAGCTCCGGCATGCGCCGGCCGAGATACAGGCCGGCGGTCACGACGGCGAGCACGCCGGAAACCCCGAGGTGTTCGGCTGACAAATACGCCACAAACGGGGTCAGCAACGAAACGGTGATTTCAATCGGCGCATCGTCCACGCGCTTGTGGAACTGCGTCGCCAGCCAGCCCACCGCCAGCCCGACCAGGATCCCGCCCAGGCCAACCACCACGAATTGACCGCCGGCCCGGGCGAGCGAAAACGAGCCGGTCGCCACGGCGATCACCGCGAACCGATAGGCGATCAGGGCGGTTGCATCGTTGACCAGGCTTTCGCCTTCCAAAACGGTGACGATGCGGCGCGGAACGTTCAGCCGTTCAGCAATCGCCGTGGCGGCGATGGCGTCGGGCGGGGAAATGATGGCACCCAGAACAAACCCGACCGCGAGCGGCAGATGAAAGAAATGGAACGCCAGCCAGGCAACGGCCACCGTGGTGAAGAGGACGAGCCCGATGGCGAGCAGCGAAATGGGACGGAGGTTGGCGCGGAAATCGCGCCACGAAGTGAACAGTGCCGCTGGGAACAGGAGTGGCGGCAGGAAGAAAAGGAAAACCAGCTCCGGATCGAGCCGGACCTTGGGCAATCCGGGAACCAAGCCAATCAACAAGCCGCCGATGACGAAAAAAATGGGGTAGGGAATGTGGAACCGTCGGGCCACCAGCGCCAGAACTGCCACGGCCAGCAACAATCCAACAAAAATGTCAACGATGTACCCCGTCATGCCGGGCAGAAGATAGCAAGGCAGACGGCAGAAGCCAGATGCCAGATGCCGGAGGGCCGGGATCAGGAGCCGGGAGAAAAGTGCAGGATCGTGGCGGAGGCGGGCGCGACCGGAACCGTCGGGTGGCCGGAATCACCGGCTTCGAGCTTTTCCCAGTGGCCCGGCCAGATTCCCTGCGCGTCAACGGAAGCGCCACCGAGCATCACGCCCGTCTTGGCGGCCACGTCCTGATTCGTCTGCATCAGGTCCATTCGTTGCCATGTGCCCGGGCCCGCGTTTTGGGGCAATTGAATGGAAACCGACGCCGTTTGCGCTGCGTTGCCATAACTCTTGTTGATCAGGGTCACGTAAATGGATTCGTCGTGGTCCCGGTAAGCGTAGGCGTTGAAATTAAACGCGGACTCCGTTTGTACGTTCACTCCGAGCGGTCGTCCATGCGCGCCCTGGCTGAAAGCCAGATAGGCGTAGGCTTGAGGTCGCATGATTAATCCATGGCCATCCGGCTGATGGATGAACGCGGCGTAATTCGCGGCGCCAAACCCGCCATCCCGTCCCACCGATTCGCCCGTGTGATAATTCACGCCGAGGATGCGGTGGGCCGCCCACCAATGGGTGCAATCCAGCGCCCACAAGGTGGACGCGTAGGTGTCGCTCGAATCTTTGGCTCCGCCATTGTAGCAACTGTTCATTTCATCAATCCGGTACGGCACCCCTTGTGCGGCCAGCACCGCACCGACCCGGGCAAAGTCCCGTTCATAATCGCCCTCGAGACGGTTGGAAAGAAAGCGGGCCCGGGTGGCGGGAGGGTCCTTCTCGCCCTCCCGGCCCGAGCCCAGGAAATAATAGTGATCACTCGCCATGGCCAGGTGGCCGCCGGCAAACAAAGCGTTCGCCAGGTCCAGGGCATAGCTGCCGCTCGCGCTCGGTCCATCAATCTTCGCCTGTGGCACGGCTTTCAGAATGGCGTCATAGTGAGGCTTCCATTGCGGGAAAAAGGCCTCAAAGGTTTTGAGATAGAAATTGGGCTCGTTGCCGATGGAGAAACAGTCGAGGGCATCCGCATCGTGGGCCGCGAGGTAACCGGCCAGCCGCGCCGAACTGGCCGGGTCTCCATTTTTCAAACGGAACGAATAAATCACTTTGACGCCGGCGACCCGCGCGAATTTAAAAAGCATGTCGATGTCCTTTTCCTGCGGGACCGGAATGCGCGGATCATCCACCGCATTGGCGCCGACGCGCAGGCTCCTGATGCCGAGGGTCTGAAAGGCATTGACCAGCGCCTGATCGCCGGGATCAAAATAGTACCGCCCGTTCGTGGGTAACAACATGGACATCTCGTAGCTCAACCCCAAAAACCGGGTCGGAAGATCGGGGCCGTTGCCAGCGGTTGCCACGGTGACGGTCACCGGCTGGGTCTGGGCCGCGGCGAGCCAGGGAAGCAGCAGCAACAGGGCAAACCACCGGGAGCAAGACGGGAAGTTCATGGGGCGATATTAAATGAGGATGTTGCCGATGACAATTTTGAATCCGGAAAAATCCGCAACCGCGCAGCGGATTCAGTGTATCCGGACGATGCACCCCAATGTTGCCAGCACCCGCCATCCACTGGTTCAGGACTGAATTTCGTTGGTGGGATTGCCCGGAAGAGGTTAGCTTGCAGAGTCGTGAATACCCGTCTTTCGACTCCGCAGTGCGCTTGCGGCGCTGTCACCGGCTTGACTCAACGACGAACCCGAAACCAGGGTCCCGGCCTTGGGCTGCTCCTGGCGATCAGTTTCTTTCAGTGGTTGCCGCTGTCGGTTTCGGCGGCCGACCCGGTGAACACCAACTCGACCGCACCCGTCCGGCAGTTGCTGAATTATCTGGCCTCGGGGTATCAGAAGAAAACGCTCACCGGTTTCGCCACCCTCAGCATCGACCAGGACAGTTACTCCGGCATCAATTACGTGGTCACCGGAAAAAGGGAGGCCATCCAGGCGCTCGATATGGAATGGACCGACATATCCCCGGCCGGGATGCAGCAGATCGTGAACGATTACAGACGCACGGGAACGATCCTCGGTTTCCATTGGCACTGGTTTTTCGACGGAGACAGCGCCTGGAAAGACCAGCGGACCAACCAGGTGAACGTCGCCAACGTCGTCACGCCGGGAACGTGGGAAAACACCGAGGCCATGGCCGAGTTGTCCAAGGTCGCCGACGCCCTGCAATATCTCAACACCAACGAGGTGCCGGTGATCTGGCGTCCGCTCCATGAGATTTCCGGCGGTTGGTTTTGGTGGAGCGACCTGAACAACCCCACCAACAGCGCCGCCCTTTACAGCATGATCTACAATTATTTCACCAACGTTCGACACCTCAACAACCTGCTCTGGGTCTGGAACACCGGTGGGAACATTGATCCAAGGTTCTATCCCGGCGACCCATACGTGGACCTGGTTGGGGATGATATTTACAACTCCGATTACCAAAACGGGCGGGATGTTTATTGGGCCTCCTGGAACGGGCTCAAAGCGGTGGCGCCGTCCAAGATGATCGCCCTGTGCGAGTGCGGCGAACTGCCGAACCCTGACCTCATGCAGTCCGGCGCAAGTCCTCCCTGGCTGTACGCCCTCATGTGGTTTGGCGCCGGCCAGTACGGCAATCCCCGGGATTGGACCATCTACGCCGAGCGCCACCAGTGGATGATCACGCGGGATGAGTTGCCCGTCATCACCACCAACGGGAATATCAGCCCCCAAACCGGTATCCTCTTGCCACTGGACGACGGTTCCGGCCGGTTCAACGGTGCCTACCCCGTGATCCAGGCCTTCGCGACCGATCTGGACGGTTCCATCGATCACGTCGATTTCTTCGCCAACGGAGTCAAGGTCGGCACGGTGACCCCGCCACCCTACACCTTCGCTTTCACCAATGCCTCGCCGGGAATTTATAATACTTACGCCGTCGCCTACGATAACAATGGCGCCAGCAGCACCTCCCAGACCGTCCGGCTCAGTTATAGCGTCGCCGATCTGGCCTACCAGCGGCCGACGTTCACCAGCAGCGCCGTCACCGGCAACGAGGGGTCCAATGCTGTCGATGGCAATTACTGGACCTCCTGGGTCAGCGACAATACGGTCACCAACCCCGATGACCAATGGATTTACGTGGACCTGGGAACCACCAACACCATCCAGGAGGTGGATTTGTCCTGGTACTGGAAGGTTTTCGGCCAGACCTACAGCATTGATGTCGCGACCACCGCGCCGGGCAATTCAAATTCCTGGTCCACCGTTTACCAGGTGCCGTCCGCTTCCATTGATGAATACCCGAACAAGGCCTTTCATCACATCACGTTTGCCCCGGTGGCCGCGCGCTATGTCCGCCTGCACGCCACCCAACGCGCGCGATCGCAGACCTGGGGTGGATACGATCTGACCGCGTTTGAAGTGCCGGTGCCGGTTGCCCAATCCGGCAGCAACGCGCCCCCCGTCATCATCACGCCCGCCACGGCGACCCCGGCCAGCACCTTGACTTACAGTTCCCAGCTCTACGTGGCGGCCGCCGACGCTAATAACGATTATTTGACCTATACGTGGAACGTGGTCGGCAGCAACAGCGCCGGCGTCACCTTCAGCTCCAATGGCACGATCTTTTCGCAGGGCACAACCGTGCATCTGCCCCAGGCGGGCACTTATGTCCTGCGCGCCACCGTAACCAATGGACAAGGCGGCACCACCAACTCGGATGTGACTGTGACCCAGGCGGCGATTGACGGAGCCGTCCTCACGGACGACCGCAGCAGCCAAAGCGGCAACGGCCTCGGCCCGGTTGACTCGGTCAGCGAATGGGACACCTTCGCCATGCGTTTTGCCCTCGAACAACCGCTCTTCGCCCAGTCCGCCACCTTGCACATCTTTCGCGATGCCGGAGATTCCGTCCCCATCGTGGCCACGATTTCAGAGGGTTCTTCGGACGATTGGAACGAGACCAACGGGCCGGTTCCAAGTCCCACCACGGCCATCACCTCACAGAGTGTGGGCGGCGGCGTGTGGATGACGTTTGATGTAACCGGCTTCATCAATTCGCGTGCCGCCTATGGCGTCGCCACCCTGGTGCTTTCCACGGACCAAGGTGCGTGGAACACCAGCGTCCATACGCGCAACAATACCAACAATCCTCCGCAACTGGTGATCGTCGAAGCCACACCGACATTGAGCTTTTCGGCAGGCCATGGGCAATTTCAGTTGGTCTGGCCCAACTGGGCTTCGAACTACGGACTCTATTCGTCCACGAATCTCGGCGCATCGAGCTGGCTGCCGCTGACCAATGGCGTGCAAACCACCGGCACGAATTTCTCGCTGACGCTCGATTCCACCACCAACCGCTCCTGCTTTTTTCAGCTCCGTAAAGGGCCCTAGCGGTGGCCCGGCTTCGCCCTCGTCCGGCGGCGGCGCGATGAAATGTTTCTGGTATTCGACCCCGAACAGGGCACAATCACGATTATGGACAAAATATCGCATTCCAAAAATTTCTCACTCCCGCCGGTGTCCGATCCGGAAACGGCGTCTTCCAAAACCGATTACGCGGACGCGGAGGTGCAATTTGGCATGGGGTTCAAGTTCGCGGCCGACACCGGGGCGGCGCAGGATTATCGGCAGGCGGCGGAGTGGTACCACAAGGCGGCCGAGCAAAACCATTCCCTGGCCCAATTCAATCTGGGAGTGATGTATGCCCGGGGACAGGGTGTCGTCCGGGATGACGCTCAATCGGCGATGTGGTTTGGCAAGGCGGCGCACCTGGGAGATGCCGGGGCCCAGTATCATATGGGGGACAGTTGTCACCGTGCCAGCGTTGTCCAGGGGCCGGTGGATGCCGCCGAGTCAAGGATTGAAGCTTACAAGTGGTATCGTCTTGCCGCCGTGCAAGACTACCGGAACGCGATCATGGCCTGGTCAAACCTGACGCTCAACATGACCCGGGCGGATGTTGCCGCTGGTGACCAACGTGTGGCTGCTTTTGAGGTTACCCGGGCAGGCAGCGGCGGTCTCTAGCCAGAAAGCCGGACGCCGGACGCACGGCGCTTGATGCCGCCGGGTCGGCGGATATAGTCGCGACCGTTTTGGCGCACTCACGAAGGCCCGACCATGTTACGACCGCCATCCTTGACCCAGGTGCTGCGATACCCGGTGACGACGTTCGTCGCGGGGCTGGCGCTGGCGGTCACGGGCATGTGGTGGTCGGGACAAAGCATTGACGGGCTGGTCATGAATGGCCGGGTCTGGGCGGACCGGGAATTGTGGCGCGCCCTGACCAGCACGCTGCCGCACGTCAATTTCTTCCATCTGGCGTTCAACCTGTATTGGTTTTGGACGTTTGGGACCCTGGTGGAACGGGTGTACGGACATTTGAGGTGTGCGGGAATTTTTTTACTGCTGGCGTTCGGCTCCTCGCTCGCACAGTTTGCATTTTTCTCCGGCGGGGTGGGTCTGTCCGGAGTGGGCTATGGATTATGGGGGATGTTGTGGGTGCTGGAAAAGCGGGACGCGCGGTTCGCGGATGCGGTGGACCAGCAGACCTCACAGCTGTTCGCGTTTTGGTTTCTCCTTTGCATCGTGCTGACCGTTACCAGGGTGATGCCGGTGGCGAATGGCGCGCACGGCGCGGGGGCGGTCTTGGGGGCGCTGCTGGGATTCGCCGCGAGCGGCCGGGGCCGGGTGAAGTGGGGGAGCATGGCGGGCCTGGCGGCGGCGGTGATGCTGGGTCTGGCCGGATCAACCGTGTTCTGGCCCTGGGTCAATCTTACTCCGTATGCCGAGGCGGTGGTCGAACAAGCCGGGCTGGAAGCATTGAACCGCAACGACGACTCTCGCGGACTGAGATTGCTGGAAATGGCAACGCGGATGCGGCGGGCGCCGGCCCGGGCCTGGTACAACCTCGGAGCCGTGTATCAAAACCTGGGGAGGTATGACGACGCATGGGCAGCCTACCAACATGCCGCCCAGATGCCGGACGCCAACAGTGACATGCAGCAGGCGGCAGAGGAGATGAAGGATTATTTGGCCTGGAAAAAGGGCGGCTCAGAGCAGGAACCAGGACGTGAAACCAACACCATTCCGAGAGTTTCAAATCTGCAAACCAATCGATAAACCGGTCCATACGCAAAGTGGGATACGATGCTGCAAGAAAAAGGGGGCCGGCGTGGCGCCAGCCCCCAGCAACAACGTTGGCCAGATAATCCCAGTGGAACCATCCACCTAGCTGCGCTGCAGGAACGTGCGCCGCCATTGGTGGAGGCCCAAAGCCAGCAAACCCATGGAAATCCAACCCAGGGAGCCGGGCTCGGGAACCGGCGTGGCGCTGAGCGTCACCGCCGGACTGGCGCTGGAACCAATCACGACCCCCGGCGTGGGGCCCAGATTTACCAGCAGGTAAGAATCGCCAACGCCACTCGTGGGGATGTTGCTCAAGGTGTTGTCCAGTATGGCAACGGCGAACGAGTCGGGCGTGGGCCCGGAATCGCTGTTCAACGTGAGCGTCACGTCAAAGCTGAGCGTGTTGCCGGTGTTGAACGTCTGGTAAAACTCGTTGAACGCCGAGGTGTCGGTGAGGGACACGGCGCTCGAGAGATCTCCCGAGGCCCCGCCGGACAGGTTCGCGGTGCCCGAGGCGCCGCCGGAACCGAACGCGAAGTTATTGATGGTTGCAGTGTTGTTCCCATCGCCGGTGCCGCTGCCGTCGTTGAGCTGAAAGTCCAGCGAGAACGGCCCGGAGGCATTGCCGACCAGCGACGCGGTGTTGATGTCCACATAATATTCAACGCTCGCGGCGCTGCCGCTTTGCGCCGCAAACAGGATGCCTGCGCCCACGGCGAGGCCCAGCGAGAAAGGAAGGATTCGTTTCATAATCATTTTATTTTTTAGGTTTTTGGTTCGGGTTGGATCAAGGGGTTGGCATGCCGGCGAGGACGCGGGCGGTGTAGCTGATGCCGCCGCGACTGGCATCGGTGAAGTCCAGTGTCACGGTTGCCGTTTCGCCGGGACTCAGGACGTTGTCGCCGCCGACATTCACGCCGATATAAGGGCTGCCGAGGGGCGGGAAATTGGCCGTGGTGCCGGCTGAATTGTAAAGCGCGGCATCGCTGCTGAGATTATCCAGCACCAGCCAGACGGGACCGGACACGGGGTTCGAACTGGTGTTGGTAAGCTGCACCTGTTGGACGAAAAGTTGCGTGCGACGGTCGAACACGTAACCACTGCGCGCCACGGTCACGCCCTGGGCTACCGGGATCGTGCCGGGCTGGAACAGGTCGCTCAAATCATTGACGGTCGTGACGTTGTTATAGCCGCCAAAGACGTTGGTCTCCGCCACCGGAATGGTGTTGGTGAGCGTTCCCAGATCAAGAATTTCCTCCATGGTTTTGATATCCGAGGAATGGTTCAGCGGCACGGTGCTGGCATAGGCGTTGCCCTTGGCCAGCGGGGAGATGATGATCTCGGGAAGCGTGTAATTGGAAGTGTCGCCACCCTCGGATTCGTCCCACCAGATGACAATCACGCCATTGCTCTGGTAGGCGGGCGAAGCCATGATCTCCGGTACGATGTGCGAAAGGAAGTTGTCGCCTTGCGCCACCGCTGCCTGATCGCCGGTGTAATGCTTGCCGAGGTAGGTGAACCCGCCGGTGAGCGCGCTATGAGCGTCATCGTATTGGTTCGGGGTGATCCAGTTATAGCGCCCAACCGTGTCGCCGGTGAGGTCGGTGAAGAACCGGGCGAGCGGATAGACATTCTGAACCGCGGTGTCGATAAAGAAGGCCATGGGATTGTGTTTGACGGCATAGTTGTATTGGGTGGTGCCGTAAAACGGATTAACCGGGCCGGTGGTTCCCGAAGCGCTGTTGGTCGGGCTGACGCTTAATTGGACGTCTTCCTGGTAATTCTTCCACGGAATGCCGGCCGCATTCAACTGGGCGGTCAGGTGAGGCGATGCGTCGTAGAACGTATTGCCATTGGCGGTCAGGGGATCCGCGTCGGTATGAACCCCAAAATCCGTCCCGGCCTCGGCCCACACGTAATTGGGCTCGGAAGGATGGACGCCGTTCCCGGTATTGTAATAGGCCACAGCGTACGCGACCGGTGCCGCATTCGGGTTCCCCGGTGTGATGAGACTGTTTATATACGGCGCGGCCGGGTTGCCGAAAATCCGCTGCGGACTGTTCGTTGGGTTGGGCTGGGTGAAGTTATGATTCTCCATGGCGATCAGGAAGACGTTGCCGACCGGCTGCGCCAGGGCGGGCTGGAGCGCCAGCAGAACACCGGCCAGGGCGGCGCCGAACAGAAGGGTTTTACGTCCTGGTTTTCCATGCCAGAAATGGGAGAATTCGATTGTGTGATTGGTGGGTCGTTTGGTTTTCATTTGTATCCCTGGTTTGTGATCCTTGTTTCGATGGCACTTAATCACACGCACGCGGGAGAAGTAAACGTGACAATTGTAAGGTTTCAGTCACGGATATGGCGGCCACGTGGCGGCAGGGTTACGTGTCCCGAAAGTGTCCGCGAAAAAGGTGAAACGAAAAATTTCTGTTAAAAATTCGTGTCTTCGCAGGACCGGACGGGATTGCCCGGTGAAGAAACTGCGGATTAAGAGGCTTCAACACCCCATTTTTCTCTCCCGGGTTGGCGGCGAGAGTGAGGTGCGCCGGATGTGACCGGATTCAGGAATTACCGGTTTACCGGGGGCAGGGGATAGCTTGAAAGCGCCCGCATGTATTGCGCCCGTTCAAACGTGGCGGGGTCGGCGCAATTTTTCTGGCTCAGACTGCCTTTGAGCTGGGTCACGGATTCGTATTCGTGTTCCTCGAGCCAGGCAACCATTTCCCGCTCAATCACGCTGATTTGCTGGACGCCGTGCCGGATGAGGGCGGAACAGAGCATGGTCACGTCGGCGCCGGCCATGAGCATCTTCAGCACGTCGGTCGCACGATGCAGGCCGCTGGTCGCCGCCAGACTGGCGTTGAGGCGGAGGTAAAGAATCGCAATCCAGCGCAAGGGCAGGCGCATCGCCATCGGGGTGCTGAGCAGGATGTTCGGTTTCACCTCGAGGGTTTCCAGATCAATGTCCGGCTGGTAAAACCGGTTGAACAGCACCAGGCCGTCGGCGCCCGCTTCATCGAGCCGTCTGGCCATGTTCGCAAAATTGCTGAAAAACGGGCTGAGCTTGACGGCCACGGGAATCGTCACCTGGGACTTCACGGCCTTGAGGATGTCCAGGTAGGTTTGCTCCACCTTTGCGCCGGTCAGGTCGAAATCCGTCGGGATGTAATAGATGTTCAGTTCGAGCGCGTCCGCGCCGGTTTGTTCAATCTGTTTCGCATATTTCGTCCAGGCGCCGGTCGAGGAACAATTCAGGCTCGCAATAATCGGGATGCGCGTTGTTTTTTTGGCCCGGGCGACGTGCTGGAGATATTCCTCGGGACCGAGATGAAATGATTCCGGTTCGGGGAAATACGTGAGCGCTTCGGCGAAGCTTTCGGTGCCTTGCTCGAGATGATGCGCGAGCTCGGCGCGGTCCAGGCGCAGTTGCTCCTCGAACAGGGAATACAGCACCACCGCCGAGGCCCCCGCGTCTTCCATCCGTTTGATGTTGTCAATTTCCTCCGACAACGGCGAGGCCGCGGCCACGAGCGGCGTCCGCAGTTTTAAGCCGAGATACGTGGTGTTCAGATTCATAGATAAATGACCTTACGGTTGTTGATCCGACGTGGCCGCCGACTTCGGTGTCGCGGTGACGGTCGTGCCGTTGCCGTTCGTCTTCAAATCGCGTCCGCCCAGATATTGGTAAAGTTTCCAGCGACGTTCGGAATCGGCCTGGGCCTGGGCAAAAAACTGTTTGGCCGCCTCCGGTTTGCTCTTGGTGAGCATCTTGAACCGGTTCTCCGACAGCAGAAAATCCTGCACCTTGGCCTTCGCCGCCGGGGAATCCATTTGCAACGGGTTTTCCCCGCGTTCGGCCCGGCGCGGATCGAACCGGTAAAGCAGCCATTGGCCGGAATCCACCGCGAGCTTCTGCTGCCGCGCGCCCACGCCCATGTCCACCGCGATGCCGTGGGCAATGCAATGGCTGTAGCCAATGATGAGCGAGGGGCCGGGATAGGATTCCGCCTCCACGAACGCGCGGAGCGTCTGTTCGTCCTTGGCGCCGAGCGCCACGCTTGCCACGTAGATGTGACCGTAGGTCATGGCAATGAGGCCGAGGTCTTTTTTGCCCATGGCCTTGCCGCCGGCGGCAAATTTTGCCACCGCGCCGCGCGGCGTGGACTTGGACATCTGCCCGCCGGTGTTGGAATAAACCTCGGTGTCGAGCACCAGCACGTTTACGTCGCGCCCGCTGGCGAGCACGTGGTCCAGCCCGCCATAGCCGATGTCGTAGGCCCAGCCGTCTCCGCCGACAATCCACACGCTTTTCTTCACCAGTTGATCGGCGAGCCCGAGCAGCAATTTCGACTCCGGCGAGCCGAGCTTTTGCAATTTCAACTTCAACGCCGCCACGCGTTCGCGCTGATCGTAAATCCCGGATTCGTCGGATTGATTGGCATTGACGATGCCCGTTACCAGATCGTCGCCGAGCTGCGGGGCGAGTTTCTTCACCAGTTCGGTCGCGAATTCTTTCTGCTTGTCAAGCGAGACGCGGAAGCCGAGGCCGAACTCCGCGTTGTCCTCGAACAACGAGTTGCACCAGGCCGGGCCGCGGCCCTCGGCATTTTTTGCGTAAGGTGTCGTGGGCAGGTTGCCGCCGTAAATGGAGGAACAACCGGTGGCGTTGGCGATGACGGCGCGGTCGCCGAACAATTGTGACAGCATTTTGAGATAGGGCGTTTCGCCGCAGCCGGCGCAGGCGCCGCTGAATTCGAACAGGGGTCGCAGGAGCTGTTGCTGGCGGAGCTGGGTCATCTTGATTTTGCGCCGGTCCAGCTCGGGCAAATTGAGGAAGAAATTCCAGTTTTCGCGCTCCGGCAATCGCAGCGGCGCCTGCAACCGCATGTTGATGGCCTTGAGTTTCGCCTCGGTTTTGTTGCGGGCCGGGCAGACGTCCACGCATAACGAGCAGCCGGTGCAATCCTCGGCCGCCACCTGGAGTGTGAACTTCCAGCCCTTGAACTCGGGGTTGCGGCTGTCCACGCTCTTGAACGTCGCCGGCGCGTTGGCGAGCGCGGACGGTTCATATACCTTCGCGCGGATGGACGCGTGCGGGCAGATGGCCACGCACTTGGCGCATTGGATGCAGATTTTTTCGTTCCAGACCGGAATCTCGACGGCGAGATTGCGTTTTTCGTATTGGGCGGTGCCGGTGGGGAACGTGCCGTCGGCCGGGAATGCGCTTACGGGCAGTTCATCGCCTTCTCCGGCAGCGAGCCGGCCCAACACGTCCTTCACAAACGCCGGGGCGTTGGGGGAGATGGGCGGAAGCAATCCGCCGCTGCCGTTCACGCGGTTCGGTATCGGCACTTCGTGCAGATGCTCCAGCGTGTTGTCCACGGCCTTGAGGTTCATGGCCACGACCTCCTCGCCTTTCTTGCCGTAGGTTTTCTTGATGGAATACTTGATGGACTCGATGGCCTTGTCGCGCGGCAGCACGCCGGACAGGGCAAAGAAACAAACCTGCATGATGGTGTTGATGCGTCCGCCCATGCCGCTGTCGCGCGCCACCTTTGTCGCATCGATCACGTAAAACTTCACCTGCTTGGCGATGAGCGATTCCTGCACCGGCGTCGGCAGCGTGGACCAGATCTCTTCCCTGGCATACGGCGTGTTGAGCAGGAACGTGCCGCCGGGCACCAGGGGCTTCACCATGTCAAATTTCTCCAGAAACATCGGCAGATGGCAGGCCACGAAGTTCGCGCGTGAAATCAAATACGTCGAGCGAATCGGCTTCGGCCCGAACCGCAGGTGCGACACCGTCATGCTGCCGGATTTTTTGGAATCATAGACGAAATAGCCCTGCGCGAAATTATTGGTGCCTTCGCCGATGATTTTGATGGAATTTTTGTTCGCGCCCACCGTGCCGTCCGCACCCAGCCCGTAAAACAGCGCGCGGATGACGTCATCGGATTCGGTGGAAAAGTTGTGGTCCACCGGCAGGCTGGTGTGGGAAATATCGTCGGTGATGCCGACGGTGAAGTGGTTCTTCGGTTTGGCGGCGGCGAGATTGTCGTACACGGCCTTGACCATGGCCGGGGTGAATTCCTTGGAGGACAAACCATAGCGCCCGCCGTACACCTTGGGCAGCCATTTCAGGTTGCCCCAGCCGTTGGCCATGCCTTCGAGAATCGCCGCGACGCAGTCCTGATACAGCGGTTCACCGGTGGCGCCCGGTTCCTTGGTGCGGTCCAGCACCGCCACCGATTTGGCCGAGCGCGGCAGCGCTTCGACAAATCGTTTGCTGTCGAACGGCCGGTACAGGCGCACCTTGATCAGGCCGAACTTGGCGCCTTGCTGGTTCAGATGCTCCACCGTCTCGTGCGCGGCTTCGCAGCCCGAACCCATGAGCACGAGGACATGTTCCGCGTCCGGCGCGCCAACATATTCAAACAGATGATATTCGCGCCCGGTGAATTGCAGAAATTCGTCCATCACCTTTTGCACGAGGTCCGGGCATCTGGCGTAGAACGGATTGGCCGCCTCGCGGCCCTGGAAGAACGCGTCGGGATTTTGCGCCGTGCCGCGCAGCACCGGCCGGTCCGGTGTCAGGCCGCGGGTGCGGATTTCAGCGATCAATTTGTCGTCCACCA
This sequence comes from Verrucomicrobiota bacterium, assembly GCA_050010675.1. Lineage (GTDB taxonomy): Bacteria > Verrucomicrobiota > Verrucomicrobiia > Limisphaerales > UBA11358 > UBA11358. The sequence goes on along the minus strand of JBEKKN010000008.1, from coordinate 76,632 downwards.
ACGCCCGCATGACGTCTTCGGACATCAATTCAATCTTGGAAACCTCGTGGGACGTGCGAAATCCGTCGAAGAAATGGATGAAGGGCAGGCGGGCGCGCAGGGTGGCGGCCTGGGAAATGAGCGCAAAATCCGCCGCTTCCTGCACGGAAGCCGAGCCGAGCATCGCCCAGCCGGCCGACCGCGCCGCCATGATGTCGCTGTGGTCGCCGAAGATGGAAAGCGCATGGGTGGCCACCGCGCGGGCGGTGACGTGAAAGACCGCCGGCAGCAATTCGCCCGCGATCTTGAACATGTTGGGAACCATCAACAGCAACCCCTGCGACGCCGTGAAGGTGGTGGCGATGGAACCGGTTTGCAACATGCCGTGGACCGCGCCCACCGCGCCGCCTTCACTTTGCATTTCTACGATGGCTGGAATGGTGCCCCAGAGATTTTTTTTGCCTTCGGACGCCCACTGATCGCACCACTCGGCAATGGGTGAGGAAGGGGTGATGGGGTAAATCGCCATGACTTCATTCAGGCGATAAGCTACGTGGGCGACCGCCTCGTTGCCGTCCACGGTCAGTAACGTCGGTTTGGCATTCATTTTTATTGATGAAAAGGTTGAAAATCCATGCGCCGTGAAACGGCACCGGCCATTGCAACGGCTCTGAAGTTAAAATAAGGCCGCCGCGCCGCGCCGGCCCTCACCTTTCTTGCTAAAGAAGCAACATGGGTTGCTTCACCTGTCCGGAGGTCTAAAATACCATCATCTGTTGCTGATGGCTTCCAGGGAAAATATGCCCGACCGCAATGGCTGATCGGGAGTCCGAAAAAAATCCCAATCTGGCGGAAATTGATTTTTTGCCGAAGGGTCGGCGCTTAAAAAACGTATTCCGCGACGTATTCGCGATCGGCGGGATGGGCGGTCAACTGGAAGCCGATCTTTTTGCTGACCTGCTGCATGGCATGGTTGTCGGCCATGATTTCGGCGTACAGGCGGGTGAGTTTTTCGTCCCGTCCAATTTGCACCAGGCGTCGGAGCAATTCGGTGCCGAGTCCCTGTTTTTGCCAGTGGTCGTTGACGAGCAGGGCAAACTCGCCTTCATTCAGGCCGTGTTCCTTGCTTAACCGGCCCACACCGAGGATTTCCCGTTGTTTGGTCCGGGGATCCTTGCGTTCGACGACGAGCGCGATTTCGCGGTCGTAATCGTTGAAGCAAATGCGGGTCAACCGTTCGTGTGCAACGCGCTGGTCCAGTTTCAACTGGGTGAAATAACGGTGATACACGCTTTCCTCGGAGAGGGTTTCATGGAACCTGACCAGCAACGGCTCGTCCTCGGGCTGGATCGGCCGGATGATGACCGGGGTGCCGTCCTTCAATTTCCATTTCGTCACGTACTGGGTCGGATACGGCCGGATGGCAAGCCGGGGCAGCTGGGCTTCCGTGGTCTTCGGATCTTGCAGAATGACCCGGGCATCGAGCGCCACCAACTCATCCGCGGAGGCGAACATGGGGTTGATGTCGATTTCCTTGATCCAGCGTTGTTCGGCGACGAGCTGACTGAACCCGACCATCAATTTTTCGAGCGCGGCGAGGTCCACCGACTTGCGACCGCGGACGCCCTTGAGCGCGCGGTAAATTTTGGTCGTCTCCATCATGCGCCGGGCCAGCGTGGTGTTCAAGGGCGGCAGCGCCAGCGCCTTGTCCTTGAAGACTTCGACGAGCTGGCCGCCCATGCCGAACAGGAGCACCGGCCCGAATTGCGGGTCGATGCTGCTGCCGAGGATGATTTCGTAGCCGTCACTGAGCTTGATCATTTTCTGAACCGTCACGCCTTGGAAATGCTGCGCCCCGGCCTTTTCCGTGCAGGCGGCCTTGATGGCCTTGAACGCGCGTTTGACCTCGGCTTCGTCCTTGAGATTCAACTGCACGCCGCCGACGTCGGTCTTGTGCGTGATGGTTTCGGAATAGAGTTTGAGCACCGTGGGGAAGCCGATTTCCGCCGCCAGCTTCGCCGCTTCGGCCTCGGTCTTCGCCACTTTGGTGACCACGGTCGGAATGTGGTAACAGGCGAGCAGTTCCTTGGACTCGGCTTCGGTCAGGATGACGCGCTCGGTTTGCTTGACCGATTCAATCAATGTGGCGGCCTTGGCGCGGCCGGATTCGAGGTCGGCGGCGTCGGCGGAGGGCACGGGCGTCTCATACAGCGCGCGGAGATTGTCGGCATAACGCCACATGGAAGTGAACGCGCGCGCGGCGGTATCGGGATAGGGAAAGGTCGGGATACCGGCGGCGTTGAGAATCGCCTCACCTTCGGCGACATCCTTGCCGCCCATCCAACTGGCGAGCACCGGCTTGCCTTCGATATGGCCGAACGCCTTCAGTTTCTCAGCGGTGTTGGTGCATTCGGTCATGGACTGCGGGGTCAAAATAACCAGCAAACCGTCGCTGTTGGGGTCACGGCCCGCAATTTCAAGTGTCTTGGCGTAAACGTCTGCGCTGGCGTCACCCAGCACATCTACGGGGTTGTTGCGCGACCAGGACGGGGGCAGAAACTTGTTGAGTTCTTCAATGGTCCCCTTGGAAACTTCCGCCAGGGCGCCCCCGGTGGTGATCAGCGCGTCGGTGGCCAGCACCCCCGGACCGCCGGCATTGGTAATCATGGTCAGGCGATTGCCCTTGGGACGCGGTTGGCGGCCCAGGACTTCGGACATGTAAAACAAATCGGAAATGTTGTTCACGCGCAACACGCCGCAACGTTTGAACGCGGCCTCCAGCACGTCGTCGCTGCCGGTCAGCGAACCGGTGTGCGACGCGGCGGCCTTGGCGGCGCCCTCCGTGCGACCGGGCTTGATGACGATGATCGGCTTGGTGAGCGCGACTTCGCGGGCGGCGGACAAAAACGAGCGCGCATCGCCAATCGTTTCCATATAAATGACGATGCTCTTGGTCCGGGGATCGTCACCCAGGTAATAAATCAAATCGCCCCAGCCGACATCGAGCATGGATCCGAGCGAGGCGAAGCAACTGAACCCGACATTTTCCTTGAGGCTCCAGTCGAGCACGGCACAACAGAGCGCGCCGCTTTGGCTGAGAAAACCGACGTTGCCAGGCCGGGCGATGGTGGCCGCGAAACTGGCATTGAACCCGATGTTGGGCATCATGATGCCGAGACAGTTGGGCCCGACGATGCGCATGCCCGCGGCGCGCGCATCGGCGAGGATTTGTTGTTCCAATTTCACGCCTTCGGGACCGATTTCCTTGAAGCCTGCGGAAATGATGATGACGCCGGCAACCCCGGCCTTGGCGCAATCCCGGATCAATCCAGGGACGGTTTTGGCCGGCGTACAGATCACCGCCAGGTCCACTTTTTCCGGCACGGCGCCGATGCTGGGATAAGCCTTGACGCACAGGACGGAGGCGCGTTTTGGGTTGACGGGATAGACCACGCCGTTGAAGCCGCCGCGGCCGAGATTTTCAAACAGGGTCCGCCCGACGCTGCCGGCCTTGTCCGTGGCGCCGATGACGGCGACCACCTTCGGCGCGCAAATGGGATCCAGCGGATGCTTGCGCGTTTGATGCAGGATGTCGTGGGCGGGTTCGAGACGTTGCGGCCCGGAAGTGGCGATGGTCATGATGGGTCCAAAATGGTTGCTTGGTTTGTCTTTATAAATTCCAGCCCCGGCTCCTGCTTCAATCGTCGGCTATCCGCCATGGTCGATCGGGCAGGGTACCCGGGGCATAAAAATACCGTACCTACAACTTCATCCATTTGCGTAAAACTACTTACCAAACCTTGTTGAAGACTTTACCAATTTTGCGGGGCCTGGCCAGCGGGATAAAAAATCGCAGGTTGGAATTTCAGGGACGGCGAGTCCAATGGCTGGCCATTGACGAAAACCAAACGCGGCCAGTCACAAGATTTACCGCGCCGTATACAGTCGCCCTTTTGATCGGGTCGGCGGGAGGGGTAATATGAAACGGCATCCGGCACCGCCGATGAAAAGTTGGCCTCGAAGCCGGTTATGGGCTGCCGACGGCCAGGCGATAGAAACGGCTGGAAAAATTCGTCCAGGCCGGATCGCTGAAATAGGACGAGCCATCGGTGAGTGTGTTGGTGCCCACCGGAAGCCAACCGGGATCGGCCAGGTTCGTGCAGGCTTGCACGACGACGACCAGGTTGCTGGCGCCGGTGATGTCGAATCCGAATGTATCCCATTTGAACCAAGGCCGGTACTGCTGATCTGCGCCTGCGGATTCGATGACTGGTCAACGACCAGCACGTTGGTGCCCGTGTCGTGACGGATGCGCAAAACGCCGTTGGTGGCGGTGAACACCCAGCCGGCCTGGCTGAGGTCGGAACGTTGCGACAGCGGCGTGCCGTTGACGAAAACCGCCACGGGTGTGAAGGCGAGGCGGAGCGATTCGGTGGAGGCGTTGTCAAAGGTCGTGTAGGCGACGCTGTTGCTGCCGGGATCGTAGGTCACCGACTTGATCACCGTGGTGGAGCCCGTGATATGGTTCTGGTTGGTGGGAGCCCATTCCGGGACCGCCCCGAGGGCCAGCATGAAGTGGCGGATGTAATCGCCGTGCCCGTCCGTGAACCAGCAGGCCGGACTGTTCGTAAATTCCGCCGGTCCTTCGATGACCACCCCATTGGAACGGCACATGTAGGTGCACCAGTTCAACGACCGATAGGCCTTGTCGTAAGCGTTCGTATCACCGGTCAGGGAATATAACAGGGCGTAGTCGGCGGCAAACCGTGAGGTATGGCTGGCCATCTTGTACTTGTATGCATTCTGCTCGGAGATGACCCGGGCTCCATACTCCAGCCCTGACTCGCCTTCGTCCGTGCCGCCGAAGGTGGTTTCAATGAATCCCAGCAGGTTGGTGGCATGATTGTACCAATTCGGATCGAGTTCAGGATGCTCCAGGAGGTAACAGGCCGTCTCACCCGGATTGTACTGGTTGACGTTGCTGAGGTCATTGGGCTTCGGCATCACGTCCTCAAAATAATTGGCCCAGACCCGGTTGGTCATGGGATAGGCGACCAGCTAGTTCCAGGCCGTTTGCCGGGCGGTCTGGTAATTGTTGGTGTTTCCAAGCCCGAGGCGTATCAGTTCGTCGAAGAGCCGGATGGGGGCGACCGCATCGGCACAGTACTCCTCGGACTGCGACGTGGCGCCGGTCTGCGCCACCACCCGAAAGGCCCACGGCGAGTGCGTCGCGTCCCCGGTCCGGATATGCAGGGCCAGTTGGTCAGCGCACGTGATGGCGGCGTTCAGATAGTTGGTGTTGCCCGTCAACTCGTAGAATCTCAAGTAACCGTGGTAACCCAATTCGCCAATCTTGTCCGGCTCCAATACGCCGACCCCTTCCGAGTAATTGTCGTTGCCGTAGTTGGTGGAGCCGCTCGCGGCCGTGGAATAGGGAACCCCGGCCCAGAAGTAATTCGTCGGGGTCGTGCCGTGCAGGAGGTGAAAGTTAAGCAATCCCGTCACCAAGGTGACTACGCTGGTGTTCCCGGAGTAGTAGTAATACATGCTCGCTGAATCCGCCAGCATGGCATGCTTGCCAGCCGCGTTGTTGGGCCAATCCTCGCCGGCCAGGGAATTGGGGTCATACTCGCTGTGGGTATAATAGGCGGGCAGGCCATTGTTCGGGTCTTTGAGAATGTGATTGAGCAACAGGTCCCAGGACAGAAACATCACCCGGTCGTAACCGGCGCCCGGATCCGATGTCCAGGGGATGATTTCCCCCTGTCCATCCAGGACGACGGTGTGGGTGTCCAATGTCGCCGCGGCTGACGTGCCGGGCAAACAACCACCTCCAACCAGAATCAGCCAGAGAAAGAGGGCCACCGGGCCGGTACGATGGGAGAGGTATTGGAACATAACTTGAATTGTGACGGGTGTTTAACGTTGCATGAGTTAAATCCTGATTTGATGACACTCAACGCACATATTTACCAGGTTTCCCCGCTGGTAATCAATGACATAACTGACTGTTTACTGTGCATTGCTTGGCAAAACTGCCTTTTTAGCTCGCGCATGTTAACAGGTGCCGGCAAAGGGTCATATGGGGTGTTTTCCCCATATCGTCCCAGCCCGAGCCGGCCGGGTTATGCGATTCACGTTTCAAATTGATCTGGGGAAAAACAATTCCTCGGCGGTTTGGTCCGCCATTTGAAGCCACCCGGTTTATGCCGCGACGTGATGCCGCATGCCGCCCAAACCCGCTTAAATGGCGTAATATGATTACATATTCTTTTTTAACATTTTTATGTTTTAGTTTAACTCATTATGAAGTATGCTGGAAACAGACAACGAAAGATTTTTATGATACTGGATTACGCTCTGGAAAAATTTCCGCTCCATGTGAAATTGCGCGATGGCACGGAATGTGTCGTGCGTCCGCTGGGCCGGCGGGATGCCGCGCGGCTGCATAAATTTTTTCTCGCGGTGCCGGAGGAGGAGCGACTGTTCATCAAACAGCCGGTTTCCGACCGGGCCCTGTTCCAGGAGTGGTGTCGCGACGCCGACTTCGAGCGCAACCTGCCGCTGCTGATGTTGCACGGGGAAAAAATCATCGGCGAGGCGACATTGCATCAGCGCCTCGGCGGCTGGAAGCGCCACATCGGCCTGGTCACGGTCCTGACGCATCTGCAATACCGGGGGCGTGACGTGGCCAAAATTCTGGTGACGGAACTGGTGGAAGTCGCACGTTCGCTGGGCCTGCGCCGGTTGGAGGCGGAATTGAACGGCGAACGCAAGGTGGCCATTCGCGCGCTCGAACAGCTTGGTTTCTGCCAGTTGATGCGACAGCCGCAGCATGTCCTGGACATGAAAACCGTTCCGCACGATTACGTGTTCATGGGCGCGGATTTGCATCTGAATGAGGAATACGCCGGCGTGGGCGAATAAGCGTTCAGGAACCGGAGTCCTCGGTATCCAGCCAGCGGACGGCGTGTCGGACGAGATCGGTCGCCGTCTTCAATTTTAATTTTTTCTTGATGTTCAGGCGGTGGACTTCGACGGTTTTCGCACTCAGGTGCAGGTGCGCGGCGATGTCGCGCGTGCTTTTGCCCTGGCCGATCAGTTGAAACACTTCAAATTCGCGGTCGGAAAGCTGTTGGACCGGGGAGATCGCCGTTTCGGCGTGCCGCCCCGAAAAGGTTTCCAGAATCCCCGCGGACATTTTTTCGCTCACATAAATCTGTCCGTTCAACACCTGGCGGACGGCTTGGAGCAGTTTTTTGCCGCCTTCCTGCTTCATAATGTAGCCGCGGCCGCCGGCCCGCAGGACGCGTTCGGTGTACAGCGATTCGTCGTGCATGGACACCACGAGGATGGGCAGCCCGGGCTTGAGTGCCCGGATGTCCTTGATGAGTTCCAGGCCGTTCTTGTCGGGCAGGGAAATATCGAGCAGGATCAAATCGAGCGTCTGGCTGGCCGCGATGTCGAACGCCTGCGCGGCATTTTCGGCTTCAGCACAGACCTTCAGGTCTCCCTCGTTGTCAATCAATTGCGCCAGCCCGGTGCGCATCATGGGGTGATCGTCCACGATGAGCAGCCGTTTTACGGAGGGTTTATTTTTTGCGGGCATGGTGCTGGTTGGTTTCTTTTCGGCCGGTCGTTTTAGGGGCCGTGACGGTCACGCTCGCGCCGCCGCCGGCGTTCCGTTCAAAGGCCAGCGTGCCGCCGATCATTCCGGCCCGGGATCGCATGATGCGCAACCCCATGCCCTTCGACTTCGGAAGCTGCGCCGGGAACCCCGAGCCATCGTCAATCACACTCAGGATCATCCGTCCCCGGTCCTCTTTCAACCGAATTAAGATCCGCTTCGCCCGGCCATGCTTGATGGCATTGGAAACCGCCTCCTGCGCCAGCCGGAACAAATGGGTGGCGGCGGGATAATCCGATACCAGCACCGGCGGCTCGCATTCGAACCGGCAGGCGACCCGGAAGATTTTCTCCGTGCTCAGCGCCAGCTCCTGCAACGCGGACATGAGTCCCTCCGATTCCAGGGTGACGGGTGAAAGGCCGCGCGCCAGCAGGCGGGTTTGGCCGATGGCTTCACGGACGTTTTTGGCAATGTCGCCCGCGCGGTCGGCGGCGGCTTTCGAGCGCCGGGCCAGTTTTTGTTCCAGCACCTGGCTCATGAGTTCAATTCCGGCCAGATGCTGGCACAGGCCGTCGTGCAAATCGTGTCCGATGCGGCGGCGTTCGCGCTCGCTGATTTCCAGGATCTCCTTTTCGAGCCGCTTGCGCTCGGTAATGTCGCGCGCCACCTTGGAGGCTCCGGTGATTTTCCCCCCGGCGTCGCGGATGGGGGAGATGGTCACCGAAATATCAATCAATTTTCCGTCCTTGCGCCGTCGGCGGGTCTCATAATGGTCAACGGCTACGCCGCGTCTGATTTTTTCCAGAATCTCCGGTTCCTCATCCTTCCGGTCCGGCGGGATGAGGAGGGAAATGTTTTTTCCCAGCATCTCCTGGCGCGTGTAACCGAAGACCGTCTCCGCGCCCCGGTTCCAACTGGTGATGCCCCCGTCCAGGGTTTTGCCGATGATGGCGTCGTCCGACGATTCCACCAGCGCGGCGTAATGCTGGAGCGCCTTTTCCGCCTCCTTGTGCCGGGTGATGTCGCGGATGAATCCGGTAAACAGACGCCGGTCGGCCAGCCGCACTTCGCTCACGGAAAGGTCCATGGGAAACACCGTGCCGTTCTTCCGGCGGCCGACGATTTCGCGGCCGATGCCGATGATTTTTGCATGGCCGGTGCGGAGATAATTCCCGAGGTAGTGGTCGTGTTGCTCGCGATGCGGCGGCGGCATGAGGAGGCTGACGTTTTTCCCGATGACCTCCCTTGCCGGGCAACCAAAAATCCGCTCCGCCGCGAGGTTGAAGGACTCGATGATGCCGTGCTCGTCAATGGTGATGATGCCTTCCACCGCCGTTTCCAGGATTGCGCGCAGGCGTTCGGCGCTGTCGCCCAACGCGGTGTTCGCCCGCTGACGCTGGGCTCGCGTGCGTGTGGCATGGCGGGAACGAAGCTGGCGGATCCAGGCCAGCAGTTCGGCTTTGGACATTTTCCGATAGTCCTTCATTTCGAGAGCGAAGAAACTATCGGGAAAACCGGCGCCGATGCCAACCTCAATCATGGGTGTGACAAGTGACAAGTGGCGTGTGACCAAGCGGCGGTCTTCCTGGTTCTTGTTACGCGCCACCTGTCACCTGTCACAAGATTAGTGGGTCAGCAACTGTGCCCGGTACTCGGTGGGGGATTGGCCCAGAAGTTTTTTGAACACCCGGTTGAAATGCGTCAGCGATTGGAAGCCGACTTCAAAGGCGATTTCGCTCACGCGCAGGTTCGGGTTGAGCAGGAGATTTTTGGCCTTTTCGATGCGCACCCGCGAGAGATAATCGGTGAAGTTGATGCCGGTGACCCGTTTGAACATCTTGCAAAAATAGAAGGCGCTCATGTTGACCGCCTTGGAGACATGGCCAAGGGAAAGTTTTTCGGCCTGATGTTCACAAATGTAGTCCTTGGCCCGCTTGATGACCGGCGATTCGGCATTTTCCTGCTGGATGAACACCTGGTTGCTGATCATCGCCAGGTGTTGGGCGAAAATGGTGAGCAATTTGACGACCGATTCATGCTCCTTGGCGGACACCACCTTGCCGGCAAAATAGGCCTTCTTCAGGGTGTCGCGATGGATGTCCAGGCCCCATTCCGACACCTGTTTGGCAATCCGCCCGAACTGTGCCTCGGTTGGTTTCTTGCGGAAGAGTTGTCCGGTTTGCAGGTAACCGATCAACCGGTCGCTCAACCGCACCGGGACGGCGGTTTCGCAAAGGCCGGAATGACAGGTAAGGGACTGCGGATCGAGCGTTGCCTTCTCGCACAGGCGTTCCCGCGTCTGCAAGCAGGCCGAGCAGGCGCGGCTTTTCTGCGACATCAACGCGCAAAATGGGTTCTCGTTGCGACGGCCATGATACGGCAACTGCCAGGTTTCAATCGGTTGCAACACCATCGGCAAACCGGTCATGTCGCCAAAGGCACGCTCGTATTCCTGATAAACCTTGGAGCCGATGAGCGCCTCAATCAGGGCGCGGTTGGCGTTGCCGTTCCCGTTCCCATTGCCGTTCGGCGCGGCCGTGCCCGCCTTGGTCACCGCCGCACCCGCGTCCCGCGCGGGAGGCTGGGCTGTAGCGGGGGAATGCCCTTGAAAACTGGAGGGAACCGGTTGACTGCCCGTATCCTGCCGAACAAATGTTGTTTGCATGACGACAAATTAGGTGAAGGAGCTAATTTCGACAATTGGTGCCCAGCCTGATTGCATACGAGGGAAAATCACTAGCCACCTAAGGAAATCACTTAGTGCGGCGGTCGATGGGTTTCTTCATTTCCGGGGTGGCCATTCGCGTTTCCGCGGCGGGCCCAGGTTGACTTGTGGCGATGGCGGGCATGAAAAAGGATGGCGTCCGGCGGACTTTGCGCTTTGAACTCGCGGGTTTGCCGCATATAAATTTCGCGTGTCACAATCCGGTCCGCCCGCCATCAATGCCGCCACGCGCTGTTGCGCGGTTTATGGTTTTCCCATCGGCCATTCCGCGTCGCCGGCCATGCACAACGCCGCGTTCGCCGCGCTCGGACTGAACTGGCGTTACCTCGCCTTTGAGGTGCCTCCCCATGATTTGCGCGCCGCGATCGCCGGCGCCCGCGCCATGGGGTTTGCCGGACTAAACCTGACCGTGCCTCACAAGCTGCTCGCGTTGAAGTTGGTGGATGCGCTCGACCCGTCGGCAAAAAAATGGGGTGCGGTCAATACCATCCGTTTTGAATCCACGGGCGGGCGGGGCCGGTCGAAAATCCGCGCGGTCGGGTTCAACACGGATGCCGACGCGCTGACAACGGCATTGCGCGAAGATTTGAAAGTGGCGTTGCGCGGGGCCCGGGTGTTGTTGCTCGGAGCGGGCGGGGCCGGACGGACGGCGGCGTTGAGGCTCGCGGCGGAAAAAGTCATGGAACTTTTCCTCGTCAACCGCACTCCCGGCAAAGCCAAAGCCCTGGCGGGTGAAATCAAAAATAAATTTCCGACCGTACGCGTCACGGTGGGGTACCCCGGGTCGGCGGTGGATTTGCTGATCAACGCGACGTCGCTGGGTCTGCAGCCGGGTGATGCCTTGCCGTTGGATGACAGGCAATTTTCGCTGAAACAGGCGGGGGCGGTTTACGACATGATTTATCGTCCGGCGGAAACGCCATTGTTGAAGGCCGCCCGGAAGGCCGGGTGCAAAAACGCCAACGGCCTCGGCATGCTGCTGCATCAGGGCGCGAAGGCGTTTGAAATCTGGACGGGCAAACCCGCGCCGCTTGGCGTGATGCGCCGCGCGCTGGAACAAAATATTTATGGGCATTGACCCGATTTTTGACGCGCACAACTGGGAGCTGGTGCCGTTCCATTTTTGGTCGCTGGTCTTCTTCGTGTTCGGGTGCATCGTCGGCAGTTTCCTGAATGTGTGCATTTACCGGCTGCCGCTGGGCATGAGCATTGTCACGCCGCCGTCGCATTGCCCGCACTGCCAATACTCCATCCCGTGGTATCTCAATGTTCCGCTGGTGACCTGGCTGGCGCTGCGCGGCCGCTGCAAAAACTGTGGCGCGCCGATTTCACCGCGTTACTTCATCGTCGAATTACTGACGGGCGTGGCCTTTTTAGGCTGCTGGCTGGCCTTTGGAAAGGTGTCGCCGGTCATCGCCATCCTGTACGCCATCCTGCTCGCCGGACTGATTGCGGCCACGTTCATTGACTTCGAGCATTTTATCATCCCCGATGAAATCACGTACGGCGGCATGGCCGTCGGTCTCATCGTGTCGTTTCTTTTTCCGGTGCTGCACGATGTTTCCAGGCTGACTGCGGGAATGTGGCAGAGCGTGCTCGGCCTCGGCGCCGGGGCGGGAATCATTTACGCAATTTTGCGGTTGGGGAAGCTGTTGTTCGGCCGGCAGCGGTTGAAATTGCCGGTGGACACGAAAATTGTCTTCACCGAAACGTCCGTGCATCTGCCCGACCGGGAGATTCCCTACGACGAATTGTTCTACCGCCAGTCCGACGTGATTGCGCTGCGGGCGCGGACCGTGGAACTCGTGGACCGTGGTTACCGGGACGTGATGGTGCGGCTGGCCCTCCGGTCGGGCTGGCTGGAAATCGGCGGGGAACGGCTGATTCATGGGCGCCATCGGCGCGTTCGTCGGCTGGCAGGGGGTGCTGTTCTCGCTGATGGTCAGTTCGATGATCGGCGCGGCGGCCGGCATCACGCTCATTATCATGCGACGGCGCGAATGGTCGTCACGGATGCCGTATGGACCCTACATTGCGATGGCCGCGACGATCTGGATTTTTGGCGGAAAGAAAATTATCCACGCCATTTTTGACATGTAAACGCCGGCTACTGTCCCGATCCGTATCAAACCGATTCCGCTTCCAACTGTTCCAACGCATTCCGCCTGAATTCCAAATTGGGAACCGGAACCTGCTGTCGTGCGGGAAATTCGTCATAGGTTTGTCCGTCCAATTCCCGGCCGGCCTCTGATTTGCGGACACCACCCCATTGTTTAAAAAAGAAAGCAACTTTTGCGCGGAAACATTGTGCCCGGATGTCGCGCACCCAGCGAGCATCCATCGGCCGCGCGCCCGGTCCACTTTCGCCGCCAACGATGACCCAATTCATCCCTGCCAAATTGAACGGGCCGAGATGTTCCAGCAGGGGTTCGATGGACAGGAATCGAACCTGTGCTGGCGAGTCGCGGAGCAGATCAACCCGCGGCAATCCGTGCCGGCGGTTTTCCACGCTCACGCCCCACCAGATGTGCGATTGCTCCGCTGCGAAACGGAGTTTGCCTTTTAATAATTTCTGCATCCGACCAGCGCGTTTGGTGAGAATCTGGTAGGTATGCCAGTTGGCGGCCCTCATCACGCGTGCCACTTTGACGATGTATTCGTCCGGCACATTTTCGTGGAAGAGGTCGCTCATGGAATTGACGAAAATCATGCGGGACGTCGACCAGCGCAGCGGGTCGCCTAGTTTTTCGGGCACGAGGCGCAAATCGAAGCCAAATTCAAACGGATGGCCGGGCACGCCGCGAAAACGCTCGGCAAACGTCTCTGCGTAGCAATGGAGGCAACCAGGGCTGACTTTGGTGCAGCCGCGAACCGGGTTCCATGTTGCATCTGTCCACTCGATTTTTGAATTGGCGCTCACAGATTCAAATCATAGGTTCAGTTTTGCACAAAAGGTAGGACAAATGCGGTCCATGCTTCACAAAAGAGTTTTCTGGATGATAATTCTCCCGATTTTTTCTTCCGGAAAAGACCCTTTTCGCCTGTTCGCCTCGGCTTCAATTTCTACCAAACGCTTGTCGTCCAAATGCCGCAACATCGCTTTTGGGTTGGTGAATGGTGTTTCATTCAAGGCAAAGTCTCGGAAATCGGAATATGGTCTCCATATTCCGCCGAGTGTCTGTTGCATTTTCTCCGCCCAAACCGCCGGCGCGTTAAAATCAAACACCAGCAGTTCCTGTCCGACCGTGTCGTCGGAAAAGGAACACGTTCCAGTTTGGTCAACCGCTTTCATGGCTTCCTTCATTTTCTCCAACCCCAAATAATACTGGCTGGCAAATACAAGATGGTAATTCAACTGACCTTCGCGAGAATTCATAGCAAACGCGTATACATATGGCGCGGTGGAGCGTAGCCGTTTTTTGTAAAGAGCCAGAATTTGGGCCGAAAGTTGCGGCATCGGCAGGTGGGGATTCAATTCCGTGCGCCAGCTTGAGTTGCCAAACAATACATCAAGATGTGCCTGGTTCTTTTCAGCTGTTTGAGCGGTGACCAACCTGCCAATTCCATCGGAATCCAAGTTCAGCAAAACTTCACAAGTGGAGTGCTGGAGGATTTTAGCAATGACTTTGAACGGAAGTCCGGTTGCACCAAACGGATCAATAAAAGCGAATGTTGGTGCCAGTTGTTTTCCCTCGTGCTGGAAATCCTCCAACATGCCACCAACCTTTTCTTCGAATGAACAATTTTCGACGGCCCATTTGAATTGTGAAGGCCAGGAAATTGCCGAGATGGCTTCTTTTAAACTATTGGCAAATTCCGGCTTTTTTTCGACAAACAGGAAACAAAATTCCGTTTTACGAAGTTTCTCTGGAAATATTTCCAATGCGTCTTTCGCGGCCTGAAGCGCGACCAGAGGAGAGCTCGTTTCGGTGTTCGTGTACCGTCCCGGACCGGCAAAGCCATCAATATATACCAAACGATGATTCTTGGGATTGCTTCCTACAATTGTGAACCACAAGTACAGGTAACGTCCGACGATTTCCAATTTGGCCAAAGTGTGCGGCGGCGCTTCCCACAATTTTGTTGGCTTGAAAGATGGCATTCTGAAGGCCCATGTTCTCGGATTGGTTGGCTGAATACGCCCACCACTGAATTTTGTCCAGCGATTTGATTGGATGTAACTTTCGGTTAAGCGGACGTCGCGGAGTCCCTGCCGTCAGGCTTATCGGAACTGCAAGTAAGCGCGGCTGCCGTCGCCGCGGACGCCGCCGGTCTGATTCTCCGTCAGGAACAGCCGCGACGCCTCCACCTTACCGGTCCCAAGAATATACGTGCGCACCGCCTTGGCGCGTTCGGTCGCCAGTGCTTCAAAATCGTTGTCGGTGACGGGAATTGATGCCAGCAATAAAACCTCCAACGGGTCGGCGGGTGGCGCGAGTTTCGGCTGTCCCGGCGCGGCAGTCATGTTGCCGGAAGTGGATGACGCGGAGGGGTGCAAGCTGTTCAGCATAATCGTCACGTCTTTTTGAACTTTTGGTGATCGGGATTGGATTTGAGCCATCGCGGCCACGAGATTCGTATTCGCGGCCAGCACGGCTGGCGTGATCTGGCCATCGGCCCACGCTTCGGCATAAAGTATTTTCACCAAACTCGTGTGCTCTTCCGGTGTCAGCGTGACCTGCTCGGGCGTCAGGGTGGCCTGCTGGGATTTACGGAGCGACAGCCATTTTCTGGTATGCAGTTGTTTTTCCAGGAAGACGCGCTGCAACCCGTCTTTGTCGGCGACCAGATCGTCACTGCCGGAAATTTCCAGGTTTACGGCCGGGTGCGCAAAGAGTCCCTTCACCAGGGTATCCAGCTTTTGTTTGTCCGCCAGGGTCAATTCCGCGTTGCCCGGGGCGAAATCCTCGTAACCCAATTCCTCACCACCGCCGAAGGCGGCGCCGATCAGCGAGAACGGTGACGTGGCGACCTTGGTGAGAATGTTCATGATGGCGCGCGTGACCACCTTGCTGATGCGGAATTTCGGGTCGTCCAAACTGCCATCCACCGGCACGTCCAGCACGATTTTTCCGTCGCGGTCCTTGAGAATCGCAATGGCCAGCCGCACGGGCAGATGGGTGGCGTCGGGGCTGTTCACCCTTTCGCCAAAAGTGAACTGGTCCAGGGTGATGACGTTCTTGGACTGCAATTTTGGGCCGACCAGATTGTACACCAGGTCCATGTTCAGTTTGCCCATGGCGATACGGTAGCCGGCAAACTTCGCCGCGTAGGGACTCGTCGGTGTCAAATCCACGTCCTTCACCGAAACCTGCAAATGGTTTGTCTCCGTCCCGCTGAACGGATTGATCCGACCGGTGACGCTCACCGGGCCGACGCCGTCCACGGCCGCGTGCAGCTTCACGTCGGCGTGCTGAAGTTCCTTGGAAGAAATGCCCGCAATCGTTCCGCCCGCCTGCAGAACCGTCAGATGCACATTCGGCGTGAGCGAGCGGTCGGTGAAGCTGAGCGTGGCATTGGAAATGACAATGTTATCAACGGAGATATCCGGCAGCGCCGGGGCCGGGGTTGTGGAATTCGTGGCCGCGGAAATTTTGACGGCGCTGACCGCGTTGGTGACGGCGGGCGCATTGGTTGTGGCCGGACGCAGTGCCGCCAGCAAATTGATGACATGATTGGTTTCGATCACGACGCGCGCGTAGGCGTTGTCCAGGGCGATTTCCTTGATGGCGACGGTTTGGGGATTCAGGTTCGCCGCGATGCCATTGAATCGCAGCGAATCCCATCTCAACAAATCCTGGCCCAGGACGCCGTCCACGGTGCGGAAATCATCGAGCCTCGCGTCGCCGTTGAACGTGACCTGTGGCAGTTCGTTTTCCGGCGTGCGCAAATGGATGTCGCCGTCCAGCCCGAGCCGGCTGCCGAGGATGAACAGGTTTACTTTGGGTTCGAGATAGGGATCAAGCGTGCCCAGGTCCAGGTTGGAGAGCGAGAGGTGGAGGTCGGCGGTCGGTGGTGAAAGGGAGGCGGTAATTTCCGTGTCAATGGCGCCGTTGGTATTCCAGCGCAGGGACAGGTTGGCGGTCAGGTTCGTGTGCGGGAGATTCGAAATGTTTCTGGCCGTGAACGTGATGTCATTCAAATCCAGTCTGGCCGGGCGCGAATTCACCAGGTCCTCAAGCTGCAACGCGCAATTTGTGAAATCCACGGCGTGCACCGTGCCGCTCCACTGGTTCGTGCTGTTGAGCAGCATCGCGACGGCGTTGGTGACCGAGCGCAACAGCAGCAAAATGCCGCCGGGCGCGTTCGTCGCGTTGGCAATGGGTTTGGCGGCTTCCAGGGCGTTGATGGAAGCGTCCTTGTCGCGTTGCAAAAACAACTGCGCGCCGATGGCGGACACCGAATCCACTTCGGCTTGGCGCGCTTCCAGGTCCAGGCTCGCGCCGGTCATGGCAAAGTACGCCAGGTCGGCAATGTCGTTGCTGCCGCCGGGTCCGGCGAGCTTGAAATTGCGCAGGGAAAAGGCGGTGTTCGTGACGGCCGCGACGCGGTTGCTGGCGCTGAGTTCAAAGCGGTAGTTTGCCTGCACGCCAATCACGCCGCTGCGGATTTCAAAGCGCACGAAATCCTGGTAGAGCGGCGCGTATTTGTTGAGCGTGATGTCGTCGAGTGTCAAGGCACCCTCGGAACGCAGCGGGTCCAGATAAAAATATCCGCTCCACGCGAACCGTTCACCGGCGTCCGTGGTGCCGGCGAACGAATAGGGGTTTTTATTTTCCGGGTCGGTGCGGAAATTTTGCAGCGTTACATTGAGCGGGCCGATGACCCGCTTGAACGGTTCGCGCGTGGTGTAGTCGCTGAACGAGGCCGAGGCGCCGGTGATTTGCAGCCGGCCGACGCGCAGCGCGAGCGGCTTGGCCGGCTTGGCCGGCGCGGCATCGGGCGCATTCGTCGAGAATTTGGCGACCAGGTCGGAGAAGTTCAGCGTGTAATCCTTGTTGATCTGCATCCGGGCATAGGGTTTGGTCACGCGGATTTCCTTGAAGACCCAGGCATGGCCCAGGAAGGACGACAACTGGAAGTTCACATAAACCTCGTCCCACGAGATGAAGCGCTGGCCGTCCTTGTCCCTGATGAGCAGCCCGCGCACGGTGGTTGAAAGCACGAACGGATTGATTTTGACCTTTTCAATCGAAACCTCGCGGTCGAGCTGCCGGGACAACTGTTTGACGGCGACGGCGCGGATGATTGGCGGCAGGATGAAGAAACCGAGAATGGCGTAGAACAACAGCAGGCCGACGATCCAACGCACGAATTTGTGCCGTCGGGGCGAAACCGAACTGCCAGGGTGAGACTTCATTATTCCGTCGCAAGAGCATCCCCCGAAACGTGCGCACCGTCAACTCTTTCGGAGGCGAACCGACTGGTGCCAAACAGACGCCAAAACATTTCCGGTTGTCATTGGAAAAAAATGTGACAGATTCACCGGCGTCCTCGTTTCGAGGATAGAAAAACTGGAGATGATTATGCCAAAAATGCGTGCTGCCCAAATCGCCCGGCCCGGCGGGCCGTTTGAACTGGTTGAACGTGAAATTCCGCAACCCGGCGCCGGCCAGGTGCGGATCAAGGTCCAGGCCTGTGGCATTTGCCATAGTGACTCGCTGGTCAAGGAAGGCCATTGGCCGGGTATTCAATATCCGCGCATTCCCGGCCATGAAGTGGTCGGGACGGTGGATGCGGTCGGCGCCGGGGTCGCCCAATGGAAACCGGGCCAGCGCGTGGGGGGGGGCTGGCATGGCGGCCATTGCGGTTATTGCGATGCCTGCCGCAACGGCGATTTCTTCGCCTGCAAAGTGGCGCTGCAGGTCACCGGCATTTCTTTTGACGGCGGTTACGCGGAATACCTGGTGGCTCCCGCCATCGCGGTGGCGCTGGTGCCGGACGATTTGTCCGCTGTGGAAGCGGCGCCGCTGATGTGTGCGGGCATCACCACTTACAACGCGCTGCGGAACAGCGGCGCCCGGGCCGGCGATGTCGTCGCCGTGCTGGGTCTGGGCGGGCTGGGCCATCTGGGCGTGCAATACGCCGTGAAGATGGGTTTCAAAACGGTGGGCATCGCGCGTGGCAAGGACAAGGAACCTTTGGCGCGGAAATTGGGCGCGCATCATTACATTGACAGCCAGTCGCAGGACCCGGCGGCGGAACTGCAAAAACTCGGCGGCGCGAAAGTCATCATGGCTACCGTGACGAACGGCGATGCCATGAGCGCGGTCCAGGGTGGCCTGGGCGTCAATGGCACGTTGATGGTCATCGGCGCGGCGCAGTCGATGCAGATTTCGCCGTTGGTGTTGATAACCGGCTGCCGGTCGGTGAAGGGCTGGTATTCCGGAACGGCGAACGATTCGCAGGAGACGCTGGCGTTCAGCGTGCTTTCCGGGGTGCGTTCGATGAATGAAGTCTACCCGCTGGAAAAAGTAGCCGAGGCTTACGAGCGCATGGAGAGTGGCAAGGCGCGGTTCCGGGTGGTGCTCGCCATTTCGTAATCGCCGGGCCCGCCGCTCAAATCGCGAAGCCGGGGTGTTTCGGCTCTCACCGGCTCATGACTTCTCGGGCAGAAATTTGACGAAATAGACGTCGTTCTGCCGCATGGGGAAGGTCCGGACAAATGGTTTGCCGTCTTCAATCTGGATGGTCTCGACGGTTTGCGGAGATCCGCTGCTTTGCTCGCGCAGAATCCCGACCTGGGCCGGCGTCAATTGCGAGGGTGACCCGAGATCCAGATAACCCGTGAAGACATCGTTGGCGCGGTAGCCGGTCTGGTAAATCTCCAGGGTATAACTTCCGGCAGGCAGGTTGGTGATGCACAGCTGGACCCGGCCGTTTTCCTTGGCCGGAATCTCCCGTTGATAGAACTGCTGGTCGTTTTCTCCCGCCGATGGGACGATGGGCGTGTAATTCCAAAAAAGCGCCTGGACGGAATGGTCCGGGTTTATGCATGCCCAGGAAGCTGGATCGGTATTGTTAAGTTCGGACTCGCCCAGTTCGTTCAGGAACTTGAACGCGTAGAACGCGGGTTTTTTCAAATCCTCGTAATTGATCAGCCCGAAACCGCCGTGGAACGGAGTCATCCGTGGCCCGTTCTCCTCGAAAATATCGGTGAACGTCCAGTAGGACATCGAGTCCACGGACTGATAGGCGCCTTTGACCTTGCTCAGGATGAACGCGGCCTGCTGGTAGGTGTCGTGCATGAAGTCGGTGGGCGTGTAGGCCGAACTCCACTCGGTGAAATGCAACGGCAGGCCGGGCGTCGGTGATTGGTCAATCATCCTGCGTTCGCCGACCATCCGGCCAATGACCGAATTGGGATCGGAATCAATTACCGTTCCGCGTTGGCCGGTTTCATCCAAATATCCACTCCTGACGCCATAAGCATGGCTGGACACGAAGTCGAGCGGCACGTTGTTGGTGTGACAAAAATCAATAAACGATTTGTCCCACTGGCCTATCGCCGTGGCCGGACCGCCCACGCGATAATCCGACGAGACGCTTTTGATGGCCCTGGCCGTGACGGCATACAGCTTGAAATAATCCTCCTGCGTGCCGGTAAAGAAACCATCATGCAAATCGGGTTCATTCCAAACTTCAAAGTACCAGGTTTTCACCTCGTCATGCCCGTAGCGCTCCTGAAAGTGGGCGGCCAGATGGCGGATCAGGTCGGCCCACTTGTCATACGATTTTGGCGGCGTGACGTTGCCCTTCCACCAGAAAATGGTCCGGCTGCCACTGGCCAGATCCTTGGGCATGAACGAAAGCTCGACAAAGGGTTTGACGTTTATGCTCAAGAGGAAATCGTAAAGCCGGTCGATGTATTGCCAGTTGTACATGGGGTTGCCGTGCGCGTCCTCCTTGTAAACGCCCATGTCATCCGTGAGCAGTCCGTGCATGCGGATGTATCGGAAGCCGCATTCGCGCCGCGCCACGCGCAACTGCTCCTGCCAGTCCGCCCGCAGCCCCTCGTTGGCGCGACCGGCCCCGACGCAGACTTTGAAGGACGTGTCCAGCGGCCCCTGGATTTGGTTCACATCCACCGCGATGATCCGATCGCGCGCGCCTGACCCGTTGTCATTCGATGCTTCCGCCGCCGCCGAAAGTCCGGGCCGAAGACCGGCGCCGGCCATGGCCACCATCATGATTACCAGGATTTGCGACGGCCGGAATGAATTTGATTTTTTTATCATAAAAGATGAATGGTTTCAGAAGCTATCATTCCCGGGTTTGCATCCAAAGTTTTTTTGAATTCAACTTTTCCGTTGGCGGGTCGGTTCCCGGGATGGACATATTGCCGGCATATCCCCGGTTCACGCAGGCGGTTCGTCCCAAGCATTGCCTTGCCGTTGAACGGAACTCAAATCGCGAAATCGGTGTACTCCGGCTTCACGGGTTCGGTGGGTGGCGACAACATGCCGGCGGCGGCGGTCGCGTTCGTGCCTTGCTCAATCAAAATGAAGGAGCCGGTCAGCCGGTTGGTGTTGTAACCGTCATACACAAGGGGCTTGGAGATTTTCAGGCGAATAACCCCGATGTCGTTGATGCCCAGCGCCGGCGGTTCCGGTTCCGGCTCGAACGTGGCCATGTCGATGCGGCTTTCCAGTTTGGTAACCACGGCCTGCACGGTTTGCGTGGTGTGTTTGAGAAAAAACTTCCTGCCGGCTTGCAGCGGCCGCTGGTGCATCCAGCAGACGTGCGCGTGCAATTCGGAGCTTTGACCCGGCAGATTTTCCAGACCCACAATCATGTCGCCGCGGCTGACATCGATGTCATGTTCGAGGCAGAGCGTCACCGATTGCGGGCAAAAGGCCTCCGCCAGCGGGCCGTCGTAGGTCCAGATGTCCTTTATTGTTGTCCGGATGCCGGCGGGCAGCACCACCACCGACTGGCCTTTGCGCACAATGCCGCTGGCGATCTGGCCGCTCAAGCCGCGGAAATCGTGCAGCTTCGGGTCGGTCGGAGTGTTCGGACGATTCACCCATTGCACCGGGAACCGGAGGGTGTTCAGGTTCCAGTCGCTGGCGATATGGACATTTTCGAGATGCGCGAGCAGCGTGGGACCTTCAAACCACGGCGTGTGTTTCGAGGCGTCCACGACGTTGTCGCCATTGAGCGCGCTGATGGGGATGAATTTCACGTCGCGAAAGACGTCCAGTTTGGGCAGGAAACCCTCGAACTCATCGCGGATTTCCCAATAACGGTCCTCGCTCCAATCCACCAGGTCCATTTTGTTCACCGCGATGATGAGGTGGGGAATGCCAAGGAGCGCGGCGATGTAGGTATGGCGGCGGCTTTGCTCGATCACACCCTGCCGTGCATCCACCAACACGATGGCCAGATTCGCGGTCGAGGCGCCGGTGACCATGTTGCGCGTGTATTGGACGTGGCCGGGCGTGTCGGCGACGATGAACTTCCGCTTGGGCGTGGCAAAATAACGGTAGGCCACGTCAATCGTGATGCCCTGTTCGCGCTCGGCGCGGAGACCGTCGGTGAGGTTCGCCAGGTTGATCTGGCCGCCGCCCGTGATGTCGGCGGAACGTTCCAGCGCCTCCAGCTGGTCCTCCATCAAATTTTTGGAATCGTAAAGCAGCCGGCCAATGAGCGTGGACTTGCCGTCATCCACCGAACCACAGGTGTTCAGGCGCAGGATTTCGACGGGATGTTGAGTGTGGGGCATTTTCTCGGGAGATAGGAGATGGGAGTTTGGAGATTGGGTTTAGTTGCGATTGTCCAGCGAGCGAATCAGGCCGCTTACGAGTTTGCCAGCACGAATGCAAAGTTTTAGCAAGGCTTGTTGCTCTTCGGAGGTAATGAATAAGTTGTCGAGCAGGACGTAACTCATGGACCGGACTTCTCCGCAGGAACGGCGTGACCAATTGTAAAACTGTTTTTTTTCCGCCACATGAAGACTTTCCCAACCTTCAGCGATATTGTTCATCACTGAAAGCGCCGCACGTCTGAACTGGTCGCAAAGGCCAAAAACCCGCGACATTGGCTCGCGGCGCGCAAGACGATAAGCTTCGTTGGTTAAATCGCGTGCGGACTTCCAAGCGTCTAAATCTTCAAATGTCTTTGGGGTTGCCATGTTTTTCCGATCTTCCATCTTCGAACTCCCATCTCCGATTAAAAATATCCGGCTTTCTTGCGGTCTTCCATCGCCGCTTCGCTTGCCTTGTCGTCGGCGCGGGAGCCCCGCTCGGTCACGCGCGCGGCGGCGATTTCGGCAAGGATGTCGTCCACGGAGTCAGCCGGCGACTCGACCATGCCGGTGCTGATGATGTCACCGATGGTGCGGACGCGCACGACCAGTTCCTTCACCGGCTCCTTGTCCCTGGCTGGCAGCAGATCGGTGAGGGGCAGCCACTGGCCGTTGCGGCGGACGCACTTTCGGGTGTGGCTGAAATAAATCGTCGGCACCTGAAGTTTTTCCTGTTTGATATATTCCCACACGTCCATTTCCGTCCAATTGCTCAACGGGAAAACGCGCATGTGTTCGCCAGGATTGACGCGGGCGTTGTACAGGTTCCAGATTTCGGGCCGCTGGTTTTTGGGGTCCCACTGGCCGAAACCGTCGCGGAAGCTGAAAAACCGTTCCTTGGCGCGGGCCTTTTCCTCGTCGCGCCGCGCGCCGCCAATCAGGCAATCAAAGCGAAATTCCTCAATCGCCGCCAGCAGGGTGGGAATCTGCAGCTGATTGCGGCTGATTTCACCGGACCTCGGCGTGGCAATGCCCTTGGTGATGGCGTCCTCGACCCTGCGGACGATGAGCTTCGCGCCCAGCTCGCCGGCGCGCCGGTCACGGAATTCATTCAGCTCGGGAAAATGATGTCCGGTGTCAATGTTGAGCAGCGGCATGGGAATGTCCGACGGACGAAACGCCTTTTCGGCCAGCCGCAGCAGGCAGATGGAATCCTTGCCACCGGAGAACAGCAGGGCCGGGTGCTCAAATTCCGCCGCCACCTCACGCATGATGTGGATCGCTTCCGTTTCCAGGTACTGCAAATGGTCCAGGTGATAGCTGTTCATTTTGACACTGATTTCACGGATTGACACGGATTCATAAAATGACGCGCTTCCATTCTAGCGAATCCGCGCCGAAATTAACAAGCAATCCCAGTCGAAGTTTCGAGGCGGCCAGATAGTTTAAGACCTGCTTGATGTGCGCGTCGGTCAGTTGCTCAACTGCCTTTGCCTCGAACAAAATTTTGTCCGAGACCACGAAGTCAGCGCGATAAGAATGTGGAAGAACCACACCTTTGTATTTCACTTCGTATTTGTTCTCGCGGGCGAAAGGAATTTTCTCCCGGCTCAATTCCACGACCAACGCGTCCTTATAGATAACTTCGTCATGTCCTTTGCCCAGTTCGCGGTGAATCTCCATGCAAAAGCCAATCAACCGGCGCGTCTCTTCGCGATAGAGCAGTTCACTCATGAAAAAATTCGTGAAAATCCGTGTAATCCGTGTCCAGGCCTGTGTCTTTGTTTTAGATGCCGGAGCCCAGCGTTTGCGAACCCCAGGTCGCGTGCAGGCCGCACTCGCGTTTGTCGTCGGCCTTCGCCGGATCAAAATAATCCCATTCGTTCGGCAACTGGTGCTGCTTCAGGTAGGTCTCCATGTCCGCATCGCTCCAATAGAAAACCGGACTGACCTTCAGTGCGCCAAAATTCTTGTCCTCGGAAACAATGTCGAGCCCGGCGCGGTTCGGATTTTGCACCTTGCGCAGGGCGGTGATCCAGACCGTTGGCGCCAGCTCCTTCATGCCGCGCTGGAACGGCTCCAGCTTCATCAAGGCGCTGAATTGCTTCAAACCGGCTTCGTCAGCGGTGGACGGAATCCCGCCATAAATCGCGTCGCGATGGGCCGCGGAAATTTTTGGCAGATACGGCTTTAAATTCAACTTGAGCTGATGCTTCAGCTCCTCCGCGTGCTGGTAGGTTGCCGGCCGGTTGTAACCGTGGTCCACCCACAGCACCGGCATGTCCGGTTGCACCTGCACGCACAGGTGCAGAATCACCGCTTCGTAGGGCCGAAAATTCGTCGAGACAATGGCGCGCCCGTTCGCCTGCTGGACGGCCCAGCGGACGATTTCGAGCGGCGATTGGTCACGCAACCCGGCGTTGGCTTTGATGATTTGATCGGAGGTCATTTGAAATAACAAAGCTGCCCGGCGGGAAATCTGGGTGCCTCGATTCCCGGTGGTTAATTCATCTTCTCGTTTAGAAAGACGCGGTCGCACCAGTCGCCGAAGCGTTCGCCGGGGTGGCGTTCCTTCGCGTAACGCGCGAGCACCGGACGCAGTTCATTTTCAATGTCCGGATCCTTGACCGTTTCCTTCCACACGCGGTTGAGCCGTGTGCCGGAAACGTTGCCACCGAGCCAGAGCTGATAACGCCCGGGCGCCTTGCCGACGAACGCGATCTCCGCCATGTACGGACGCGCGCACCCGTTCGGGCAACCGGTTGAGCGGATGATGATTTCCTCGTCGCCCAATCCGAGATCACCGCAAAGTTTTTCGATGCGGTCAATGAGTCCGGGCAACATGCGTTCGCTCTCGGCGAGGGCCAGACCGCAAGTGGGCATGGCGGGGCACGCCATGGCGGCGGCATGCAGCACGCTCGCCTGGTTTTCCACGGGAATTCCGTGCGCCGCAAAAATGGAATTGATTCCCGCCTGCTCGTTTTCCCCGACCTTGGCCAGAATCACATTTTGATTCGTGGTCAGGCGGAATTCGATTTGCGGAAACGTCTCCGCGATTTCGCGCAGCGCGATTTTTTTCTCTTTTTTCACGCGGCCGGTTTCGACGAACAGGGTGAAAAAGTTTTTCCCGTCCACGGCCTTGTGCCAGCCGAGCAAATCGGCGGTGGTTGTGAATTTATAAGGCCTGGCCGGCGCGAATTTGACCCCGGCGCGTTTCTCAACTTCGGCGCGCGTCCAATCCACGCCGCGTTCCTCGACAACATATTTGAACCGCGCATGCTTGCGGTCGGTGCGATCGCCAAAATCGCGGTGAATCCTCAGCACGGCTTTGGCGACATCAATCAATTTGTCCGGCGTCAAAAAACCAAGTTCGCTCGCCAGACGCGGATACGTTTCCTGGTTTCCGTGCGTGCGACCCATGCCGCCGCCGACCGTGACGTTGTAGCCGATGAGCCGGTCATTTTCCACAATGGCAATGAAGCCGAGGCAGTTGGTGAAAACGTCCAGGTCATTCACCGGTGGAATGGCAAAGGCGACCTTGAATTTGCGCGGCAAATAAGTTTTGCCGTAAAGCGGGTCGGTGAACGCTTGATTGAACGGGTCGTCAATCTTGAGCTGGTAGCCGTCAATCCAGATGGCGTAATAAGCGCGGGTCTGCGGCTTGAGCGCATCCGCCACCCGCACGCAATCCCAATAGACCTCATCGCGTGCCTGGGTGTAGGCGGGCGTCGGCGGGGCCAGAACATTGCGGTTCACGTCGCCGCACGCAGACAACGTGGACAGCAGTGACTCGTTGATTTTTTTGATCACGAGGCGCAGGTTCGCCTTCACCACGCCGTGAAACTGGATGCTCTGACGGGTCGTGATGCGCAGCGTGTTGTTGCCGTACAGCCAGGCGAGCTCGTCGAACACGCACCACTGATTGGCGGTCATCACGCCGCCGGGAATCCGCCCGCGAATCATCATGATGTATTTTTTGCCGCCCGAGCGTAAATCGCGGTCGTCCTGTTGATAGCAGCCGTGAAATTTGAGGAACTGGTTGTCGTCGCCCGAAAACGAGTCGGCGGTCGGGTCGGCCAGCCGGGACGCGATGGTGCCGGCGAGCGTTGGAATCGCTTCCTTGATCTCTTCATTATGCGTCAACTCGCGTGGAGCCTCGGTACTCATATACGAACCACTAGAATAACCGAAGGTGATTGCCGGTTCAAGCGCGGCTTGTGAAGCTTTTTGAAAGGCTAAAGGCTGAAGGCTAAACGCTGAAACAGCAAATTTTTCCCTGTCTCAGGTGGCTGGCACGAACCATTGCAACCCCAGGGTCGCGCCGAACAGGATTAAAAACACCACGTTCAACGCGGGTGGACCGCCCGGGGCGACCGCCAGCCAGTCCACAAATACGATTCCGGCGAGCAAGCCGGAAACGATCCGTCCCACGTTCACCTGGCCTCCTTGAAACATGGGGCGCACGCAACGCGCAATCCACAGCACCAGGATGAGCGACAGCCAGAGGGCCGGAACGCGGTTATCGCCGGAATCCATCAGCAGGGCCAGGAAGACCGGCGCGACGAGCAGCGCGAACGGCCAGCGGGGAATCGTTGCGCGCGAACTTTCCAGCCGCGCCATGTGGCTCAGGCCGGCGACGTAAACCGCCAGCGCCACGCCGCACCAGATCGGCCAGCCATTCAAACCCCCGCCGGCGGCGGAGCCGGCAATGACGTAGATCCAGAACCGGCACGCCCCCATCAGCCACGGCGAGGCGGTGATGACCTTGTGTGTGGCGTCATAAAGGAGGATGCACGCAATCAGCACCAGCCCCAGCGCGCCCGTGGTTTTCCCGATAAAAATCAGGCTTAACGCACCCAGCCCCAGCCACGCCAGTCCCCAGCCCCAGACCGCCGGCAGCGAAATCGCGCCGGAGGGAATCGGCCGTTCCGGGCGGTGTTGGCGGTCGAAATCCGCATCAAACGCATCGTTCAAATACATGCCGCCGACATACAGCGCGCTGACGCCAAAAAACAGGTAGGGCAGGTTCGCAAAGTTTTCGCCGCCACCGAGCCACCAGCCCGCCAGGCAATTAGACCAGACGGTCGGCAGGTTGGAGACACGCCCCAATATCAGCAGCGTGCGAAGGCGACGGAAAAAATCCCGGTTCATCGCGCGGAGCAAATCAGAAAAGTCACCGGTTGGCGAGTCCGCGTTCCGCCAGTTGCGGGAGCAGCCAGGCGTATTCCGCCGCGAGTTGTACCACCACGCTGAGGCTTTTCAATTCCGGCGGCAGCACTTCCCAGGTGTAGGTCTCCATTTCCAGATGGGAACAGAGGTGGGGATTTTCCGACAGTAAATCCAGCACGCCGAGCAGGTGGTCGATGGTGTTGTCGAGCGGCGGCACGGCCGGCGCGTGCAGCGGCACATGAAAATGAATCCGCCATTCGGGCAGGCTGGCGTCTGGCGTCTCGGGTCTGGCATCTGGGGTCTGGCCTCCGGCCTCTGGCATCTGGTCTCCGGCTTCCGGGTCGGCCAGCGCGTCGGGGAGGTCGTAATAGATTTTCCGGTTCCCCGCCGGATCGCGGACCACGACTTGATGGAGGTAAACGTCCTCGGCAAAGGTGGCGAGCGCCTGGCGGGCTGCCGCCGTGGGCCGCACTTTGAGCGCGGAGCTCAGGTGGATTTTACTGATTTTGATGCCGTGATGATGCAGGCAGGCCAGGGCATTTTTGGGGTCCTCAAAATTCACGGCGAAGTGACAGGTGTCATAATTCACGCCGAGATGTTCGGCCAGACGGGGATCCCGCGGATGTTCGGTACGCAACCGGTCAAAAAAATGGATGGTTTCGGCACTGCTTTCCAACAGGCACAGCGGCTCGGGTTCCAGACCGAGGTGCAATTTACGGCCCGTCTGTTCGGCCAGATGCGCGATGTGCTCGATGCCATACCAGAGGTTCTGGCGGATTGCCTTCAGCGCATCGGCGTTGAGCCGGAATCCTTTGAAGGAACCGGGCAGGGTGCTGACGCTGCCTTCGACGCCGACGGGCAGCAATTTGGCCAGCAGGTCGAACAGCAGGTTGGTATAGGCCAGCCGCTCCGGCGAGGTCCAGTCCGGCAGGTAAACCTGCTCCTTCACCCGCGTGCCGTGAAACTGGCCATACGGAAAACCATTGATTGTAAAAACGTAACAATCCTTTTGCACGAGCCAGCGTTGAAACGCCAGCAGCGTGCCGGGGTCGCTCAATTCGTGCGCGGCGCGGTAGCTCAGGCGCAGGCCGATGGCAAACGGCCGTTTCGGGCAAACCCGTTCGCGCACCGCGAGCGCGTAGGTTTCCAACGACGCAAACGTCTCGCGCCACGTCTCGCCGCGGTGAATGTTGGTGCAGTAGGCGAGATGCAGGCCGTGATTTAATCGCATAACCGGTCGTGGTCAGGTGTTCGGATTTGCTTCGGTCCCGGTTCCCGCAACCCGTTGCCCGGCTGGGAGCAACCGCCGGTGCGTGCGGCATCCGGAGGGACGGACAACCGCCAGGGCCGCTTCCGATCCATGCTTAAAGATGGTACGAAATCAATGTTTGGCAAGATGTAAACCGGCGTTGACATTCCGGGCGCAAACGTATAGTTTTGGCAAAATTGAAGTGACCCATCCATGTTGATTCGCATCAGCTTGATTGTAGCGATTGTCGCGGCCCTGGCCGCGGGCGCACTGAACGTTTTTGAAATTAGGGACAAGATTGACGGCTTGATCACCGAACGCGACGGCTTCCACACCGAACGGGACCAGGCCCGGACCGAACTGGCCAGCACCCGGCAGGAGCTGGCCAAAACCAAGGATGATTTAAGCCAGACCCAGCAGCAACTGGCCGACACCCAAACGCAGCTCACCAACGCGGTGCTCACCGCCACGACCCAGCAAAAACGCGCGGATGATCTGGCGGATAAACTGGCCAAAACCAGTCAGGAACGGGATGACGCGCAGAATCAACTGGCGGCCTTCAAAGCCACCGGCCTGAACCCGGACCAGGTGGGCAGTTTGAACAAGACGCTTAAATTCACCCAAAACGAACTGGCGGCCGTCCAGGAGGAGAATGGGGTTTTGCAACGCACGGTCAATCGCTTGAGCACCCAACTGGCTGAATTGATCGGAACCAATTATGTCGTCACGTTGCGCGCCGACTTGAAAGGCCAGATCATCGCCGTGGATCCCAAATGGAATTTTGTGGTGCTGAACATAGGTGGCGACCAGGGCGTGTTGAATGACGGGGAAATGCTCGTGAGCCGTGATGGCAAGCTCGTGGCCAAGGTCATTGTTCGCAGTGTTCAAAAGGACCGCAGCATCGCCAACATCGTTCCGGGTTGGCAGCTCGGAGACGTCATCGAAGGGGATGAGGTCACCCCGGCGCATCCCGCCTCTTGAAATGGGAGGTCCAGCCATGAAATGGCTTTTACTGCTTCTGTTGGGTTTCCTGCTTTTGGGTGTTACTGGTTGCGAAACGAATGAACCTGACAATGCGTCGGTTCGTCCCTGGAACTCTCCGCAAAGCTGGGAAGGCAACTCGCCGATGCTCAATCAGCAGCACCAATAATGTGACAAGTGACGAGTGATCGGTGGCGGGAAATCATCTCACCGCGTCAAACTTCTACACATTGGGTTGGTGTCAGAACAAAATCCATGCGGACATCGAGTGTTCCCGTCGGCACTTCCTCCACCATTTGTTCGCCCCAGGCAACACCGCATTTGATCCCGTGGAATCCGGCCAGCAAGCGATCGTAAAACCCCCGGCCCCGGCCCAGCCGGCCTCCGCGCAGGTCAAACGCAACGCCGGGTACGAGGATCAACCCCAGGCGTTCCAGTGGAATTTCAGGACAACCGTTCTTTGGCTCGCGAATGCCGAATTGCCCGGGCCCAACTTCGGTTTGCGGATTCTGCACGTGGCAGGCAAGGTAATCGTTGTTTTCAGAATCAAACCGGGGCAGAGCGGCAGTTTTTCCGGCGGCCAGCGCCTCTGCCAGCAACGGCCAGACATCCACTTCGTCCGGCAAGGGTGCGAAAAACAGGACCGCGGCAGCGTCCTTCCAAAAGGGTTGCTGCGATAGTAAAGCGCGGATTTTCAACGAATCCACCGCCCGGTGTTCCGGCGATAATTTTTTCAGAACCCTCCGGATATCAGAGCGCAGCTTTGTTTTCTTTTGGTCCGATCCGTGTTTATCCGTGTCCATCCGTGGTTTACTTTGGTTTTTTTGATTTGGCGAATTGCGCACGCCATTTTTCAACGCGCTCCTTGATTTTCTTTTCCACACCCTGTTCGGTCGGCTGGTAATAAATCGCGTCCGACCCAAGATAATCCTGGGCCACGAAATGGTCCGGATGGTCGTGCGCATATTCGTAGCCCTGGCCATGGCCCAGCCGTTCCGCGCCTTTATAATTGGCGTCGCGCAAATGCTCCGGCACCGGCAGCGTGCGGCCCGATTTCACGTCCTTCAGCGCGGCGTCAATCGCCAGATAGGCGCTGTTGCTTTTGTTGGCGGTGGCGATGTAGATCGTCGCCTCCGCCAGCGGGATGCGCGCCTCCGGCCAGCCGACAAATTCCGACGCCGACAACGCCGCGTTGGCCAGCACCAACGCCATTGGATCAGCGAGGCCGACATCTTCCGCGGCGCAGATCACAATCCGTCGTGCAATGAAGCGCGGGTCCTCACCGGCATGAATCATCTTGGCCAGCCAGTACAACGCGGCGTCGGGATTGCTGCCGCGCATGGATTTGATGAACGCGGAGATCGTGTCGTAATGCGCGTCTTCGTCGTCGTACACCACGGCCTTTTTCTGGATGCTTTGCTCGGCGGCGGCGAGGTTGATCTGAACCACGCCCTTCTCATCCGACGCGGTCGTGAGCGCGGCGATCTCCAGTGCGTTCAACGCCTTGCGCGCGTCGCCGTCGGCCATTTTGGCCAGATGCCGCAGCGCGTTTTCATCGGCCTGGATTTTCAGGTAGCCCAGGCCGCGTTCGGGGTCGGCCAGGGCGCGCTGCAGCAGGGAAAACAAGTCCTGCTCGGTCAAGGGGCGCAGTTCAAAAATTTGCGAGCGCGAGACCAGGGGCGAGTTGACGAAGAAAAAGGGATTATGCGTTGTCGCGCCGATGAGCCGCACCACGCCGCTTTCCACGTCCGGCAACAGGACATCCTGTTGCGCCTTGTTGAAGCGGTGGATTTCGTCAATGAACAGGATGGTCGGCTGGCCGGTGTTTTCCAGGCGATTGGCCGCGGCGGCCAAAACCCGGCGCATGTCGGCCACATTGGATTCCACGCCGCTCAGGCGGTCGAATTTACTTTTGGTCTGGTGCGCAATGATTTGGGCGAGCGACGTCTTGCCGGTGCCGGGCGGCCCAAAAAAAATCAATGATTGAATCCGGTCGGCCTCGATGGCCCGGCGCAGCAACTGGCCGGGGGCAAGGATGTGGGTTTGGCCGGCGAATTCGTCAAGGTGGCGCGGACGCATCCGCGCGGCGAGCGGCTGGTTCCGGGAAAGGGTTGCGGGCGCCGGCGGGGATTTTGGTTCCGGCTGGCGGTCCACCGGGGCGGAAAACAAATCATCGCGCGGCATGGGGAAAGAGTAATCCGTTTGCCGACTGACCGCAATTGCCGGAACCAGGACCGAAAATCAACAGGCAGATCGAAAATAAAAAACCCCGCCATTGCCGTGCGCGACATGATCCTTTGAACATGTTTTACAACATGCGGAGCCGCCGGGTTGCTTTCGACTTCCAGTGAAGGCGTGTCGGCCGCAGTCACAAGCGGGCCCCATTGATCGTTTAATTACGGTTCAAGGATTTGCTGCTAATCACGAACAGGGCAGGGTAAATCGGGTTTTCGATCAAAGATCAAGTTTGCTTTCTGACGATGACAACATCGCCCGCTCCGGCGGTTTTCTCAAGAAATATTTTGTAAATATTTGGTTACGCCATCCCGTCCGTTTGCTGGCAAAATGCCGGTCAAACTTCCAACTCGCCTAAAAGCGGTGGATTGATTTAGACTCGCCGCATCAGTCTGGTAGGGACGGCGGGCCGCGCCGTCCGGTCATCGCCGCGCGATGACCCTGCCTCTGATGGTTTATTTAAATGATGACCTCGTCACAAATCCGGCAGTCGTTCCTCGACTTTTTCAAGTCGAAGCAGCACACCCTGGTGCCGTCGTCCAGTCTCCTGCCCGATTCGCCGAACCTCCTGTTCACGAACGCCGGCATGAACCAGTTCGTGCCCATTTTCCTCGGCCAGGTCAAATGCCCCTACCAGCCGGGCCGGGCGGCCGATACCCAGAAATGCATTCGCGCCGGTGGCAAACATAATGACCTCGAGGACGTCGGCCTCGACACCTATCACCACACGTTTTTCGAGATGCTCGGCAACTGGAGCTTCGGCGATTATTTCAAAAAGGAAGCCATCGAATGGGCGTGGGAACTGGTGGTGGAGAAATGGAAGTTTCCCAAGGAGCGCCTTTACG
This sequence comes from Verrucomicrobiota bacterium, assembly GCA_050010675.1. Lineage (GTDB taxonomy): Bacteria > Verrucomicrobiota > Verrucomicrobiia > Limisphaerales > UBA11358 > UBA11358. The sequence goes on along the minus strand of JBEKKN010000008.1, from coordinate 44,076 downwards.
CCACGATTTACAACCCGGACAAATCCCAGGGCGATCCTTCCGAGCGCGACGAGGAGGCATGGAATTGTTGGGCGGAAAAATTCCGCACCGCCGGACTCGACCCCGCCGTCCACATTGTTCATGGCGGCAAAAGAGACAATTTCTGGATGATGGGCGAAACCGGCCCATGCGGCCCGTGCTCCGAATTGCACGTGGATCTCACGCCCGCCGGCGACACCCAGGGCAGCCTGGTGAACAAAGGCGACGCCCGCTGCATCGAAATCTGGAACCTGGTTTTCATCCAGTTCAACGCGAATCCCGACGGCAGTTTCAGCCCGCTGCCGGCCCGGCATGTGGATACCGGGATGGGTTTCGAGCGCGTCACCAGCATCATCCAGGGCACAAAGGGTTTTAAGAATTTTGCCCACGCCAAGATCTCCAACTACGAAACCGACATTTTCCGCCCGATTTTTGACACGCTGGAAAAATTGAGCGGAAAGAAATACGGCAGCACGTTGCCCGGCGATGCCATCGCCAATGTCGAATCCGGCGAGCCGTTAAAATCCTCCGGCGAGGCGCGGGGAAATATCATTGAAGTCGAAGCCGAAGAGCTCGGTGCGCATTCCAGTTCGCCGTGCGATGACGAAGATGATTTTCCCGTCGTCACGCCGGGCGCGGAACAAATCCAGCTCGACATCGCCTTCCGCGTGATTGCCGATCATATCCGTACGTTGAGTTTTGCGATTGCCGACGGAATCCAGCCTTCGAACGAAGGACGCGGTTATGTGCTGCGCCGCATCCTGCGCCGGGCCGTGCGCTACGGTCGCACACTCGGTTTCAAGGAACCCTTTTTCTACAAGCTCGTGGACGTACTCGCCAGTTCGATGGGTGACGTCTTTCCTGAAATCCGCGCCCGGAAAAAGCAAGTGCAGGAAGTCATCCAACGAGAGGAAGAGGCGTTTAACAAGACGTTGGATCTTGGAATCATCGTATTTGGCGAGATGGAATCCCTCATTAAAATGGAACGTGGGAAAGTTCTTAAGGGTGAATTTGCTTTCAAACTCTACGATACCTATGGTTTCCCGCTCGACCTGACCGAGTTAATGGCACGTGAACGCGGTTTAACCGTTGACACGGCTGGCTTTGAAAAGTTGATGGAAGAGCAGCGTACCCGCGCCCGGGCGGCGCAGAAGAAGGAAATCATTTCCCTTTCGCAAATCGAGACCACCACGCCCACGAAGTTCATTGGTTTCGACAAGCTGGAGACGCCGGCCAGGGTGCTCGAAGTCGTGTCGCTCAAGGACAAGACCGCGGTTATTTTGGATGAAAGTGCCTGCTACGCAGAAATGGGTGGGCAGGTTGGAGATACCGGGGAAATCATTCCAGTTTCAGACATCATCTTTCCGGCTTCAGCTGGTGCAGAAAGCCGAATCCGAATCACCAACACGCAAAAATCGGGCAACACATGGCTTCATTTTGTTGATTCGGAAAATGTCGCTGCTTTAGGAGATGAGGTCTTTCTGATCGTCGATAAACCCCCAGAAAGGTTCCTTCGTCGGTCCGGACAAATTAACTTTTGATTTCAACAGTGCGGCGCTTACGCCGCAACAGGTGGCCGACATCGAAAAGCTGGTGAATGAACGCATCCTCGAAAACTCCGGCGTAAGCTGGACGGAAGTACCCTACGCCGGCGTGAAATCGCGCAAGGACGTGATGCAATTCTTCGGTGACAAATACGGCGACACCGTCCGCGTCGTCCAGATCGGCGGTGGAGCAGGGGAGTTAAATGGTTATTCGATGGAGCTTTGCGGCGGCACGCACACGCGCGCGACGGGCGAGATTGGTTTGTTCCGCATCGTGGGGGAAAGCGCGATTGCCGCCGGCGTCCGGCGCATCGAAGCCGTTGCCGGTTTGGAAGCCTATCGCAAGGCCACTGACGAAGTGCAGCTGATCAAGTTGCTGGCGGGCAAGGTCAATTCACCCGTGCACGAACTGGAAAAGAAAATCGAGTTGCTGCTCGAACACCAGAAAGCGGTGGAGAAACAGCTCAAGTCGGCGCAGCAACGCGAAGCTTCCAATGCCGCCAGCCTGTTACTGGAAGAAGTTCAAACAATAAACGACATACCGGTCATCATTCACAATTTGGGCGCGGTGGATGGCGATTTTCTCCAATCGGTGGCCGATGCACTGAAGCAAAGTTTCAAGGGAGTCATTGTTTTGGGCGGCGGTTCGGAGGCCGGGAGCGTGGCGCTCGTTGCCGCGGTCACGCCCGATTTCGCCTGGAAGTTTCAGGCGGGCAAAATCATCCAGCAGATTGCGCCGATTGTCGGCGGCAAGGGCGGGGGCAAGCCGGACAATGCCCGCGGCGGCGGCAAGGATGCCAGCAAGCTGGATGAAGCCCTGGCACAAGTGAAAACGTTGTTGGGTTAAGCACCAAAAGCATGCTCAGTTTGATTGTCTTTTTGCGGTTTTAACGCGGATACCACCAATTTTGGCCAAAATCTGCCATTGGCAGTCATGCGTAGTTTTTTTCTGATTATCGGTCACTTAGGCCTTGGTTTCTCTTTTTTCCTGTTGCCGGATAATCCGCCGTTCTAAAATTCAGCCGGTATGAAACTGAAACGCAGGCTGAACAAAGTCCCCAATGGCAATATTGAATTGAGGCGGGTGCAGTTAAAGGATTTGACCGCGGTGTTTCGATTGGGACAAAGGTTTTTCACGGCGGAAGACCTGCCGGCACTGTATCGCAGTTGGGACAAACATGAGATTTTGGAATTGTTCCGGTCAGACGAAGAAACCTGTCTGGCGACGGAGGACGACGGCAAGATTGTCGGATTTGCACTGGGCTGCATGATGGAGAAGCCGCGTAGCGCCTGGCGTTACGGCTGGCTGGAATGGCTGGGCGTGGCGCTGCGTTACAAGCGATGCGGAGTAGCCCGGCGATTACTAAACCAGTTGACGCAGCCCTTCATTGACCGGGAAGCACGTATCATGCATGCTGGTGGACACCGACGAAGACAACGATGACACCCTGGCGTTCCTGCGCCAAACGGGCTTTGGCCAGGAAACCCGGCATGTTTATTTGTTGCGAAACCTGGAAGAACATCCCAAGCGGATCGAACGCCGGAACGGACACCGGGGCAGCAAGTTTCATTGATTGCGTTGCCCCGCGTTGGAATGCTCCGGTTCGATGAGTCACTGGCTGAGTGGCGAGTGTCCCGCCCCGCCGCCCGAGTGCTTCACAACGATGGCTTCCATCATGACCGACACTTCGCGGTAGGCTGAATAATTGGACGGAGGCTCGAACAGCGCGGCATCCGGCCTGGAAAGACTGATGTTTTTGAACAACATGGTCACTTGACGACCTTCTTCAGTTTCCACGATTTTGACGGGAAATTGTTTTAAATCCGTCGCTTTCCAAACGGTGAATTCCCGCGCCGTTCCCTCCTGGTCGGTCACCATAACCCCGTTTTCCACGCAGGGATGGCCGTCCACGGTGTCCCGGCCCAGTCCGGTGGTTTTAACCTTGAAATCAACCGGCTGGTTTGTCGATTTTGCCACCGGCAGTTGATTCTGCGCGTAAGCCTGCGCGCCGGGATAGATGAGGTAGGCAACATTTCTGTCCGGCCGGGCAATCACCACCATGCGGTCGATGCCCAGGGATTTCATCTGGGCGAGGGCGGCCGGTCGCATTTGGCCGCCTTGGGTCTGATTCAGGTCCACTTCAAAACGGGATCGGCCGGTGTCGAAGGCGAGTCGGCTTGGCATGGTTATGATGCTCCCGTTCGAGGGGTCCTTGGTCTCCAGAATCACCGTTGCGGAAAAGTCCTGGTGGTCGCCGAACAGCTTGGTGATGGCACCGGTGAAGCGCGGACCAAACTGGGCGTGAACGGGGACAAGGCTGAAGCCGAGGATGGCTGAGGCCAGAATGAAAGATTGAAATTTCATGTTAGACAGCGTGTTTGCTCCAACCCATTGTTTGACATATTTTTTCGGATAAAACAAGCCAAACCACCCGTCTCCAACGAGTGTGAGAAGTCTAACTTAAGCCTTCTGGATCTCAGCCAGCCGCACCGGACAACTTTCAAGACACCAATAACGCCATCAAAAGGGAAGAAGCTCAACCGAGCCGCTTGCGCAAACTGGCAAGCTGTTTGCTTAATGCCTGCGGCAGTGTGCCGCCGAATTTCGCGTAGTTCACGGCCACGTCCTCGACTTCCTCTTTCCAGCCGGCCGCGTCTACGGCGAGCAGTTGCGGAAGATCGTTGGCAGCCAGGTTCAACCCCGAAAGGTCGATCGCGTCCGGGGTGGGCAGATTGCCGATCGGCGTTTCTTGCGCCTTGCCGGTGCCTTCGACCCGTTCACAAATCCATTTGAGCACACGGCTGTTCTCGCCGTACCCGGGCCAGAGCCATCGGCCGTTCGCATCCTTGCGAAACCAGTTCACAAAATAGACCTTGGGCAATTTGGCGCGGTCGGTCCGCTGCGCGAAGGAAAGCCAGTGGGCAAAGTAATCGCCCATGTTGTAACCGCAGAACGGCAACATGGCGAAGGGATCGCGCCGCAGCACGCCGGCCCGGCCGAGCGCCGCGGCGGTGGTTTCCGAACCGCAGGCCGAACCCATGAACACCCCGTGTTCCCAGTCAAACGCTTCATTCACCAGCGGGATCGTGTGGGGCCGGCGTCCGCCAAACAAAATCGCCGAGAGCGGCATGCCTTCGGGATTCTGCCAGTCGGAGTCAATCACCGGACATTGTGCTGCGGGCGCGGTGAAACGTGAATTCGGGTGTGCGCCCTTCCTGCCGCTGCCGGGCGTCCATTCATTGCCCTGCCAGTCAATGCCCTTGGCCGGGGCGGGCACACCCATGCCCTCCCACCAGACATCGTTGTCCGGCGTCAGCACGACGTTGGTAAAAATCGTGTTTTTCGCGCAGGCTGCCAATGCGTGGGGATTGGATTTCGCGGAAGTGCCCGGCGCAACGCCGAAAAAGCCGGTCTCCGGATTCATGGCGTAAAGCCGTCCGTCTCTGCCGATGCGAATCCAGGCGATGTCGTCGCCCAGCGTGGTGACTTTCCAGCCCGGCAGCGTCGGCTGCATCATGGCCAGGTTCGTCTTTCCGCACGCACTCGGAAACGCGGCGGCGATGTAATATTTTTTGCCCGGGGGCGAAGTCAGGCAAAGAATGAGCATGTGTTCCGCCATCCAGCCTTCCTTTTTCGCCACGGTGGAAGCGATGCGCAGCGCGAGGCATTTTTTGCCCAGCAACGCGTTGCCGCCATAACCGGAGCCGTACGACCAGATCGAAGGGTCCTCGGGAAAATGAACGATGTATTTTTTTTTCGGGTCGCCTTCGCAGGGCCAGGGAACGTCCTTTTGGCCGGGTGCCAGTGGCGCGCCCACCGAGTGCATGCAGGGGATGAACGTGCCGTTCACGCCCAGTTTGTCCAGCACGGTCCGGCCCATGCGCGTCATGATGCGCATGTTGACGACCACATAAGGCGAATCGGTGATTTGGACGCCGATTTTGCAGATGGGTGAATCGAGCGGCCCCATCGCAAACGGAATGACATACAGCGTGCGGCCTTGCATGCAGCCCTGGAACAGGCCGAGCAGCTTTTGCTTCATTTCGGCGGGGTCGGCCCAATGGTTCGTCGGGCCGGCCTCGTCCTTGGTTTTGGAGCAGATGAACGTCCGGTCTTCCACGCGGGCCACGTCGCTCGGGTGCGAGCGCGCCAGATACGAGCCGGGACGTTTCTTTTCGTTCAGCTTGATGAACGTGCCGCTCCTGACCATCTGGTCACACAACATCTGATTTTCCGCCTCCGAACCATCGCACCAATGGACACCGTCCGGCCGGCAGAGCTCGGCCATTTGCCGGACCCAATTAAGAATGTTTTGATTGGCAGTCTGCGGTTTGTCGTATGCTTTGCTCATTGAGATGAATGCCGGTTCCAAGCCATGGATGCCCTCGCAACGTGCCAAAGGCGCGAGGAATTGAACAGTCAAAACTAAATTTTTGTGCGCCCCTTTTGCGTCGCGGCGGGTTCGTCGTTATGTTACCCATGAACCGGTTATGAATTTGCCGTCCGCCAAGCGCATTGACCATCCCGGGGCCGACCCCTGCCTCGCGCGCTCCGTCGTGGAGGCGCTGGCCGAGGAGCCGACGCTGGAGGCGGTGACCATTGACCGGGCGCATCAGAAAATTTCCGTGGCCACGCTGGGCCGCACCGACGTGGTCAAGCTGACGGAGCGCATCACGACCCAGTTCCAGGCCGCCCAGTCCGCCGACGCCGGCCAGGCCTGTTCCCTGTTGAGCGGCGCCGGCGATTGCCGGTCGTGCGACACGCCGTTGTCCGAGGCCGAGCGGAAAAGAATCACGATCCAAAACGACGGCCCGACCACAACGATTGCCCGCATCACCTGCCCGACCGCGCCGAAATTCTGGCGCTGGCGGGACATGCCGTTTCCCAAGGTGGTTCCGCGCGACGTCGAGTTTCTTGAACACGTCGGGGAAATTGACGAGTGGAAAGCCCAGCTGGCCGCCGCGATTTTGTGCGGCGTTTTTGGGCTGGCCGGCTTTTTCCTGGGTCGATTTGGTTTTCACACGCCGGCCATTGCCGGTTTTGTGGCGGCCTGCCTGGCGGGTGGTTTTTATCCGGCCGTGGAAGTTTGGGAACGGCTGCAGAAGCGCACGATTGACGTCCATTTTTTAATGCTTTTTGTGGCCGCCGGCGCCGCCTCCATTGGCGCCTGGGCGGAAGGCGCCACGTTGTTGTTTCTGTTTTCGCTCTCCGGGGCCCTCGAACATTACGCGCTCGGCCGCACGCAGAAGGAAATCCGGTCGCTCTTTCGCGACACGCCCAAAGTCGCCACGGTGATCGAGGCCCAGGGACAGGAACGCGAGGTCAAAGTCGAACAACTCAAACCGGGGATGCGCCTGCTCATCAAGCCCGGCGAGCAGTTTCCGGTGGACGGCGAAATCGCCCGGGGCAATACCGCCACGGATGAATCAAATCTGACCGGCGAAGCCACGCCCGTTGAGAAAAAAATTGGCGACAACACGCTGGCCGGGACCATCAATTTGTGGGGCGTGGTCGAGGTGGTCGTCACCCGGCCTGCCGCCGAAAGCTCGCTCCAAAAAATCATCACCCTCATCCGCGAGGCGCAGCAGCAAAAAGCACCCGCGCAGGTGTTCGCTGACAGGTTCAGCACCTATTATACCTACGGCGTCATTGGCCTGTCGTTCACCATGTTTTTTGTGTGGTGGCTCGGCTTCGGCCTGCAGGCCTTCAAATCCACGGTCGAGTCGAACAGCGCATTTTACCGGACGATGACGCTGCTCGTGGTTTCATCGCCGTGCGCGCTGGTGCTGTCCATTCCGTCGGCGGTGCTCGCCGCCATCGCCTGGGGTGCGCGGCACGGCATCCTGTTCCGCGGCGGCGCGGCGGTGGAAAAACTCGCCGAGGTCGACACCGTCTGCCTCGACAAAACCGGCACGCTCACCACCGGCGAATTGAGAGTGGAAACCGTCGAGGGTTTCCCGCCCGGACGCGAAGCGGAAATCATCCAGCTCGCGTATTCGCTGGAAAAACTTTCGACGCATCCGCTCGCCCGCGCCATCACCCGCCATGGGAAGCAGCACGGACTGGAAGTCATCGAATTCCCGCACTTTGAATCCGTCACCGGCGAGGGCTTGAAAGCCAGGCGCGACGGCCGGGAAATCTTCCTCGGCAAACGCGCCTGGGTTGAATCGCTGGTCAGCCGGGCCGGATTTGCCGCGCCGCAGTCCGGCGCCGGCACGTCCGAGGTCTGGATTTCCGCCGGTGATTTGCTGGGGCGCGTCATTCTGCGCGACGACATCCGTCCGCAATCCGCCTCGGTGGTGGAGGAATTGCGGCACGAAGGGTTGCGCAGCGTGGTGTTGACCGGTGACCGCAAGGGCGCCGCCGAACATTTGCGCGCGGAATTGAAGCTGGACGACGTGCGCGCCGAGTTAAAGCCGGAGCAAAAGGTTGCGGCCATCCAGGAATTGAGCGGACAAGGCAGGCGCGTGGCGATGATTGGCGACGGCGTGAATGACGCGCCGAGTCTCGCCGTCGCGTACATCGGCGTGGCCATGGGCGCGCGCGGTGCGGACGCCGCGCTGGAGCAGGCGGACGTGGTGCTGATGCACGACCGGCTGGAGAATTTTCTCGCCGCGTTCCGGTTGAGCCAGCGGGCGCGGCGTGTCATCCGGCAAAATCTGGTCATTTCGCTCGGCACCGTGGTGGTGCTGGTGACCTTTGCCATGCTCGGAAAAATTCCGCTGACCATCGGCGTGGTCGGCCATGAGGGCAGCACCGTGGTGGTGGTGATGAACAGTCTGCGATTGTTGTTTGGCGGCACAATGGTCAAACAAAAATGATCGTCACCACGGATTCACAAGGATGGACCCCGATAAAGCCAGCTGTGTGCGCTCTCGGGTGGTTGTCCCGCTGCAGCCGGCCGGCAATCTTTTCTGTTCATCCCGGTTTTGACCGTGTTTAATCAAGGCCGGTTGAATCAGTGAATCCTTTTCGACAATTCGTTTCCGAACATGCCCGGCTGCTGCACCGGGGACGCAAGCTGCCGCCGGGCCGTCCGCCAAAAATCCTGCGGCCGCCGCGGATGCGGGTGGACGCGCCCAACGTTTTGATTTTTTCACCGCACCCGGACGACGAATGCATCGTCGGCGGCCTCGCCTTGCGGTTGTTGCGCGAATCGAAGTGGAACGTCGTCAATGTTGCGGTGACCCGCGGCAGCAACGCTGGCCGGCGGGCGGCCCGGTTGCGGGAATTGCGCAACGCCTGCGCGTCATTGGGCTTTGGTTTGATTCTGTTGCGGGAACAAGGTCTGGAGCACATTACTCTTAAATCACGCAAGCAAGATTGGACGCGTTGGAAGGCGGCGGTCAAAATCGTTGCCGGGATTCTGGCGGAGCAGCATCCACGCGTTATATTTATTCCGCACGAGAATGACTGGCATCCTACGCATGTCGGCACGCATTTTCTGGTTTTGGACGCGCTCAAAACCTTGCCGGCCGGTTTCCAATGCCACGTCGTGGAGACGGAATTTTGGGGCCCAATGACGGACCCCAATCTGCTGGTGGAGCTGGGTGTTGCGGAGGTTGGCGATCTGGTCGCGGCGCTGGCGTGCCACACCGGCGAAGTGCGGCGCAATCCGTATCACGCAAGGTTGCCGGCGTGGATGATTGACAATGTACGGCGCGGCGCGGAACGGGTCGGCGGGCAGGGCGGGGGGGCGCCGGATTTCGCGTTCGGCACGATTTACCGGTTGCGAAAATGGTCGCGCGGCCGGCTGACCGAAGTTCGGCGCGTACGAAGCTTTTTGCCGTGCCAGACGAACTCCGGGAAACTTTTTGAATGACGATGACGAACTCTTTGCCAAATGGGCGTAGCGGCTTTCGGCAGAAAGCCGCACTTAATGATTTTGGAGTTTGCGGCGCTTTGCCGAGGCGCCGCTACGTCGGCAGCGAACATTTTGCGCCCCGGCCTGTCCGATGAAATAAAATGAAAACGAAATTAAAATGGATTTTGGGAGGGTTGGTCGTGATTTTTGCGTTGTTGCAATTCGCCAATCCGGCCCGCACGAACCCGCCGGTGGTTCACGATTTCCTGGCCGCCGAGGCGCCGCCGCCACCCATCGCCGCCCTGTTCCGCGGGGCGTGCTACGATTGTCATTCCTACGAAACCCAATGGCCATGGTACAGCCACATCGCACCGGTATCGTGGTTGATCGCGAGCGACGTCCAGGGCGGGCGCCGGCATTTGAATTTTTCCGACTGGCCGGTGGACGATCCGGAACGGGCTGCCAAGCGGCTGGAAAACGCCAGTGAAGAACTGGGCTACAAGGAAATGCCGCCGGGCCAGTACAAAATCATGCATCCGCTGGCCCGGCTCACCGACGCCCAGCGCCAGCAATTGACGCAATGGCTCGATCAGGAGGCCAAACGCTTGAAAGCCGCCGCGCCGGCCGGAAAATAATTCCATGCTGCACAGCGAACTGATTCCGGCCCGGGAGAAAAATTCCCGGCGTCTGATGGTGATGCTGCACGGCCTGGGCGACAGCATCGAAGGTTATCGCTGGTTGCCGGAGGCGCTGAACCTGCCGTGGCTGAACTATCTGCTGGTCAACGCCCCGGACGATTATTATGGCGGGTACGCATGGTTCGATTTGAACAATATCCTGCCGGGTGTGCAGCGCAGCCGGACATTGCTGTTTGAGTTGCTCGATGATTTGCCCGCGCGCGGATTTCCGGCGGAACAAACGACTCTGGGCGGTTTTTCGCAGGGCTGTCTGATGGCGGTTGACGTGGGCTTGCGTTATCCGCATCGGCTGGCCGTCATTGTCGGCATCAGCGGCTGGGTGCATGAACCGGACAAGCTGCTGGCGGAACTGCCACCGGTGGCCCGGCAACAACGGCTGCTCATGACGCACGGCACCGGCGATCCCCTGATACCGATTGCCCAGGTCCGTCCGCAAATACCGCTGCTCAAAGCCGCGGGCCTCAACGTCGAATGGCGCGAATTCGCCAAGCCGCACACCATGATCGAAGAGGAAATCACGGTGGTCCGTGACTTCGTGAGTGCCGGGTATGGGAAGGGATTGATGGATTAATGGACGAATGGATTGGTGCGGGCCAAAACCATCAATCCCATAATCCAACAATCCAACCATCCGCTTTGTCAGACTTCCACTTCGCGGTGCGCGCCGGGAATCCAGATTTGTTCCGGGCGCGGGGTGCCGGTGGTTTCCCAATCCATGGCGCGGCCCACGATGTTTCGCATCTGGGTGAACCACCACTGGGCCCGGGTGCGCCGGTCCCGGGCTACAGGATGACCGTTCCCGTTCAGTTGTAATTTGCTGCCGTGGATGCCGAGTTCGAGTTGTTCGTTGTTCATATTGCCTTTCATTTTCGACGACATCCTAGCGGGTGGGGTTGGACAAAGGCTGTCCAAGCTAAAAGAAGAACGGGATTGTATATTTCACAAACCCAAACGGTTAAAGTAACATTCAGATTACAAATAAGTTAGTTTGGCAGAAGTATTTTTCTGAGACGAACACGATAAGGTGCCCTGCGGAGATTTAGACCCTAAATACGTGGATAATCACATAAATTGGTGGCCCAGAGCGATTATCGTTCTATCGTTCGCCATTGTGGCCTTAATAGGAACTTGGCTCACTATCAGAAAATTGATCCAAATTACTGGTAGGCTCGCCCTCTTTCTGAGAAAGCTCAAAAATGAGCGTAAAAAATTCTAACGCTGCTCCGATTACAAACAAGAGAAATGCCCAGACCGTGATCCAGAGAGTTTTTGTGTCGCTAATCGTGTCCTTCAACCAAGTCTTTGGGCATTGCCCTATAAAGAGGTCTTTTCGGGAAGTGCAACTAATTTTAAAATCAATAACATTGTCATAAAAGGCAACCCCGGCCCTCCGAAAAACTGGGTCTTGAGCGGCAATCTCAAGTCTGAGGTTGTTTTTAAGGACGCCCCCATTCGTATGGCTACCAGAGCCGGCCCATTCAACCACTTCTGGCAGAGAGCATAGAATTTTGCTCAATTCCTTATACCCGTTATCGGTGGGCAGTACATATCCTGGTTGCGCTAATTTATTATAGGCAGCGGAAACGTGCCAATAAGTGGGTGCAATAACCCGATAGAGTGGATGCAGGGCGTCGGAAAACTCCAAGGCTAGGGCAGCACCTTCCAAAAGTGTACCGACTAGAAATAACAAGAATGCCCATTTATGGTGCCAGAGAATATTGCCAATGCGTTTTATCCGCGTTTTCAATTTGGTCTGCGCTTCTCGGAGCGTGGTGACGGGGTATTGAGCAGTGCCCGCAAAGCGTCCATAAAATCCACGCCGCTTAAATTTGTAATGGCTCCGTCGGCCTTATTCGCTTTGCGTTTTGGTCGCTTTAACACGGCTTTGACACTCAGGCCAGGCTGACCTTGAGCGCGCAGGCGAAATCACACGGCTTTACTTTTGGCTTGCGGATGGTGAGTGATCCGGCGGACTGGTTCCACTTGAGCTTGTGCTCGCTGCCGAGCATCTCCACGTGATGAATCTTGCCGGGCTGCACCGGGGATGCGGTGCCGAGGCTCTTGATTACGATGTCGCCGTCGGGCCAGCCGAGGACGATGGCATACACCACGTCGCCTTGTTTGTTGCGGGTGAACCGAATGTCCTGGGCGTCCAGCACGCTGGTGCTGTGCCCGGAAAAAGAACCGCCCTTGGCCTCGTGCGCGCCTTCCCCGAAAACCTTCCAGGGCCGCGTGGCGTAAATGGCCTCGCCATTCATGCGCATCCAGCCGCCGATGGCATCGAGGATGGCGAGTTCGTCGGCATCGTGCGTGCCATCCGGTTTGCCGGGAATATTGAGAACGAAGATGCCGTTCTTGCTGACGGCGTCCACCATCCAATGGATGACCTGTCCCGGCTTCATGTAGGAATGCTGGAGAAAGCGTTCCCGATTGTAATGCCAGTCGCCGATGCAGGTTTCGGACTGCCAGGTATAGGGCATGATGCGGTTGGTGACGCCGCGCTCGTAATCGGGCACGACGGCCTTGACCAGATCGTCCGGCACGTGCTTGACGTTGAGCACCCGGTCCACCTTGCCGCCGCGCAGCTTCAGGTTGTGGTTGTAAAAATAAGCGGCGATGTTCATGCCCGCCCAGCCCAGCGGCGGCAGGTCGTTGTCAAAATAGAGCAGGTCCGGGTCGTGTTGATCAATCAGGTCGCGGACCCGGTCGTAGAAATTGCCGACGTAGGCGTCATCCGGGTTTTCGCGGATGCCGTGTTTGCGGCAATAGAGTTCCTGCGGGTCGTAGCCCTCCCACCATTGGCCCTTGCCATCGTCCAGTGTCAGGTGGCCGTCGTATGGCACCCCGGCCAGCGGACCGATCCGGTCACACAGATGGGCCACTTGAAACCACCACCAGTTGCGGGCGGCGTGGACGGTCACGCCGAAGCGGAGGCCCTGTTGACGCGCCGCCGCGGCCCAAGCGCCGATGACGTCCCGGTGCGGGCCGATGTTTTGGGCGTTCCAGGCATGATGCCTGGAGTTCCAGGCATCAAAACCGTCGTGGTGATTGGCCAGGGCAAGGAACAGCTTCGCGCCCGCCCGCTGGTAACGTTCCATCAAGGCTTCCGGTTCCCAGTTCAACAAGGTCCATTGAGCGCACAGGTCCTTGTAGCCGGATTTTGACGGGTGATTGTAATGCTTCAGCTGGTAATTATATTGCCCCTGGTTCTGGATATACATGTTGCGGGCGTACCAGTCGCTGTCTTCGGGAACGCACTGGGGACTCCAATGGGTCCAGATGGCAAACTTGGCATCGCGATACCATTCGGGCACGTCATAGTTGAGCAACGATGGCCAGTCCGCCGTGAACGGTCCGTCTCCCGCCAGTCCCGGGATGGCCGGTGATTTCAGCGGCACACCGTCCCAGGTATCCGGCCCGGCTTGATGGCCGGCGGTGCCCCATTCTTCCTTGACCACCGCCTCCCAGTCGGAGATGGGGAAGCTGGTGGGCGAGCCGGTATCGGGAGGACCCGTAACCTCCGCCGCCGGCGCGAGGTTGACGGCCATGGGGAAGGAGGCAGCCAGTCCGGCGCTGGCAGCCATGAGTTTGCAAAATTCGCGTCGGTGCATAGTGCTTCCTCAGAGGATTAGCGCAGTCCGTGGTGCCGAGACAAGATTTTTCCCACCGGCTTGCTTACCGGTCCACGGGCTAGAGCGGTTTCAAAAATACTTTGGCCGGCAAGGTGTCTTGGGTTAATCGGAAGGCGCCCTAGCGTCTTGGACTGCCGCAGTCCAAAACCTCGCGGAATTTTTCGATCGGGCCTCAGAGCCAGGCCACAGTTTTATTTAAAACGCTCTAGGATTTTTTGATCTTGAGAATCTTTCCGAATTCGCCTTCGACCGGTTCGATTTCAATCCGCCCGCTTTCGTGAACGGCGGGCGCCTTGGTTTTCGTTTCCACCTTGGGCGTGCTGGTGATCAGGGCGGGCAGCGCTGTGGTCGCCGGCAGGGATTCGGCCGGTTCGCTGTCGGGCGGTTCCGCATCCGGCGCGGGCATGAAGAAATTGCTCCGGGTCTCCAGCCATTTGGCATAGCGCTGGAAGGTCCACATGCCGTGATCGGCGCCGGTCTCAATGGCGGTGATGACTTTGAAGAATTCACGGGTGCGGACGAAATTTTTCACGGCGTGCGTGGCCATCAGGATTTCACACTCGGGAACCACGATGTTCAAATCCTGTCGGAAACGGAGGCGTTGGGAGACGACCGCGACGAGGCAATCGGACAGCTGGGCGCAGACGGCGCTTTGAATTTCCGCCGGGAACGCCGAAGCCACGCGTTGCAGCGCCTCGGCGCAGCTTGAGGAATGCACCGTGGCCAGAACGAGGTGACCCGTCTCCGATGCGCTCAGGGTCAGGCGCATCGTTTCCGGGTCGCGCATTTCGCCCACCATCAGGACGTCCGGATCCTCCCGCAAGGCGTCCAGCAGGGCCTGCTCGAAGCTGGGCGTGTCGCGCCCGACTTCGCGCTGGCGGATATAGGCGCGGCGTGGCCGAAAGGTGTATTCGATGGGGCTTTCCACCGTGACGATGTGCCGGGTTTCGGTGAGGTTGATTTCCTGGATCAGGGCAGCCAACGTCGAGGATTTGCCGCTGCCGGTGGGGCCGCAAATCAGAATCAGGCCGTGGGTGTTCTTGACGAGTTTTTTCAGGTCCGGATGCAGATTGAGCTTCTCCACCGTCGCCTGAAAGGGGCTGAGCAGGCGGATGGCTAGGCCGACGCCGCGCGATGTTTGCAGGACGTTGATCCGGCAACGGATGCCGCGGACGGTTTTGGACAGGTCATACGAACGTCGTTCCAGGAAGACCGGCCACTGGTTTTCGCCGATGAGCGTCCGGGCCATGTCCATCAACAATTTCGGCGCCACCGGTTCGCCGGCCACCCGGAGGGTGCCCCGCACGCGCAAGGCCGCCGGCATGCCGGCTTCCAGGTGCAGATCACTGGCGCCGTTGGCCGCTGCGGATTCAATCAATGATTCCAATTCCATGCGATTTCAGACTGTGTAAAGCAACACTTGGGCCATTAAAAAGTTCCCGGATTAAACCAGGGAATTTTTCCAGGCGGTCACGGCGGACTTGATTTCCGCCGCGCCATTCATCCGCGGTTTCACAAAGCGCGGCGTAAACCAGGGGAACATGCCAATCAAATCGGAAATCACCAGAATCTGCCCGTCGCAATCCGGGCCGGAGCCAATTCCGATCGTCGGCATCGGAAGTGTCCGGGTCAGCTCCCTGGCGACCGGCGGCGTCACAATTTCCAGAACCAGAGCGAACGCGCCCGCCTTGGCCAGCGCCGTCGCGTCGTCAAACAGTTTCAACCGGCCCGCGTCGTCACGGCCTTTGATGTGATATTTGCCGCCTTCCTCCAGGACATGTTGCGGCAGCATCCCCACATGCCCGCAATACGGGATGCCGGCCGAGAGGATGGCCGACACCTGCGGCAGGATTTCGCGCCCGCCTTCGGCCTTGATGAATTCCGCGCCAGCGGCAATCAGGCGTTTCGCATTTTCAACCGCCCCGGCCGGTGTTTCATAACTACGATACGGCATGTCCGCGCCGAGCAGTGCCTGGGGCCTGGCGCGGGCGGCGGCGCGCACATGATGTTCCATGTCCGCCATCGTCACCGGGGTGGTGTCGGGATGGCCCAGCACCACCATGCCGAGGGTATCGCCGACGAGAATGAGCGGAACGCCCGCCTCATCGAGCAATTTCGTCATGGGGAAATCGTAGGCCGTCAACGCGGCGATTTTCTCGCCGCGGCTTTTCATCGCGCGAATCGTTTCGACGGTGACTTTGGAATTCATTGGCCGTGGTGGGGTCGGCGCGTTGCGGCGACTCCCGATTTATCGGGACAGCGTGGCGTCCCTACCTTCGAAAACTTTTGACTAATTCCTCCGGTGAGACCGTGGCGGTCCCGACCTTGCCGACCACGATGCCGGCGGCGTGATTCGACAACATCGCCGCCTCCAGCGACGATGCGCCCGCGGCAATCCCCAGCGTGAACGTGGCGATGACCGTGTCGCCGGCGCCGGAAACATCGAATATTTCCTGCGCCACCGTCGGGATATGGAAGGGCTTTTGCCCCCGCCGGCAGAGCAACATCCCCAGTTCGCCGAGCGTGATCAACAGCGCCGCGGGACGGAGTTCGTTGAGCAACCGTTCGGCCACGAGCATCAGGTTTTTGTCCGCGAGCGGATGGGCGCAGCGCGTCTCGTCAGCCAGATTCGCGAGTTCGAAGGCCTCCTTGCGATTGGGAGTAATCAGCGAAAGCCCGGCCAGATTCAGGTGATGGACCGGCTTGGGGTCGAGGCTCAACCAGATGCCGCGTGCGCGGCAAAGCGATTTGATTTCGTTGAGCAACGGCTGGGTGATGACCCCTTTGCCGTAATCGCCGATGATCACGGCGTCAGTTTTGGGGAGTTTCGATTTGATTTCCGCCAGCAACCGGCCGGTCAGGCGCGCATCCAGGCCATCGCGCGTTTCGCGGTCAATGCGCACGACCTGTTGCTGGTGGGCGACGATGCGGGTTTTGACGCTCGTATGGCGCGTGGCGTTGGCCAGCAGGCCGCCGCAATGGATGTTTTGTCCGCAGAGCAGTTTCTTCAAACGCCGGCCGTTTTCGTCCTGGCCGATCATGCCGAACAGTTCCGTGGGGACATCGAGCGCAGCCAGGTTGCGCGCGACGTTCGCCGCGCCGCCGGGCATGAAGCTTTCCCGCTCGAATTCCACCACGGGCACCGGCGCCTCCGGTGAAATGCGCGACACGCCGCCCCAGATAAACTGATCGAGCATCACGTCGCCGACGACCAGAACACGGGCCTGACGGGCGGCGGCCAGCAGTTTTCGGACACGCCCAACCGATAACGTGGTGTGATTCACAGCCATCTTTTAACCCGTATTGGCCGGTTAGGGAAACAAAGAATTGAACGCCGTTGAGTTGTAAGCGGCCGGCACGCGGACAACGGAACCGTGGAGCGAAGACACGAATGGAGACTGACCGGATTTAGAAATCCCAGGTAAAGCTGAGGGTGATGGAATGGGTGTAAAAGCCTTTCTCTTTAAAGTGTATAAAGGTTGTAGGCGCGCCAATGGTTTGGCTGACGTTCCAGCTTGGGTCCGTTGTGCCCAAAAAATCGTAGGCAATGCCAACGGAGGCGTTTTGGCTGAACTTGTATTTCAAACCGGCCTCCGCCTGATAGGCGAATACGAAATTGAAGTCGGTCAGGTCCGATCCGCCTATGTTATAATCGAGTAGGGAAGCCGCTCCACCCATTCCGATTCCGACATAGGAAGACCAGTGACCCTTCATCGGGATCTTGTAAATGAAGTTCAGCAGTATGGGAATGGTATAGGTGTCGAAGCTCACGTTCTGGGAACTCAACGGATTGCCCAGAACTGTATCCGCGGAATTCCAAAGCAAACCCGTGTCAAATTCCGCCGCCAGTGATTTATTGATATTGTAACCCAGAACAACATCTCCCCGAAAACCAAAATTGAACGTTGCAGTTCCATTTGTCGATAGGCTCGATACGCCTGAAGATCTCGTTGTATCCAAGGTTGCATCTTGTTGAAAAAAGCCGCCGAGCTTCACCCGGGAGTACAGGCTTTGTGTCCAATCTGCGGAATCCGGCGTCTGATATTGGGGTGACGGTGTCTGCGTCCAACTTTGTGCGGGAGGCGTCTGATTCTGGGGAATTTGCGGTTGACTGGTCTGCGGCGCCGGCTGAGGCGTCTGCACCTGCGTGGCAGGAGGTTGCGTCTGACTTGGAGGAGTCTGACTTTGAGAATTCTTTGACCAATCTTGCGGGCTTTTCGTCCAATCCTGTGCGAATCCAGCCACACTGGACATGACGAGAATGGCACCGGCAATGGTAATTGAACGAACGTCCATTTTCATTGCCCAGCCAATAGCAACTCTAATGCCACGACACTTTTATGCGAATATTTCCCGCAGCCGAACACTCAAAAGACGGTTTAAGAATTCAGGTGTGACCTACGGCTGAAGATCGTCGGAGAATTTCCCGATTCGCCCAAGGACAAGGCGTTCCGGTTGTGTTCTGGAATGGCTCGCGCCGGTGCCTACAATTTCATTTCACTGTCTTGGTAAATTCCCGGTCCGGCGCGGACGTTTTTTTGGGCTAATCCAGAAACGCGGTCAATGGACTCGTGGCGCTGGCGGTTTCCTGTTGCGCCACCATACCGGTTTCGTAGGCGGCACGACCGGCCTCGACCACGGTTTTGAAAGCGACCGCCATGCGATTCGGATCGCTCGAGACCGCGATGGCGGTGTTGATGAGCACGGCGTCCGCGCCCAGCTCCATCGCCTCCGCGGCATGGCTCGGCGCCCCCAGCCCGGCATCCACGACCACCGGCACGGTGGCCTGCTCGATGATGATGCGGATCTGGTCGCGCGTCTGGATGCCGCGGTTTGAGCCGATGGGTGAACCGAGCGGCATCACGGTGGCGCAACCGGCGTCCTGCAACCGTTTTGCCAGCACCGGGTCGGCGTTGATGTACGGCAGGACGGTGAACCCTTCCTTCACCAGGATTTCAGCGGCCTTGAATGTTTCCACCGGATCGGGCAGCAGATAACGCGGGTCGGGATGGATTTCGAGTTTGATCCATTTCGGCAGGCCGGCGGCGGCGGCGAGGCGCGCGAGCCGGACGGCTTCATCGGCGTTCATGGCGCCGCTGGTGTTGGGCAGCAACAGGAACTTTTTCGGGTCAATGAACTCCAGAATGTTTGCGAACGGGTCGCGCCGGCCGCTCAAATCCGCGCGGCGCAAGGCGACGGTGACCAATTCCGTGCCGCTGGCGTCGAGCGCGTCGCGCATGGCTTCCGGCGAGGAAAACTTCCCCGTGCCCAGAATCAGGCGCGATCGGAATTCACGTCCGGCGATGGTCAATGGCTGGTTCATTTATGATTTACGATTGACGATTTACGATTGGCCGGTTTTCAGCCGCGCCAATCGAAACGACATCCCCACAATTTAAGAATAATTTGCCGCTTGTCGAGGATTGGAAAGGTTCCGCAGATTGTCCGTTGAGGTTAAGGACCCGGTTCGAAGTTAGCTATGTTGTGCCCTGCGACTCCTGACAGCCCATTAACAGGAAATGGGCAAGCGCGGTTTGTAGCCGCCGACGTGAGTCGGCTCCATCTCAAGAGTGAACGGACTTACGTCCGCTGCTACTTTAAGGCGCGGGCGTGACGGTGACGTGGTCGAAGAGCGCGGAATTGAGTTCCACATTGTTGTGTGCGGTGATGACGAGGCCGACATAAACGGTCCGGCCCATCGGGACGGCGATACTGTCCACCGGTTTCCAATTCTGGCCATCCTTTGAAACGTAACCGGTGAACATGTCGCCGGCGCGGACGAGTCGCACCCAGTACGGAACGCCAGCCGGCAGGCCGTCGGTGTTCCAGGTCAGTTCACCAGTTTTCACGCGTCGTTGGAAGGCCGAGCCGCCGCTGGCCGTGAGGACCATCAAGGCGTCTCTGGCACCGGGTGAGAAATTCTCCCGGAACATGATGCCGGCCTTGGCCCACGGATCGGTGTATTGCATGGTAACGACGCGCGCGATGATTTGCCCGTCGCCGGTCAGTGGCGTGCCGGCGAAGTGGCAGCCATCGGCGGTGTCCCAAATATCGGCGCCGGAGGCGATGAGGTTGAAACGGTCATTCAAAAAGCTGGCGTCACCGGCCAGACCGACCGTGCCAATATCCGCGTGCGTCCAACCGGGCGGCAGCGACGGTGGCACGGGGGACAGGGAATTAATCCATTCCGCCATGGTGGCAACCGCCGGCTGGTCCACGGTGTTTCTGGCCAGCGGCGGCATTTGCAGGTCACTGACAATGCTGATGCGATGATAGAGAACGGATTTGGCCGGGTTCCCCGGCACGACAATTTTTGCGCCGGGAATTCCGAGCGGATTGGCAACCGGTCCGTTAAGCAGGGCCTGTTTTGCCAGGGGCGTGTCAAAACGCGCGTCAAAAAATGCCTCGACGCCGCCGGGCCGGTGACATTGCGCACAATTGGCGTCGAGATAGGAACGGGCGCGGAGTTCCAGCGGTGCGGCCGGGTCGGTCACGGCCACCAGCCGGGCAAATCGCGGAATGTCGTTTTCATCCAGCTTGGTGTCGAAGAGGCCGAGGTGGTTCCACGCGCGAAGCTGGTTGTCGGTCACGCCGTTCGGATACTGGAAATCGCCGTTGAGCTGGCAGGTCTTGACGCCGAGCACGCCGCCCGAGACGGGCGTGTGGCAGGTCAGGCAATCCTGGCGTCCGGGATAAAACCAGCGCTGGGTGCGCGTGCCGCCGGCGGTTTTGATGGTGATGTTCTCGGTCAACCCGGCCGTGATCAGGTCCGCATCGCTGTGATCGGCGCGCCATTTGTAGCTGGCGCCATAGACCGTGCCGTTCGTGTCGCGGACGAGCAGACGGGTTTCAAGCCGGTGCAGAATTTTTGGATTCGTGTCGTCCACCGGCAGCTCGAAATGTTTCACGAACACGGTGCCGGCGGGGAAGGTCCATTCGCCATTCGGCGCGAAATGGATGGTCGTGCCGGCGGGCAGCGTCATCCAGCGGGTTTTGACCGCGCCGTCCGACCACAGCGGGGCATTGACGGTGTAGGGGATCAAACCGGGTTCCGGGGTGAGTTGCGCCGGGTCGGAGAACACGCCGGTTTGCGAGAGCAGTTTGGGAAAGGGATGGCTCGGCGGCGGGGGTCCGCCGCGGGCCAGGGTGAAAATGCGACCGCCAATGCTGCTCATCTGGCAAAAATAAATTTCGCCGCCGGCATCCACGCCGAACGACGAAAGCCCGGTGTAATCGGAACCGGAATTCGGTCCGGTGCCTTTGGGCATGACGCACAGGACAATCTTTTTGACGGGCGTGGTGGTTTCGTCCATGGCCCAGATGATTCGCATGACGTTGTCACCAAAGATGTATTTGCCGCCCAGATCGGCGGCGAATGTTTTGCCGCGATAGACATAACCGCCGATGACCGCGCGCCCGTCGGTGTGCGGGTAATCCAGCACCGGTCCGCGACTGATGCCGATGTACGTAGTCGGCATTTTGCCCAACGTCCCTTCACAGTAATTCCACTGAAAATTCAGGCCGGATTCACCCGGCTCAATCACGTCCACTTCTTCCCGCGCGCTTTCGCCGACGTCACCGATGAAAATCCGGCCCGTGACCGGGTCGTAGGTCATGCGGTGCGGACTGCGCAGGCCGAGGCAGAAGAATTCCTCAAGAACGTTGGATTGGCCGACGAAAGGATTATCGTTGGGGATGAAATAATGTGCCGTGCGACCGTTGGCTGGCTGGCGCGGAATGGGATGGCTGATGGCGCCGCCGCGGCAGTCCACGTCAATCCGGAACACGCCGGAGAACAGGCTTTTGTCGATGTATTGGTCATTGTCGCCATTGGAGCTGTCGCCGTCGGTATAGTACAGAAACCCGTTTTTGGGGTGAAAGAACATGCCGCCGCCGTGATGCCAGATCGTGTCGCATTTGAGATCCACGAACACAACTTCCGACCCCGGAATGGCGACCCCATCCGGGTCCAGAGTAAAGCGTGAAAGCCGGTCGTGATAATCACCGGTGGAGGGTGGCCGGGTGGTCGGGCTGCCGGCGACGGTGCCGGGCGGGCACCAGGTGTAATAGACGAAAACATAATGGTTGGTCGCGAAGCCCGGGTGAAACGCCACGCCCAGCAGACCGGAATCGTCCCAACCCTGGCATTGGTGGCTGAGGTCGAGCACGAGTTTTTTTTGCGTCACGCCCGGATCATTTACAAATGTCCAGATGCGGCCTTCGCGTTCCCAGACGCACAACTGGTCCGTACCCGGCACGAACGTCAGGCCGACGGAGTTGGTGAACAGCAGGTTCGGAAAGGCCGCCACCGCCGACCAGTCGCCAGAAATGCCGGGGGCGGTTTCCGGCATCGTGCCGTTCAGAAACGGTCCGATGGCCGGGGACGGGTCCAATCCGTAGGGTTTGGCGTTGACGGAAAAATCAAGGCACAGAACCAACGCGAGGGCAAAAATCCATTTGCCACCCGCCGGAGGGATCAAAAACAGCCTTTTCACGAATTCAAACACGGACAAGATTCTCTGTTCCCGGCGCGGCGTCAAATTTTTAAGTGTGCATTTTCCCCGCGCGAATTTAGCTTGGACGCATGTTTCGTCCCTGCATTGACCTGCATGAAGGCAAAGTGAAGCAAATTGTCGGCGGCTCGCTCGGCGAGGCCGTCCGCCTGCGGACGAACTTTGTCTCCGAAAAACCCGCGGCGTGGTTCGCCGAACTCTACCAGCGGGACGGGCTCACCGGCGGCCACGTCATCATGCTCGGTCCCGGCAATGAGACCGAAGCCCGCGCGGCGCTGGCGGCATTTCCCGGCGGACTCCAGATCGGTGGCGGCATCAACGCGGAAAACGCGCGGGCCTGGCTCGACGCCGGCGCGTCCCACGTCATCGCCACCAGCTGGGTGTTTCGCGAAGGCCGCGTGGATGCCGGGCGGTTGGGCGAATTGGTCAAAGCCGTCGGCAAATCCCGGCTGGTGCTGGATTTGAGCTGCCGCCGGCGGGACGGGAATTATTGGGTGGTCACCGACCGCTGGCAACAGTTTACGGAATTGGCCATTTCATCGGATGCACTCCAACAACTCGCCCGGAACTGTGCGGAATTTTTGATTCACGCGGTGGACGTGGAAGGTTTATGCCATGGCATTGACCGGGAACTCGTGGAAAAACTCGGGCAATGGACACCCCTGCCCACCACCTACGCCGGCGGCGCGAATGCGTTGGGCGATCTGGAGGAAGTCACCCGGCTGGGGCGAGGGAAAGTGGATCTGACCGTTGGTTCGGCGTTGGATATCTTTGGCGGCACCGGCGTCCGCTACGCCGACGTGGTAAAATTCAACCGCCGCCAGTTGGCCGAGCCCGGCGGCGGTTGAGTGGTAAAAATCAGGATTTGAAATCAGGATTTGTTCACGTCGATCTTGGTCGGCGTCATCATTTCCTTGCCGCCCTGTTCAGTGACGGTGCCGGTGACAGTCACCTTCTCCGAATCACCGCCGCAAACCGCCTTGTGCTCGGCCTTGCTCACATTGTTTTGTTCGAGGAAGTAATTGACGGTCTTGCCGTCCTTTTGAACCTGCACCACGTTCTGGCAGGAGTCGGTCAGGTGCAGCGTGCATTTGCCGCAGACCATGGTGCCGGTGATGGTGACCGGCGCACTCGCGTCCGCCGCGGACAAGCGCGCCGCGCCGAAGCCCAGCAGCAGCAGGCCGGCCGCCAGGGTCAATATCAGTGAGGATTTTTTCATAGGTTTGTTTATAGTTTCCAGTTATCGACCTTAAGACAACCCCGCAAGGGTTTTCATTCAAGCAAAAAAACTGGAAATTAATGCGTTGGGGACGGCGCGGCGAACAAGTGGGCGATGACAATCTGAAATTCAGGAATCAACGCCTCGCCGAGCACCTCGCTTCCCGCCAGAATGCCCTTCAAGGCCAGCCCCCATTCCGTGCACTGATAAATCTCCACGTTGTCGTAACGGGGGTCCACCATCCAGAGCCGGGGCACGCGGATGTCTTCGTACAGCTGTTTCTTGATGACCGTGTCAGCTTGATGATCGTCCGTGCTGATAATTTCCGCGGCGAGCCAGAGTTTCCCGGTGGCCACGGTGACGAGGGCCAGATCGGGGCAGATGGCCGTCGCGCGGGAAACGTTGACTTTTGTGCGCGGCGCCAGCAATTGCGTGGCGGGCAGGTTCGCGACACTGGCGGTCATCAACCGGTGCAAGCGGTCACAAATCATTTCATGCCGCGTGCCCGGGGCGGAGCGCGGCAGGGTCTCACCGCTCAAAATTTCTTCATAGGGCCGGCTCATGTCACCACAGCAAACCAGCGATTGGCGAGGCCGGCAAGCAGCCTTTTTCGTTGAAAACAAGGCTTGCCAAGCGCGCCGGGTGACGTTAGTCTCTGTGCTCTTTTGAATAATTTATGGCAGTAAAAATTCGCATGAAACGCGTGGGGACCAAGAATGCCCCGGTGTTTCGCATTGTGGTGGCTGACAGCCGCAGTCCGCGCGATGGCAAGTTCATCGAGGAAATCGGCACGTATCAGCCTTTGAAAAAGGGCGACAATTTTTCGCTTAAACTCGATCGCGCCAAATACTGGCTGGGCAAGGGCGCGCAACCGAGCGAAACCGTGGCCAGCTTTATCAAGAAGGCCGGCAAGGTCACGGCGGCGGCCTGATTGTTTTTTTGGCGTCATGCAGGCGTTTTTGGAATACGTCGTCAAGGGACTGGTGCAAAATCCCGGGGCGGTTTCCGTTACCCCGGTGGAACGCGAGGGCATGACGGTTTATGAACTCCGCCTGGACCAGCAGGATGTCGGCAAAATCATCGGTCGGCACGGGGTGACGATCAACGCCATCCGGTCCCTGTTGCTCGCCGGCAGCGCCAAAAAGGGGCTGCGTTGTTCGGTGGAAATCGTCGAGGACCAGCCGGCGGCTTGATGGGTGGCGGCGGTCTGCCACCGCCGGGCACGCTGCAACATGAAAATCGACGTGCTCACTTTGTTTCCGGCGATGTTTGCCGGACCGCTGGACGAGAGCATCGTCAAGCGCGCGCGGACAGCCGGTTTGTTGGATTTGAAGATCCACAATCTCCGTGACTGGACGCATGACCGGCACAAGACCGTGGACGACCGGCCCTTTGGCGGCGGCCCGGGAATGTTGCTGAAGCCGGAGCCGCTCTTTGAGGCCGTGGAAAGTTTGAAGCGCGAAAAGACGCGCGTGATTTTGCTGTCGCCCGCCGGGCGGCCGTTTCGCCAGGCCATCGCGCGCGAACTGGCGCAAGGGGACGATTTGCTGCTCGTCACCGGTCATTACGAAGGTTTTGACGAGCGTGTGCGGGACGCGCTGGCGGACGACGAGTTGTCCATCGGCGACTATGTGCTGACGAACGGGGCATTGCCCGCGATGGTGGTGATTGACGCCGTGGTCCGGTTGCTGCCCGGGGTGTTGGGCGACGATGAAAGTTCGCGCGACGAGTCGTTCAGTCCCGGCGAGCCGGGATTGGAATATCCGCAGTACACGCGGCCGGCGGAATTTCGCGGCATGCCGGTTCCGGACGTTCTGGTGTCGGGCAACCACGCCGAGATTGAAAAGTGGCGGCGCGAACAGGCGAAGTTGCGGACGCGGGAACGGCGGCCGGATTTGTTGTAAGTGACAGGTGACGGGTGACAGGTGACAAGAACCCGCGCATGTCGATCGTGTCACATGACACGTGCCACTTGTCACCATCGGAGAGATTTATGAACCAGGCATTACAGGAAAAAATCGAATCGGAGCAGTATCGCAAGGACGACGCGAAATTCGCGGTCGGCGACAGCATCCGCGTGCATACCAAGGTGGTGGAAGGTGACAAGGAGCGCATCCAGATCTTCTCCGGCGTCGTGATTGGCAAACGCGGGCATGGCTTGAATGAGACCTTCACCGTCCGCCGCATCAGCTATGGTGAAGGCGTGGAGCGCGTGTTCCCGTTGCATTCGCCGCGCGTGGACAAAATTGAAGTGGAACGCCAGGGCGAAGTCCGCCGGGCCAAACTGACCTACCTGCGCAAGCGACTTGGCAAGGGTGCAACCCTCGTCCGCGAAAAAGAGGACCGGGCGACTCCCGAACCGGCGGCCAAGTAGTTCGCGAATCTGTCCAGATCTTTCCGGCGGGACTTCGGTCCCGCCTTTTTCATTTGGAATGCTTCAATTTTTTGAGCCGCGGGCCGCGGCTGTCCCGGCCAGTTGTTTTCCGACGAATTCGCCGAACGGCGTCGGCTCATACCGCCAGTTTTTAAACATGGTCGGCCCCGCGGTCGCGCTGAAATCCCACGCCGTCCACATGGGGATGGCGTGCGCTTTTATGTAATCCATCATCCGTTGTCCATAGGCGAGACCGTCGGTCTCACCCAGGTTCCGTCCGCCAAAACCCCATTCCCCCACATACACCGGGTATTGGCTGCTGACCTCGCCAAAACATTTGTCCCAATCCTTTTTGTTCGGATAGGGATGAGTTTCATAGACGAAGTTGGTGCCGGTGATCGCCTGGCCTTGCAGCACGCCGCTCAGATCGTATCCCCAGTTCAGGCCGCCCACGGTCACGACATTTTCCGCGCCGGCGGCGCGGACGGTGTCATATAACTTCTGCATCCCCACCGCCTCGTAGGTGATATTGGTCTGGTCGGGGTTCCATCGGGCCGGGATGTCCGTAACCGTGCCGCCGTTGCGCCACACGTCCCAGGGCACGTCGTGGGGCTCATTGTAGAGTCCGAAAATGACGTAGGGATGATTTTTGTACCGCGCGGCCATGTCGTGCCAGAAGACCACGGAGTTCTGGTCCGGCAGGTTGTGCTGACCGAGCCGGCCGCCGTCATTGACCCATGTGCCGCAGTCCGACCAGTGCAAATCCAGGTCGATATAAACATGCGCCGCCGCGCAGGTGTCCGCAATGTGGTCCACGATGGCGCGATAAGCCGCGCCGCTATCGGTTTGGTCTTCCATTTTGCCGAACCAGCGGTCCTGGACCAGCGGCAGGCGGATGAAGTTTACCTTCCAGTCATTGATGGCGCGGTTCACCGATTCCTGCACATGGTCACCGTCGGTCCGGTATTCCAGCGACGCGATGTTGACGCCGTGAAGCCGGACCGGATGGCCGTTCGCATCGAGAACCCGGGTTCCTTCGGTGTGGAGAAGCATAGGGGCGAGCTTGGAATCGAACGGGCGCGTCTGGCTCGCCAGCAGCCCGTCCCCGGCCGCGACCGGCTGGCTGTTTCCCAACGAATCAAACAGGACGATCAACGTCAAGGCGGCGAGTGTTGCTTTAATAAAATTCATGGTATGTACGGGTAAGCTTTATCAGACGGCTCGAAGAATGAAAAGCCAAAGACCCGCGCGGCCGTCAAAGCTCCTCCGGCTTGGAGATCAGGGCCGCGACGCGCTGGAGCAATCTTCCGGCTGCGCCGCCGTCGATGACCCGGTGATCAAAACTCAGAGTCAGGTTTGCTTCCATGATCGGCACAAACTGGCCTTTTACGGAATCCCAACTCGGTGCGTGGCGCGCGGCGCCCATGCCCAGCACGAGCGTCTGTTCCGGCAGCGGAATCGGCGTGGCCCATTCCAGGCCAAAGGTGCCGAAATTGGTGACGGTGGCGATGGAACCGCCCGTCGCATTGGGCGGCAATTTGCGTTCGCGGGCCATTTCCACCAGCTCGTTGTAAGGCGCGATCAGATCCTTCAGCGACCGCTGGTCCGCGTTTCGAATCACCGGCACGAGCACACCATCCTCGGCTTCGACGGCAAATCCGATGTCGATGGCGGACGGGTGGACGATTTTGTTGCCGACCAGGCGGCCGGCTGGCGCGCTATTTTCCGCCAGCGCCACCGCCAGTGCGCGTAACGCACAAAGCGCCGGGCCGGGTTTGGGCCGCGCCACCTTGCGGTAGGCGAACAGCGGGTCGAGGCACACCGGCATGCCCACGTGGGCCAGTGGCCGGGTCCAGCTGCGCCGCATCGCGTCCGCCACGGCCACCCGCATCGTCGAGGCCTGGCTCATTTTTTGTTTTTCGAGATGGGCGATGAATTTTTCAAAGTCCTCGACGGTTACGCGCCCCGCCGCGCCACTGCCCGCCACGCCCGCCAAGTCGGCGGCGCTCAAGCCCAGTTCCGTCATGCGCGCCTTGAGCCGGGGCGAGAGAAAACTGGCGCCGGCGGCGTTCGCCGGCACGGGCAGGCCGCGCACCGTCGGCTGCACGCGGCTCCGGCTGCCGTTCGCGTCCGACCGGGAAACCCGGTCGGTATCACCCGGTTTGGCGGGAGCCGAAGTCTCCAAACCCAGCCGCACGGCTTCTTCCTGCGTGGTTTCAATGCGGCCCAGGGTGGCCCCGACGGCGTAGCTTTCGTTCAATTGCGCCGTGAACCGTTCAATGCGCCCGCCGCAGGGCGCGGTGACGGTCATGGTCGCCTTGTTGGTTTCGACCTCGATCAAATCCTGACCGGCCTCAATGGTGTCGCCGGGCTTCACCAGGAAGCTGATGATATTGGCCTCGGCGATGGATTCGCCCAGTTGCGGCATGATGATGGGAATCTGCGGCATAATGGTGGTTTTAGAGCCTGAGGAGTTTCCGGGCGGCGGCGGCGATGGCACGCGCGGTCGGACGATGAGCGGCCCACAAATTCGGGTGATACGGCACGGGCGTGTCCTTGGCGTTGAGCCGTTGCGGCGGCGCGTCGAGCAGGCCATAACCTTCAGTCACCACCCGTGCAATGATTTCCGCCGTCACCCCGCCCCAGGGCCAGGCTTCGCCGACGCACAGCAACCGTCCCGTGCGCGCCACGCTGGCCATCACCGTGTCGGTGTCAATCGGTTTCACGGAACGCAGATCCACCACTTCGACCTCCCAGCCTTCGGGCGTGAGTTCCTTGGCCGCTTCCAGCGCCTCATGCACCATGGCGCTGTAGGTCACGATGGTCATGTCGCGGCCTTCGCGCGCGATGCGGGCCTTGCCGACGGGCAGGGCCTCGCTCGGTAATTTTTCGGCCTTGAGATGGTAATAAAGAAATTTGTGTTCGCAGAAAATCACGGGGTCGTCAATCGCCACCGCTTCGAGCAGCATGCTATAAGCGTCCTCGACCGTGGCGGGCGTCAATACGATCAATCCCGGGTAATGCGCGTACACGGTTTCCAGGCACTGGCTGTGGAACGGTCCGCTGCCCGAAGTGCCGCCAAACGGGAGGCGCACCGTGATGGGGCAGGGCACATTGGTGCGCCAGAACAGGGTCGCCGCCTGGTTGACAATCTGGTTGAAGCCCACGGTCGAAAAATCCGCAAATTGCATTTCCACAATCGGCCGCATGCCTTCGATGGCCGCGCCCACAGCCAGTCCCATGATCGCATCCTCGCTGATGGGCGAATCCAGCACCCGGCCGGGAAATTCGGCGGCCAGATTTTTGGTGGCCTTGAACGCGCCGCCAAACGCGCCGACGTCCTGCCCATAGATGAACACCCGCGGATCATCGCGCAACGCGTGCGCCTGCGCCTCGCGGATGGCTTCGAGGTAGGTGACACTCATGCCGGATCAACCTCATTTTCGTCGTGGGTTTCGCTCAAGTGCCGGGAAGAAATCGCCCGCCACTCCTCGGTAAATGGATCCGGCGCGGGCTCGCGCTGCACCTGGGCGATGGCTTCGTCGATTTCATGAATGACTTCACCGCGCCAGGCCGCGAGGGCCGCGGCGTCCGCCCATTTCTGGCGGACCAGATGTTCCTCGGCCACTTTCAGGCAGTCACGTCCGGTGGGGGACGCTTTTAACTGGGGATCGATGTAGCCGGCGTCGTCGTGTTCACCGTGGCCGCAAAGCCGGAGCAACGTGGCGACCACCAGCTGTGGGCCCCGGCCGGTGCGCGCCTGCGCGACCGACCGCCCGATGGTTTGCAGGCACGCATTCAAATCAGTGCCGTCCAGCGATTCCACTTCCACACCGTAACCGGCCGCCTTGTCCGCCAGGTCGCGGCAGGCAAACTGGCGCGTCGTGGGGGTTGAATAGGCGTACTGATTGTCGGCCACCACCAGCACGAGCGGCAATTTTTCCACCGCCGCCTGGTTGAGCGCTTCGTGAAAGGCGCCGGTGGAGGTCGCGCCGTCGCCGATGCTGGCCGCGCCGACCGTGCCGGAGATCTTTTTGAACCGGCGCGCCAGCAAAATGCCGTTCACGACGGAAATCATTGCGCCAAGATGGCTGATCATCGGCAGATAACCTTCCCGGGGCTTGCCGCGGTGGACGTTGCCGTCGCGGCCGCGCATCGGTCCCAGCGCCGAGCCGAGATAGGTGCGGGCGGCGTCCCGGATGGTCTCGCCGAAGGCCAGCCGCCCCGCCGCGTCACGAATTAACGGCGCGAACACGTCGCCTTTTTGCAACACGACACCGGTGGCCGCGCTCAAGGCTTCCTGGCCGCGTCCGAGGAAGACGCCACCGTGAATTCTGCCGGAACGCCAAAGCGCCGCGAATTTGTCATCCAACAACCTTGCCTGCAACATGAAGCGGTAGGCGGCCAGATACGTTTCACGAAACATAGCCGCGTTTTCCGCCGTGCCAGGCTCAAGCACCGTTTGCAGCATGGCCCGATTTTATCGGCAATACTCCGCACCGGCAATGTTTCTTTCGGCATTGGAATTGCGGTAAACAAAAAAAACGGGTTGGCTAAAATGGCCAAACTGATGTTGAATGAGCATTCTGAGCACCAGCGTCCTTAAAATAGACATCGGAATCACATTGAAATCACCGTCATGAGACATGCCGCAGCTCAAATCTTTCTGGTTGGCAACGACCCGGAATTGCCGGCGGTGTTATCCGAATTGCTGCGGGCGGATGATATTGCCATCCGGCGGGTGCCACCCGGCGACGGGATTTTCGAGTTGCTGCGCGACCACCCGGCCGATCTCGTCCTCCTGGGAGCCACCGACATGGCCTTGCTGCAGGAACTCAAGGAGGTGCCGGCCACCGAGACCATCCCCGTCATTGTGTTCACCTCCGCAGAGGCGCCGGCGGAAATGCTGCGCGCATTTGAACTGGGCGCGCACGACTGTGTGACCCGGCCGTTTGACGCCATGGAACTGCGGGCGCGCCTGTACGCCGCGCTGAAAATCAAACGGCAGTTCGCCGAACTGCTCCGCCATCAGCGCGAGTTGATGGCCGCCCGGATCGCCGCCGAATCCGCCGCCCGCGCCAAATCGGATTTTCTGGCGGCGATGAGCCATGAAATCCGCACGCCCATGAACGGCGTGGTGGCGATGGTCGGCCTGCTGCTGGAAACGCCGCTGACCGCCGAGCAGCGCGGTTACCTGGAAACCATCCACGCCAGCAGCGAGGCGTTGCTCACCATCATCAACGACATCCTTGATTTTTCAAAAATCGAGGCGGGCAAGCTTGAGCTGGATTCGCGGCCCTTCGATTTGCGCGGGTGTGTGGAGGAAACACTGGATTTGATGGCCGCGCGGGCCTTCGAAAAGAATCTCGAACTGGTTTACCAGATGGACGACCGGATTTCCGCGCTGGTGGAAGGCGACGCCTTGCGCCTGCGCCAGGTTTTGGTCAATCTGTTGAGCAACGCCATCAAGTTCACCAAGACCGGTGAAATCCAGGTGCAAATCAAATTGGTTTCAGCCCGGGAGGAGGAAAAACAAAAACACTCCCTGTTTCACGTTCATTTTTCCGTGCGGGACACCGGGATTGGCATTGCGCCGGATCGTCTGGCGCGCCTGTTCAAACCCTTCATGCAGGCGGACCCCTCCACGGCGCACCGTTACGGCGGCACGGGGCTGGGCCTGGCCATCAGCAAACAACTCGTCGAACTGATGGGTGGCAAAATGTGGGCCGAGAGCGTGCCGGGCGAAGGCTCGGCGTTCCACTTCACCATCAACGTGCTGGTCCAGTCGCAAACGGCGCCGTTCGCGCTGGCCGGACGGCAGGACCAGTTGGCCGGACGGCGGGTTTTGATTGTGGAATCGAATGCGACCAGCCGCCGGCTGCTGGTCGAACAAGTGACCGGTTGGGGCATGATTCCCCAGGAGGCCGCAGACGCGCAGCAGGCAATCAATTTGCTCCAGCCGGGCAGTCCCTTTGACCTGGCCATCCTCGACGTGCAACTGCCGGGCACGGACGGTTTCACCCTGGCCGCCGAAATCCATCAACGGTCCGCGCTGTCCACCCTGCCGCTGGTGCTGCTCACCCCCATCGGCCTGCGCCACGAAGCCTCGTTGACGGCAAATATTCCGCGGGTGGCCTTTGCCAACAAACCCCTCAAACCCTCCCAGTTTTTTGAGGTCCTGACCCGCGTCTTTTCCAATACCCAACTCCCGCCCGAGCCGGCCCCGGCCCCGGTTCAGGCCGGGGAAACCATGGCCAGCCGCCAGCCCCTGCGCGTGCTGCTTTGCGACGACAACACGATCAACCAGAAGGTTGCCCTGCGCATTTTACAGCAGTTGGGCTACGAGCCGGACCTGGCGGCCAATGGCCGGGAAGCGCTCGAAGCGCTTGACCGGAAGCCCTATGATCTGGTTTTTATGGACGTGATGATGCCGGAAATGGACGGGCTGGAAGCCACGCGCATGATCCGCAAGCTTGAGGCGAGCGGCGGCAGCGTCAATTTTAACTCCCACATCATCATCGTTGCCATGACCGCCCAGGCGATGCAGGGCGATCGCGAGAAATGTCTCGAAGCGGGCATGGACGATTATTTGTCCAAGCCCATTCGTCCCAAAGACGTGCGCGTCGCCATCGAACGCTGGAGTGCGCAAATAGGTCAGTCGGCGCCGGCCCGGTCCACGCCCCCAACCGCTCCCGCCAGTACCATCGCCTCCGCTGTTCCCGCGGCTCCGCCGGAAGCGGAGGGACCGCCGGTGGAGATGGATCGGTTGATGGATTTGAGCGGCGGCAGTACGGAAAGTCTGCGCGAATTGCTGGACCTTTACTCCCGGCAGACCACGGAACAGCTTGCGCAATTGGAGTCGGCAATCCGCGCGAATCAAACCGAGGTGGTTCGCCACGTGGCGCATAGTTGCGCCGGCGCCAGCGCCACCCTCGGCATGACCCGGCTCGTGCCGCTGTTGCGGGAACTGGAGCGGCAGGGCAAGGCCGGCCAGTTGAGCGGCGCGGAAAAATTGCACGCGGACCTCGCGCACGAATTCAAACATGCCCAGGATTTTCTGAGCCAGCATCCCGCCCTGGCGGGGACGATCGCAACCCCGGTTCATTCATGAAAAAAGTCCTCATCATCGAAGACGACCACGTCATTGCGAACATTTATCGTAATAAATTCGCGGTTGAGGGTTATCAAACCGAGGTGGCGTACGATGGCGAAAGCGGCTTGAAAACCCTGCGGACCTTCAAGCCCGACATCCTCCTGCTGGATCTCGTCCTGCCCAAGATGTCAGGCGTGGATTTCATCATCAACGTCCGTAGTGAGGCGGAATTTACCAAGATACCCATCATCGTTTTTTCCAACACCTACCTGACCAACATGATCCAGGAAGCCTGGAAGGCCGGTGCCAGCAAATGCCTTTCCAAGACCAATTGCACGCCCAAGGACGTGCTGGATATCGTGCGCCAGACTATCGGCGGCGGTGTGGCCGTACCGGAGGCCGCTCCCAAACCAGGTAAACCGCCTGCCCCCGCCAAGCCTGATTTCAGCCACATCGAAGGCGACACAAAATTCCTGACCGAATTGCGACAGGCCTTCATTGACGGCCAGCCCGCGAATCTGGCCGCGTTGCGCGCCGGTTTGCAAAATCTCATCAAGGCGAACACCGAAACCATCCAGCTCCGCGACATCCACGAACTTTACCGCCGCAGCCATGCCCTCGGCGGCAACGCCGGCCTCGCCGGTTTCATGCACGTGGCGCACATGGCCTCCGCCCTGGAGGCGTTGCTCAAGGAACTCTACGAAAAACCGAAGGGCATCAACACCTCCACCCTCCGGACCGTAGCCGCCGCCGTGGATTTTCTCGGCTTTCTCTTCGAGCGCGGCAAACGACCGGACAACCCGGATCCGCCCGCCGTCAACATTCTGGTGGTGGACGACGAACCGATCTCGCAGCGCGCCGTGGTTTACGCGCTGGAAAAAGCGCAATTGCCATCCACCAGCACCGCCGACCCCAACACCGCGCTGAAGCTGCTGACCGAAACCGCTTACGATCTCGTGTTCCTGGACGTGGACATGCCCGGCATGACCGGCTTTGAACTCTGCACCAAGCTGCGGGCCATGCCAAAATATAAGAAGACCCCCGTCGTCTTTGTCACCGCGCTCAGCGACTTCGACAGCCGCACCAGTTCCATGATGGCTGGCGGCAACGATTTCATCGCCAAGCCCTTCCTCTTCATCGAACTGACCGTCAAGGCGCTCATCCACGTCCTGCGCGCCAAATTACAGCCAGCAACTTGACGGACTGAAGGCCCTTGGCGCGATTTCGCCGCGTGTGGATCAGAAATCTACCACGGCAGTTTCAAAAATACTGTAGCCGGCAAGCTGGCTTGAGTTAAGCGGATGGCGCGTCAGCGTCTTGGACTGCGGCAGCCCTCCGCCGCTATTTCTCCCGCAAGGCCGGCGAACGCAAAGCGGCAGAGGACTGCCGCAGTCCAAAACCTCGCGGAATTTTCCGATCGGGTTTCCGAGTCAGGCCACCGCTTTATTTAAAACGCTCTAATGCACGGCCAGTCGGTAAAAGCGGCTGCCCGCGCCCGAGGTGGTCAGATCGGCCGGGTCGGTGATGGTGGCCGCCACATATTGATTGGGCGGAACACTCTGGGGGGTGGATTCCGAGGCGGTGGCTCCGGCCACATTTGCAACCCATCCCGAAGCACTGGTATAAGTCATCAGGTTTGTCCAGGTTCCACCCAGTGCACTCGTGGTTTGCACCACATAGGTCAGGTTGGTGGCACTGGTGTTTCGATGGAAATTAAACTGGAATTGGTTTCCCGCCACGAGGCCCGTTACCGATGGGGTGGCGTTGGGTACGGTCGGGTTGGTCGCCAGGGCGTATTCCATCAGGTTGACGACTCCATCGCCGTCCGGGTCGGCGAGATCGCCGGCGACGGACGGATTGGTGGCGTTGTTGCCAAAATAAAAGTACTTCCAATTCAGATACGGATCCAACAGCCCGAACACCGAAACCGACAGCTGGTTGCCCAAGTAAACCTTCCCGTTCGCAACCATGGGCACGGCGAATTTGACGCCGCTGGCCAGTTGATCCCGGTTTCCCGCCGCCTGGCTGCTGTTGTAGATTTCCGACGTCAGATTGCCGGCGGCATAGGCCACCAACACGGCCGGGCTTGCATTCTGCAACGCCCAGACAATGCCGTTGTTGGTTCCGTTGGCGGACACACTGGGAGTTGCTCCGGGAAAACCATAGGAGCGCGAGGCGGTGGACACGGGGCTGCCCGACAATACGCCGGCGGTGAGCGAAAAGGCCTTCAATTTGTCACTGGTGCCGCCGTAGTAGATTTCCCCGTTGAAATAGGCCGGTGTGCCGAAGGAACCGCCGATCACGCTGGCCGCGGTGGTTTGCACCACGGAATCAAAGGCGTAATCGAAGTGATGGGTGTCCGAGGTGAACTGGTCGCGGTCAACCACATAAATTTTACCCTGCTTGCCGGCGCCGAGCAGCAGATTCGTGTAGGGCCCCGTTTGATCCGGAAGCAGTATCAATCCGCCGGAGCCGAGATCCAGGTCGCCGCTCTGCAGGGATGCCTGATTGTACACTGTGAAGTAGTCGACGACCGCCAGCCCATTCGTCGTGGAAAGTTTCATGAACGAATCGCCGAAATCAATTCCTCCGGAGCCGTTCGTGGCCGAGAAGCTGCCGTTGGCGACTTCAAAATACAGGTTGGTGTTCGCGTCCACGGCGATCCCGCCGCCGCCGCCCCAGATTCCGCCCTCGGCCGCATGCGCCCCGAAAGTGCCGACCGTGGCGTTGGGCGTGGTGTTAAAAACGTAATTGGTCAGTTGCTGGAGTGTCACCTGGTCAAAACCGATGACCCAGCCGTGGTAGGGATCGGTATCCGCGTAGCCGGTGTAAGGCACGAACAGTTTTCCGCCCGCCAGCGTCAGCGCGCCGCGTTGCAAACTTTGCGTGGCATTGAACGTCACCACCCCGCCAACACTGTCCACCCCCGTGCCCGGGACCGAAGCGGTCACCACCACCGGGCTGTTGGGCTGTTCGGCGCCGGTGGCGAGGTTCAAAGCATGAATCCGATGATAATAATTGGTGACCCCGCCGGAGATTTCACCCGTAAAGGCATCCACATACAGCGTCCCGGAGGCGAGGTCGATGACCGGGGTGCCGGTGACGCCCACCGACGGAACGATGTCGGTGTATTGGCCGCTGTTGTCGGGCGTGGACACACCGTTGTTATAGCGGCAGCCAAAGTTTTTGTTCGTATAAACGCCGGCAATGGTGGTCACCGCGTACGGCCCCAGGTTCGTTTGCCACAGCACGCCGCCGGACGGCCCGTTGGTGTTGTCGGCGTCGAAGGCATAAATCGTGTCATGTTCCGTGGCGACGTAAAAGACGTTGTGCTGGCCCTGGCCGGGGATGTTCACGCCGGACACATAGAGGGGCTGGGCATAGACATACCCGTCCACTGCATGGGAAAACAGTTTGCCGAACGTGCTGGCGTTGACGTTGGCCGGACTCAAAATGATCTCGTTCGTGTTTTGTCCGTCGCGGTTGTTATCGGTGTGGTAGGTCAATATATTGACCTGTGCCATCGCGAACGTAACGGAAAAGAGCCACTGAATCCCAAGAACCGTAAACAGCAGTTTTTGCTTCATGGTAAGGGTGTATAATCTCCCAAATAAGCGCCAAAGTCAAGCGCCAGCTTGCTGGACCGGCAGGGAAAGGTGCGTGCCTCCAACCGCCCCGGGCATTGGCAACCGTCAGGCCGCGATGGGCGCGGTGAACATTTCCTTCGCGATCACGCCATCGGCCACCTTGGTCACCGCTCCGGTCATGCGAATCGCATAATCGTCGCCAATCTCGATTTCAATGATGCCGCCGGGCATGTGCACGGAGATGGCGCGATCGCACAGGCCGAGTTTGTGGGCCACCGCCGCCGCCGCGCTGCTGCTGCTGCCGCTGGCCAGCGTGTAACCCGCGCCGCGTTCCCAGATTTCAATCTGGATGTTGTTACGGTCGATCACCTTCATGAATTGCACATTGGTGCGCTTGGGAAAACGCAGGTGCGTCTCCAACAGCGGGCCGATTTGTTTCGCCAGTTCCGCGCTGATTTTGGCCATGGGCAGCACGCAATGCGGATTGCCCACCGTCGCCGCGCAAAAGTTGAATCGTTCCCCGCGCAGGTGGATGGGTTCGTTGATGACCTCCCGGCGCGGGCCCGCCACGGGGATTTCATCGCTCCAGAAGCTGACCCGGCCCATTTCGACGCGGACAATTTTGCCGCGCTCCGTCACCGTGGCCTTCACCAGGCCGCTGGCGGTTTCGACGGCAAACTCGTCCTTGTCCACCAGCTTTTTGTCCCACAGGTAACGCGAAAAAATCCGCAGGCCGTTGCCGCTTTTTTCCGCCTCGCTGCCGTCGGGATTGAAAATGCGCACCGCGAACTTCGCTTTTTTGGAAGGTAACGGTCCCAGCAGGATGCCGTCCGAACCGATGCCGTAATTGCGATGGCAGATCGTCTTGATCTGCGCGGCGGTCAGCGGCGCCGGCAGGTTCTTCGGGTCAATGACGAGGTAGTCGTTGCCCAGTCCGTGATACTTGGTGAATGCCCACAACATGAATCCAGCATACCCCGCCGCCCGCGAAGCGCAAAACAGAATCAGGGCTGGTCCGGAGGTTTGGCGGCGCGCTTCGCTTCGTCCTCATGAAACCGGTGCAGGAACCGGTGGAACACCGGGGCAAAAATGATACCGAGGATGGCGATGAAGGCCAACCCGCTGAACAGCGCGTAGAACCCGGCAAAAATTTTCCCGCCGTTGGTTTGCAGTGATGACACCGGGCCCATGCCGGACAAAATCATCGCCGCATTCACGAAGGCGTCCACCCAGGACATGCCTTCGAAGGTCCGGTAACCCACCATTCCGATGCCGAGCGCGCACGCGATGACGATCAGGCCAATCCCCACGCCTCGGGCCAGGCGCACGTAATACTGCCGGCGCGGCAACAACGGTTTTGAGCGATGCTCGAACATAACTTCTTGTAGCGGTGCTCGGTGAGCGCCGCAAATCGACGAAATGCGGCGGTCACAGACCGCCGCTACAGCTGTCACTTGCCGGTTTGCACGGTGCCAACAATCTCCCGCACGTCCTTGAGGCCGTGCTGCTTCAAAAATTCGCGCAGACCCGCAATCACCTGCAACGGTGTCTGTGGCTCGTAGAAATTGGCCGTGCCCACCGCGACCGCCGCCGCGCCGGCCACCATGAATTCAATCGCATCCGCAGCGTCCTGAATGCCGCCCATGCCGATGACGGGGATTTTCACGGCCGACGCCGCTTCCCAGACCAGTTTGATGGCAATCGGCTTGATGCAGGGCCCGGTCAGGCCGCCAGTGACGTTGGCCAGCTTCGGCTGGCGCGTCGCGATGTCAATCGCCATGGCCGGATAGCTGTTCATGATGGACAACGCGTCGCTGCCCGCATCCGCCGCCGCCCGGGCGAACGGCGCAATGCTCACCACGTTCGGACTCATCTTGGTGATGAGCGGCAGCTTCGTCACTTTGCGGCACGCCGCCACGACCTGGGCAATCAATCTCAAGTCCGTGCCGAATTGCGCGCCGCCGGCCTTGATGTTCGGGCAGGAGACGTTGAGTTCCAGCGCGCCCACGCCGCCCAGCGCGTCGAAGCGCCGCGCCACGTCGGCGTATTCTTCGACGGTGGTGCCCCAGATGTTGATGATGGTCGGCACCTTCAAAGTCTTCAGGAACGGCCAGTATTTCTTGATGAACCCGTCCACGCCGGGTCCTTGCAGGCCGATGGCGTTGATGAGTCCGCTGGCGACCTCGACCGTGCGCGGCGTGCGATTGCCCCGAACCGGATGCAGCCGGATACCTTTCACGACCACCGCGCCCAGCTGGTTCAAGTCCAGGAGTTGCGCGTATTCGACGCCGTAACCGAAGGTGCCCGACGCGACCATCACCGGGTTTTGCAGGGTCAGGCCGCCGATCCGGACGGACAAATTCACGCCGTCTTCAGCCTTTGGGGCTTTGGACTTTGGACTCTGGACTCTGGACTTCATTTGGCCTCCTCCCACTCGACCTGGCGTGAATCAAACACCGGGCCCTCGGTACAGGTGCGCTGATATTCCCAGCCGCCGCCGATCTTGACCGGAATCACGCACGTCAGGCAGACACCCGCGCCGCAACACATGTGTTCATCCATCGAAAGTTCCGCCGGCACGTCAACGTCCCCGGCGATTTTGCCGACCGCCTTCAACATTCCGGTTGGACCGCAGGCAAACAGCTTCCGGCCTTTCGTGCGGCGTTTCAGTTCGGCCAGCAAGGGTTTGGTCACCAGGCCCTTTTCGCCGTGGCTGCCGTCTTCGGTGGTCACGCGCACGTCCCAACCGAGCGCCTGAAACTCCTGCTCACACAGAATGTCAATCCGTTTGCGTCCGCCGACGAAGACGATGCCTTTTTGCGGCGAACGTTGCGCCAGCAGGTACATGGCCGCCATGCCGTAACCACCCGCGACGAGCAGGGGAGTGTCGCCGCCGCGTTTGGGCACGGTAAAACCATGGCCGAGCGGCGCGATGACGCTGAGTTCCTCGCCCTGGCCCATCCGGGCAAGGGCGTCGGTACCCTTGCCGATGGTTTTGTAGAGGATGGAAAACGTGTCACGGCCGACCTGGAAGATGCTGAATGGCCGCCGCAGCAGTGCGTCCTTCAGGGGCAACACGCGGACGTGGGCAAACTGGCCGGGTTGGACCAGCGGCGCGATTTGCGGCGCGCGCAGGACCAGGCGGAAATAAGAATCGGTGTCGCGCTCGTTGGAAACAATCTGGACGGTTTGCTCAAGCATCGGCGCCGTCAGCATGGTCGCCAAGGGCGAACCTGTCAACTTTGGGTGTGCGGGTGGCACGCTTTGAACTTTCGGTGGGACAAACCTCCTCGCCCCACCCAAAAAATCCACCCCCTTGTGTCAACTGGTCTTGGAAACGGATTCGGTTCCCACAAACTTGTGCCGGACGGCCAGCGCCAGGGCCACGCCGAGCAGGGTGCCGGCCGTGTCAGTTATAAAGTCATTCAGGGAAGATGTCCGGTTGGGCAGCCAGGCCTGCATGACTTCAATCGTCAGGCTGACCGCGACCCCGGCAAGCACCACCAGCAAGGCGTTGGTGACCAGTCGCTGCGGCCGGCGCGCGTGGCGATAAAGGAAAAAACAGAATCCAAACGGCAGGAAACCCAGAACGTTGATGGCAATGTCCGAATAATCCGGCCGGTTGTAAGACACGTCCTTCCAGGGTGCGAGCAACAGGTCCCGGTGGATCGGCTGAAAGCTGGACGGAATGATCACGCGGTGGCCGTTGCCGGAGTAGTCTTTCACCTGCTGCCCGCGGCCCTCGTCGAAGAGGTAGAGCGCCGTCAGGCCGGGTGCCCTCGTGAGTTGCCGGGCGCGGCCCTGCGTCCACAGCGCGCGGTGCCAGCCGATTTCCGCCGGACTGAGAGCCCGATTGTACAGGGCCAATCCAAACAGCCAGCCGGTCCATGGGGTTTTTCCCGACGCGTTGTTGCCTAAAATGAGCTGTCCGTCCAATGCCCGCGCATTCAAGACGAATTGGGGAAAGTGCCCGGTCACCGCGCCATCCATATAAAAATCAGTTCCGGCCCCATCGCTTCGGATGGTGATGAATCGCGCCGACTGGTTCGGCAGCGCATGGTACACGCCCACTTCGCGGATGGCATCTCCCGGTTGCGGTTGCCAGGTGGTCCCTCGCAACAGAAAATCCTGTTTCCATTGGCCCAGGACAAAATCGAGCGGCAACCGGGGGTTGTGGATGGTCACGATGTTAAAAACGTTGTTGGCGGGTTCGCGGCGGGTGGCCACCCACAATTCCGCGGTAAAATGGGCGGGCATTCCGGGAGCGACGCCCGATTCCGGGAGTGCCGGCAGCGGCGCGGGATCGTAGGCGATGCTGTAAGGTTGAAAATGCAGGCCGACGCTGTTCCCTGACCAGTCAACCCGGTTGTGCGGTCGGAAGTCGAACGGCCACAGGCCCACTACGAAGTAACCCGCCACAATTGCCAGACTGAGCCGGCCGAACCATTGATCATTGGAAATTTTCACTGAACGCTTCGGGTTTAGCTCAAGCATGGCCGAAGACCAGCATGGTCAGCCAGGCCAATCCTGTCAACTTTGCGTGCGACGGCTCACAGAGTCGTCAGCCACGAACGAAGGTTGCGACAGGATTTACAAGATGGATAGGATTCAAAGATGATCCTCCAAATTCTGTCATCCTGTTGAAAATCCGTTTTGACGAGTTGCCGGTTCCCGCGCAGTATGGATGCAGGTGAAGGGCGAAGAGTCCCAATGCGAACTCCTCCAATTTAATGCTATTCAGTTCGTATATCTTCCTCTTTTTCTTCCTGCCGATAACCCTGGTCGGATTCGGTCTTCTGTCGCGGTATCAGGGTCCGAAAGCGGCCAAGCTCTGGCTGGTTCTGGCTTCGCTCTTCTTCTATGGCTGGTGGAACCCCTTCTATGTGGGCCTGATCCTGGCATCCATGATGTTCAATTACTGGGTGGGACGCCACATCGGCCGGCGCGTGCGGTTGGGTGAGCGGGCGGGAGGCGCGCTGTTTTGGGGCGTCGCGGTGAATCTGCTGCTGCTGGGCTATTTCAAGTACGCCAATTTCTTCATCCACAATGTCAACGGGGTGTTCGGCGCCCACTGGGTCCTGGGCAAGGTCATGCTTCCTTTGGGCATATCCTTTTTTACCTTCACGCAGATCGCTTATCTCGTGGACGTCCGCCGGGGCGTCGTTTGCGAGTATGACCTGGGCGATTTCCTGTTGTTCGTCACCTTCTTTCCGCACCTGATTGCCGGCCCGATCATCCATCATTCGGAAATGATGCCGCAGTTTGCCGAACCGCGGACCTATCATTTTCAATGGAGCAATCTGGCCGTCGGCCTGGGTCTCTTCTCCCTGGGTCTTTTCAAGAAGGTCGTCATCGCGGACGGGATGAGCGGGTATGTCGGAAAGGTGTTTGGCGCCGCGGCTTCAGGCGGCGGGCTCCATCCGCAGGACGCGTGGGCGGGAGTGTTTGCCTACACATTCCAGATCTACTTCGATTTCTCAGGTTACTCAGACATGGCCATTGCCCTGGCCAGGATGTTCGGCATTGTCCTGCCACAGAATTTTAATTCACCTTACAAATCTCTCAATATCAGCGATTTCTGGCGGCGGTGGCACATGACGCTTTCCCGGTTCCTGCGGGATTATCTCTACATCCCGCTGGGTGGAAACCGGCATGGTCAATTTCGGCGTTATGTGAACCTGATGGTGACGATGGCCCTCGGTGGTTTGTGGCACGGGGCAGCGTGGACCTTTGTCCTCTGGGGATTGTTCCACGGCGCCGGCCTCGCGATTCATCATGGTTGGCAGGCTTTCCGGTCGAAGCACGGCCCGAACCGTCCAAGCTGGTGGCCGGCCGGGCTGTCCACCTGGAGCGGCCGGGCTTTGACCCTGCTTTTTGTCATGGTGGGCTGGGTCTTTTTTCGCTCGGCGGATGTGCCGACTGCGCAGCATGTGCTGGCG
Organism: Verrucomicrobiota bacterium; assembly: GCA_050010675.1. Classification (GTDB taxonomy): domain Bacteria; phylum Verrucomicrobiota; class Verrucomicrobiia; order Limisphaerales; family UBA11358; genus UBA11358. The sequence goes on along the minus strand of JBEKKN010000008.1, from coordinate 1,654 downwards.
GCGATGTTCGGTGTCGGCCCGGGGCCGATCCTGGGCAGTCCGTTCCTGGTGAAGGCGAAAACCTGGTGGTGGCTCGGCACCTTGCTGGCTTTCGTGTGGTGGTTGCCCAACACCGTGGAGATCATGGGCCGGCATACCCGGCTGCCCGCGCCGGCGGGTGACGGTGCCTCCGCCCCGCCGGGTCGGTTGCGCTGGGAACTGAGCGCCCGGTGGGCGTGTCTCACGGGATTGTTGCTCGCACTGTCCATCCTGGGGCTCTCCCGCGCCGGCGAGTTCCTCTATTATAATTTTTAAGATGAACCGAACCGCCCGCCGTTATGTGTTGCTGGCCCTGGGCCTGGCCGTTGGCCTGGCCGGCGGAGTCGCCCTGCTGAATTTCATCGTCGATCCCTACAACCGGTATGGCAACAATCACCTCGGGGTCTATATCTCGGCGGAACGGGAGTGCAAGTCCACCTATATCACACGGTTTTCCCATGACGCACTGCTGGTCGGCAATAGCCGCGAAATCCGAATTCCGCCCGCACAATTGGAAGGCTTCCGTTTTTTCAACGGCGCCTTTTCCGGCGCCACGCCCGAGGAAATCTATTTCTTTCTGGAACATTTCGCCCCGCACCAGCGACTGATCGTCCTCGCCGTGGATGTCGGCGAGCAGGACCCGGCGGAACGCCACGGGGATATCTTTGCCGCCAAGGGACTGGTTTCGGCTCTCAATAACCTGCTCAACCTGCAAACGGTTGAGTATTCGATCCGGACCATCGCCGAGTCGTGGTCAAAGCATCCCCAGCCAATCGGACTGGACGGCCTCGTGCCCGTGGGCAGCTCCATGCTGGACGCGGACCGCAACGATCCCCAGCAGGAGGCTTACCGGATCAAGGCCATGCAGCAAATGTGGGTTGGATATCACTGTCCGCCGATGGAACAGATGTCATTCTACGTCAGGATTGGTGAATGCCTTCGACAGCGGGGCATTCCCTGCGTGGTCGTGATTCCACCGATCCAGGAAGCCGTGGCGCAATCGGCGCAGAGCGGAGCCACAGCTGCGGAAGTAGTGGCGTGGAAACGGCAATTGGGCACGATTTTTCCCCATGTCATTGATCTTTCCTTCAGCTCCTACGATGCCGCAACCAACTTCTATCGCGCCGATCCGATGCACTTTAAACCCGACGTCGGCGTTCGCTTTATGAATACGGATGTTTTGCCCTTCGCAACCCGGACGCTGCGCGAAATACCTCCGCCCGCGGCCACGGAGAGACGGTGACAATTACAATTGGCCGGCCAGAATTGCCAGGCCGGCTTTGGAGACTTTCACGTCGTCCTCGGAAGGCCCGCCGCTGAACGCGGCGATCAAAATCCCCGTCTTTCCCTTGGTCACCACGCCACCCTGCCAGCCGTACTCGCCGGTCTTGGGCGGGCGCACATGGCTGCCGCTGTCCTTGAGCGTGTCCGCCATTTCCGACGCCTTGGTATAGGCGATGCCGAGCAGGTTCGTCCCGTTCGGATCGTTCTTGGACGGTGGGCCGGACAGGTGGCCGACGACGACCATTTTTGAGGTCCAGGCTTGGACGGTATCGCCTTCGCTGTACGCAACCACGGCCACGCCCTTGATGTGGAGTTCTTCCGCGCGCTGCTTCATTGCCTGCAGCGCCTGGTC
>JBEKKN010000007.1:0-52997 GCA_050010675.1 Verrucomicrobiota bacterium | reverse complement strand
GAACAATTGCTGGATGTCCTTGAGCCGGCAGGGGACCTTGTTGAGAAAATACTCGCTGTTGCCGTCGCGGAAAATCCGGCGCGTCAGCGTCACCTCGTCATAGGCCACCTCGACGCCCGCCGCGCGCAAACTTTCCTCGCCCACACCGCCGAGCGTGAGCGACACCTCGCCCATGCCCATCGGTTTGCGGCTGTCGGTGCCGTTGAAAATCACGTCCGCCATTTCGCCGCCGCGCAATGCCTTGGCCGATTGCTCGCCCAGCACCCAGCGGATGGAGTCGGAGACATTGGATTTGCCGCAGCCGTTGGGGCCGACGATGGCGGTGACACCGGGTTGAAAGTTCAATGCGGTCTTGTCCGCAAAGGACTTGAAACCAAAAACGGTCAAATTTTTGAGATACATGTTTTGAACTGCGCCAAGGCAACCAAAGTTGCCCGATTAAGTAAAGCAAAAACCACCATATACAGCGTAGCCTTGCTGTTGCAGGCACAACTAATTGGTGAGGAACCATGATTTGCGTTGTGCCGACAACTGCTTACTCTAATCCATCAAATCGTTGGCATTTATACGCCTCCCATGGGAATCCGTCAACTGCTTTTCTGCAAGGTTCCAATCGAAAAGGTGGCCGCTAACAGGCGCAAAGAGACGAAAAGGCGGATGCCCGCCTCACCGGGACTCACCGGGAGCGCCGGCATCCTGCCGGCAAAGCCATTGGATGTTCGATATTTTCTCACCGCAGAGACGCGGAGGCGCAGAGTCGAACCGCGAAATACACAAAATACGCGAAAGCCATTCCTCGACCGATGTCCCTCGCTCGCGGGAGCGGGAGAGGGTGGTCGCAGACCGGGTAAGGGACGTTGGGGAAATATAGGGCCATTTTCTTGGGACCGGATTGCCAGGATGGTCAGGATTCTGAAACATCCCGGGGGGACCCATCCTGTGAATCATGTTCATCCTGTCAAAGTCTCCAGTCCACCGCCTGCTGAATCCGCTGCATTGTCTTGTCCGAATTGGAAGTTGAATGTTGAATGTTTCCGACTTTGAAGTTCGTGCTCCCAAATCCGAATCACGCGCCAACCAGCGCGGTGCAAGGCGCGGTTCACCAGCCGGTCACGGGTTTTGTTGCCAGCCAGTTTCTTTTTCCAGAACAACCGGTTGTTCGCCGGCTTGGTCGCGTGTTTGGGACAGCCATGCCAGAAACAACCGTCTACAAACACCGCCGTCCGTGATTTGATGAAGACAAAGTCAGGACGGACGGTGAGTGACAGGTGACGGGTGACCAGCCTTCGCTCAGAAGCTTCGGCACGGCGGGCAGGTGACAGGACTGACACCCTTGCTTTTCGTGTCACTTGCCGCTTGCCACTTGCCACGCGCACTAAGGCATGCCTTCTCCATCCTGAAATTCCATTCGCGCGCAACAACTTTGCCAGCACCAGTTCCGTGTCCTTGTTCCCGCGCCCACGAATCCGCGACATCACCTCCGACCGCTTCGCCTTGGAGAAAACTTCAGGCATGCCTATTCATCACAAATCTCATCTCTCAATTCTAATAATCGGTGGTGCAATGCAACCGAATCCATGCACTGCAAATGATTCCAGTTCACCAGAATTCGTTGAATCAAATTATCCTGTCCATCTGCTTTGCCTTGTAGATACAACTCGCACTCGGAACCTCGCTGCTCGTCACGCTGACGTTCAAGATTGCGAAGTACGCGCTCGTAGAACAACGCAATCTGATTCGCTTCATATTCGCCGTTGCATTCTTCAATCACAAACGAATCATCGGAATTGTAGCCCGAACGAAGGTAATTAGCCGTGCGCCGCCATGATTCTTCCCGCGCCTGCAAACCCTCGATGATTTGTCCAAGATCGTTTTCACCCAACCGAAGAAAATAAATTTTGTTCATAGCTCGGCCTGTACACCTGGCCAGGTCGGGCAAACTTGGCAAGCAGAATCTGACTCGGGAGCTTTCCATTCAGAATATTTCCCCGCATACTCCCTCCGGAATGTCCAGCATAGTGAGCAACTCCGGTTTGGCGCGGTCCTGGTATGGGGCTGCAATTGGAGACTTCCTCACCAGCGACGTTAACGAGATTCTCGGCAAACTCTCACGCCACGCAGGAGACGGGCACTTCTCTAACCAGCGCGATGCTTGGCTTGCGCAAATCGATCTCCTCCAAGCGCAACTCACAGGACTGGAAGGTTGGATTTTCTTTGAATTCAACATCCCGCGCATGGGCCAGCGCGTCGATGTCATACTCGTTTTGGGTTCGGTGATCTACGCGTTGGAGTTTAAAGTTGGCGAAACTACTTACGACCGCACGGCTATCGATCAGGTCTGGGACTACGCGCTTGATTTGAAATACTTTCATGAAGCCAGCCATAATGTCGCCATCGCTCCGATTCTCGTGGCGACCGAAGCCAAGCTCATATCCGCCAAGTTCGAGGCTGGCGCAGACAACGTTTATCGGCCCGTTTTGACCAATGCCGACAACTTTCGGGAGACGCTGGAGTTGGGTCTAAGCATTGCCAAGGGGTCGGCTCTCGACGCCCAAGCTTGGGCGCGTGCCTCTTATCGCCCGACTCCAACGATTATCGAAGCTGCACGGTCTCTCTATGCGCAGCACTCTGTTGAAGCCATTGCTCGTTTTGATGCTGGCGCTCAAAATCTTCACACGACAACCAAGCGTATCGAGGAGTTGGTGGATGAGGCGCGGATCACCGGACAAAAATTTATCTGCTTTGTGACTGGCGTTCCCGGCGCAGGAAAAACTTTGGTGGGATTAAACATCGCCACACAGCGGCGGGATGAGAAAGCGCCGACGCATGCCGTCTTCCTGTCGGGCAACGGGCCCCTCGTTGCCGTGTTGCGCGAAGCATTGACGCGGGATGAATACGCCCGGCTCAAGGCTCAGAAGAAGAAAGTCACTAAAAAGAAAATCGCAACCCCGGTGAAAGCTTTCATTCAAAACGTTCACCACTTCCGCGATGCAGGGCTGACAGACGAGAAAGCACCGCCGGAACACGTCGTCATCTTCGATGAGGCGCAGCGGGCATGGAATACACAGATGACAGCAAACTTCATGAAGCGCAAGAAGGGTCGCTCGGGCTTCACCCAATCCGAGCCGGAGTTTCTAATTTCCTACATGGACCGCCATCCAGATTGGGCGGTAATCATTTGTCTGGTCGGTGGTGGTCAAGAGATCAACACTGGCGAAGCTGGTATCTCTGCTTGGTTAAACGCTGTGATTGAACATTTCCCGAATTGGAAAATGTTCATCTCTTCCCGACTGTATGATAGTGAGTATGCCGCTAATAATACCCTCGAACGTGCTCAACACTGCGCCCAGACCCATCAGGAAGATTCTTTGCATCTCGCTGTATCAATGAGGTCGTTCCGCGCAGAGAATGTCTCGGCGTTCGTGAAGGCGTTGCTGGACTGTGAGAAGGACAACGCTCGGCAAACGTTTACCCAACTTCAAAACCGCTTTCCCATCGTCCTTGCGCGGGACTTGGACCAAGCCAAAGCATGGGTTCGCTCGAAAGCGCGCGGCACAGAGCGCTACGGCTTACTGGCGTCGTCCAAAGCAATGCGCCTCAAACCACATGCCATTGACATTCGCCTAGACGTTAACCCTGTGCATTACTTCCTAAACGACCGCGACGATGTCAGGTCCAGTTACTATCTCGAAGACGCGGCAACGGAGTTTCAAGTGCAAGGGTTGGAACTCGATTGGACATGTGTTACGTGGGACGCCGATTATCGCTTTAATGGCACGACTTGGAATTATCACGACTTCCGGGGCTCACGTTGGTGTAACATCAAGAATTCTGACAACCGTAATTATTTGCGGAATGCCTATCGCGTGTTGCTCACTCGTGCCAGACAGGGCATGGTTGTTTTTGTCCCACCGGGTAGTTCGAGCGATCCGACGCGTTCACCATCGTTCTATGACGCTACGTTCAATTACTTGAAGGAACTTGGGATTCCTGTGCTCAAATAATAAATGGGCCACGTTACGCCCGAATTGAACAAGGATAGAATTGCGCTTAGGCATAACGGTGATGTTATGCCATTTCGCGCGGTTTTCGTCTGTGGACTATCGGCTACAACTTTTCGGAGGCCAGAGGCCGGAAATCAGAGTTCGGAAATGGCAGATGGGGGTTGGAAGTTGGAAGTTTGGGGAAGGCAGAAGGCGGAAAACGACGGGAACATTCAACATTCAACTCCCAACTTTCAACATCAAATCAAAAAAACCAGCCGGCAAGGATGCCGGCGCTCCCGGAGTACGGCGAGGGCGAGCTTCAGGTTTTCTTGTTTGATTCCCACAGCGTGACCATCGCCTTGCGGCGCGGACGCCAGTCGCCTGCGCCCAGAAACGTGGACATCACTTCCCCCAGATCGGTTCCGAGGCAGTCCATCGCGGCGGTCTGGCCGGCGTCGCCCCATTCCGCCTGTTTCAGAAACGCGCCCCAGTCGCCTTTTTTCTCCGACAGCAGGTTCAGCACGATTTCGGCCAGACTGTAGCTCAATTCATTGGAATCACCCGGCTTTCGAAATGAGATTCCCGACCAGAATTCCTGGATGGTTTCTGGATTCCAGAATGCGAGGTGCCGTTCCTTCAATTCGTAATCCAAAAGAGGTTGGTGCGACGGGGCCACCGCCCGCTGGCACAACATGGCCAAACCTTCATTCAGCCAGAGCGGGAGTTTAAGATGGACCACGCAATTATGGGTCAGTTCGTGCGCCAGCATTGGCCGAAGCCCAAAGGGTTCGCACGGCGCGGCGATGTGAACATAATCTTTGTGGATCAAACAGCCACCAGTCGTGGGATGGTTTCCGTCCGGGTAGAAGTAAGCGATGTACTGATAATAATCATCCTGTTCCTGAAACAGTAGAATCACGTGTTTGCCGTGGCCGGAGGTCCAGGCCGCGTCCTTCAGCCGTTCCCGAATCTGATCCAGAGTGTTTTCCACGAAGTTAAGGATTTCCCCGCTCTTTTTTTCGTCCAGTGCGGTGAGCAGGATGAATTGCGGGGAATCCTCCACCCGATATTCGCCGCCCAGGTCCGCTTGAAGCTGCATGACCCATTGCCGGGCGGCTTCGGTCCACGCGGTATCCAGCTCGGCGGACCCGGTCACCCGCTGCTGAATGGCCTGGGAAATGACCTTCCAATCGGGTCGCGAGAAGCCCTCTTCAAAGCTGAACGCGCCTTCCACCTGACTGAGGTCAATCAGTTCCGGCCGCCATTTCGAATCCGGTTCGGGTGGGGCTTTCGTGCCGGCCAGCGCTTTGCCATCCACCGGGCAAAATTGCTGGCCGTCCGGATATTCCTTACCGCACCAGGGACAGCTCGGCATGCGGAAATAATTGCGCCGTCAACCGGGCGAGACAACAAAGAAACGAAGAAACGACGCCAGAAGTTAGTAGATGGCAGATGTGGACAGTCGGACAAATGCTGAAGGCTAAAGGCTGAGGGCTAAAGTTGGGAGATGGGGATCAGAATCCAAGACTCAGGCAACGGCTGACTTCCGACAGCGGATGAGAATCGCAGCAGCGCAGAGCGCCACGAAGCTCAAGGTGATTGCACACGGTAAAACCCGTCCGCCCCGGCCGTCGGTGCTGTGAAGGTATAGGTGACACCCGGAACATTCGTCGTCAACACGGCGCTGCTGTTTGTCACCCACGGGCCATTGACCTGTGCGGATTGCAGCAACTCGAACGTGGACGGCGTTCCGCTCGTGAGCGTGAAAGGAATCTGTGCGTGGCCACTGGCAACCGTCGGCGGGCTCAACAGGATCATCAGCGGGCCGCCCGTCACCATCACATTATCCAGTCCAATATATGCGATCTGGGCGGCGGTATTGGCCCCGGTTAACCTCAACGTCGTGCTGGTGGCGCTGGCCGTGAAATCAAAACTCCAGGTCTGCCAATAGTTGTAGAGGGTCGGGAAATTGTTGGTGGCTGAAAAAACGACGACGCCATTGAGCGCCACCGCCACCACCGGGGCGATAAACGTGCCGGTGTAATAGCTGTCGTAGTATTTATCGCTGCCCAGCTCAAACGAGACCTGATATTGCTGGCCGATGGTGGTCGTCATGGTTTGGAAAACAGCACCATAGGGGAAAGTATCGTGAACGCCGCTCAGATCCAGAAAATCGTACCCTTGCGCAGCGGTCAGCACCGGGGTGAGGCCATTTGCCGCGCCGTCCCAGGTTAATTCGGCATTGGTCGTCGTCCACCCGGGAATATTGGTGGAACCCGGATTCAACGAAATATAATCCAGCGTGGCGGCATTGGTCGCTGCTTCAAAACTCCCGTTCACCAGGATGCCGGCGTGCAGCGGATGGATCGGTAATATCAGGGCAAGCGCCAGCACAAGCTTCGGTCCAAGGGACATGTCATTCTCCTGAGTTCGGGTTAAATACGACTGCCACGGGAAGGTGACGCGCGGTCAATCTCGAAGCAAGGAGAAAAGAGGAAGTGGGTCTGGCGTCTTGGATTTCGGGTCTGGGGCGGCTCGACGGAGTCGCGTCCCACCACAGGCAGGTGGCAAGTGGCAGGTGGCGTGTGACAGGCCAGAGGCCGGAAGGCGGAAATCAGAGGTCAGAGGTCAGAGGTCAGAAGTCAGAAGCCAGAATACGGAAGACGGAAGTCACCCGGCTCCGCTTCGCTTCGACTCGGCAAGGTAGAGAAAATCAGCGTCATCCGCGAAATCTGCGGTTTAAACAGGCAGTTGAGTGCTGAATTATGAGAGTTGAGAGTTACGCCGGCAGGGATGCCGGCGCTCCCGGTGTGAACGGCTAGGCAATTTTCCCCCGGTAGTCAGGGTTTTTCGGCGACGACTTTTCCGTTGCGCCACAAGTAAATGGGGGTGCCGTGGGCGCGGGCCGTCTGTCGGGCCACACGAGCCGAACGAACCAGTGCGCGGCCGACTGCGGCGGCAAAAGGCGAGGGACGTTTCGTTTTTGTTTTCATGGACCTTGTTCGAGCAGCACCGGTTGCTTGCCTGAATTATCATATACCGCCCACGCGTCCGCAAGTGGGCAATAATACCGCTGAAAATTCAGCCAGCCGCGATTGAACCGACGGAGCACGTCAGCGCGGGGTACATTGTGCCCGCCCTGCTTGACGCGGGCGGCAATGCGGCGAATCCCCAATTGGGGCGACGACAGACGCAGGTAACTGATTTCGATGTGATAACCGGAAGACTTCCAAAGTTTGAGGCGATTGAGATAAACGAGCCCGCTTAAAGTGCTCTCAAAGGCAAAATCCACCCGGGCACGAGCCAACCGGTCCAATTCGGCAAGAAACAATCGGCCGCCAGCCAACGTGGCCAGCTCGGGTCGCAGCGGCGAAAGGCCTCCAGCAATTAAATCGGCATTTACAAAGTGAATCACCCCCGCGTCCTTCGGCAGAAATTCGCGGGCAAACGTTGTCTTCCCAGCGCCATTCGGCCCGGCAATGACGATGCAGCGCGGCGATTTGGACGATGGCCGGCGCATTTCTTCCGGCGCCGTTTTCTTCCGGCGAGGCATGACGGGATAGTGCGCCGTTCACCCCGGTTTTGGGAGAAAAAAAGTCGGGGGAAATGAACCGCTCATTTTCGCTTACCCGCCGTGCTCGCGCCCGTCGCGGCAGGTCAGCGCTGATTAGTGCGAATCAGCGGTTAAACCTTTTAGCGTTTTTGTATCTCTTCGTGGTTAGAGAATCTGCCTTCATCCGCGTAATCTGCGGTTTTAATAGTCAGTTGAGTGCTGAATGTTGAGAGTTGAGAGATACGCCGGCAAGGATGCCGGCGCTCCCGGGAGCGGACGGCTCGGCCCGTCCTCCGTAGCACGACTGCGGAGGGTGGACGATCCGTCCCTACCTTTTGGCCGTGCAAATCTGTGAAATCCGTGCCTCAGGTTTCCGGCGGCAAACGCAACGTACTATCCAGTGGCTGCACGTCGGCCAGTTCCTTGCCGGCGGCCGTGCCGCCGAGTTTCTGGATTTTTTCGCCCGCCGGACGCACCATGCGCTCGTAACTGCCCACCGCATCATTAAAAGCGTCGTTGGCCTTCCCCAGCCCGTCGCGGATGCGCTCGAAGTGTTCCGTGAACTTGCATACCCGGGTGTAAAGTTCCTGCGCGGCCTCGGCGATCTTCTGCGCGTTCTCCGTCTGCGCATGTTGCTGCCAGCTCACGCTCACGGAACGGAGCAGGGCGATGAGCGATGCCGGGGTTGCCAATAAAATCCGTTTGCCCGCCGCCCAGACAATCAAATCGTGGTCGCCTTCCAGCGCCGCGCTGAACAGCGATTCCGCCGGCACGAACAGCACCACGTAATCCAGCGCGTTCGGAAACTGGCTCGGATAATCACGGTCGGCCAGCGCCTTGATGGTCGCTTTCAATTTTGCCGCGTGCGCCTCCAGTGCTTCCTTGCGTTTGGCCTCGTCCGCCGATTCCAGCGCGTTGAGAAAATCGAAGTCCGGCACCTTGGCATCCACGATGATGAAACGGTCGCCGGGCAGCCGCACAATCAGGTCCGGCCGGTTCTCGCCGGCCTGGGTTTGCTCCGTGAAATCGCAATGCGCGCTCATGCCGGCGGCTTCCACGACGCGTCGCAACGTTTCTTCGCCCCAGCGTCCGCGCGCCTGGTTGGATTTCAGCACCATCCGGAACTGCTGCGTTTCAGCGGCGAGCGAGAGACTGGATTGCGCCAGCTTTTCGAGTTGTTCTTTCACCTTGCCGAGTGTGTCCGCCTGCGAAGTTTCACTTTGCTGCAACCGTTTCTGGTAGGTTTCGAGTTGCTGTTTCAGCGGTTCGACCAGGGTTTTGATGGATTCCTGGCGTTGGGCCAGATCGCCTTTGGCGGTTTCCTGGAATTTTCCAAACGTTTGTTCGGCGAGCCGCAAGAATTCCGGCGCGCTTTGTTTCAATGCCTCGGCGCTCAGGGCCTTGAATGCCTCGCGCAAATCGGCCAGCGCCTTTTCCTGCAATGCGCGTTGTTCCACCACCATTTTCTCCGCCGCCGCCCGGCTGGCTTCCGCGGCCGCGCGGGCATTGCCGGTTTCGGCGAGCTGGCTGCGCAATTGGGTCAGTTCGGATTCGCGCTGCTTGATTTGTTCCTGCAAGACATTTTCGAGCCGCGAATCCGAACCACCGCTGCCACGCGCCCGGCCGTAGAAGAGCCAGCCGAACAGAAAGCCCAGTACGCCGCCGATCAGCAGCGCAATCAACCATTGGATTTCAGGAGGCATGATTTATTTCCGGGAGGGACGGCGTGTCGCCGTCCCTAAATTGAGGTCGCCGACACGGCAACCCTCCCAAATTAAAAATGCGCAATGACTTCAATTTCCACGTTCGCGCCCTTGGGCAGCGCGGCGACCTGGATGGTCGAGCGCGCCGGAAAATCACCGGTGAAATATTTCGAGTAAACTTCGTTCATGCCGGCGAAGTCGGCGAGGTTGGTCATGAAGACCGTGCTTTTGACGACGTTGGCAAAGGTCAGCTTCTGGTCGTCGAGGATGGCCTTTACGTTTTGGAGCACGCGGTCGGTTTGCACCTTGATGTCGCCGGGAATGAGGTTGCCGTTGGCGGGGTCGATGGGAATCTGGCCGGCGCAGAACAGCAAATCGCCGGTGCGCACGGCATGATTGTATGGGCCGACGGCGGCGGGTGATTTTGCAGGTTTGATGATGGTTTTGGTTGGCATTTTTTGTAGCGGCGGTCTGTGACCGCCGGAATTGTTCTGTCAAACGGCGGCGGTCACAGACCGCCGCTACAGCGCGTTGCAAGGTCTATCGGCTTTGGCCCGACAGGTCAAGGTAAGGCGCTTCGCGACGATGTCCTAAAATCAGGTAGGGAAGGCGCGCTGCGCCGTCCGCGCCGCGTTCAGCGGCGCCAGGGGTGAGCGGCGGGATTTGTGTGGTGGATGTGATTCCTTTCGCCCGCTGCTGCGCGGGCGAGGACATCGCAGCGCGATGTCCCTACCTAAATTGGTATGCTACCCGCTTTGCGGTGGTGGCAGGGTTTGAATCCGCTGGGGTAAACACCCCATGGTCGTTCGCGTATGAACGGCATAACCTTGGCATGTGAATGAAAATGAGGAAAACCAGAACATGGAACAATCGCCAGAAATAGGGAAATCCTATATGGTTCAGTGCGACGGTTACAAGTGTGTGGCCGTTATTGAAAAGGATGGCAGATGGAAATCTGTTTCTACCGGAAACGAATTACGGAGCGTTATTAATGTTGTCGACCGTTGCTGAATCAACAGGTGGGACGATTTCTTCAAAACTCCAAACGTGGTTAGCCATGCCCGCTTTCATTCTGGCGCGCGACGCAGGGTCTGGTGAATCGGGCAAGAATTGCAGTGCATAAGTTTTGACGCGCCCAAGGCGGCTCTTCAGCAGTCTTCCACTCCCCGTAGTCCCGATTTATCAGGACGGAGGACGGGTGCTCCACCGAATTGTACTACCACCATCCAACCCAGGTTGGTGATTTGTTCTTGACGGATTCGTAAAGCGAATCATCGTAAAACCAATTCCATTCAACCCACACCTCTGATGAAAACAAGAAGTGTCATTGTTTTGCTTTTGTTTGCCTTGTCCATGATGGGCGCCGGTTATCTGGTGGGCTGGCATCGCGCCACGCTGGCTGGTGCTTCGGCTGAAAGTTCACACGGGATTGCAGGCAAAAACGCCGGGGGAAATTCCCCGATGCCGTCGCCGATCAAACCGTTGCCCGCCAGCCCGCCGGTTTCTGCCTCGGCCGCCGCGGGGAAAACGTCCCTGGCGGAAATGGAGGCGAAGATGCTGAAGTTGAACCTCCACGATATGATGTATGGCGACCCGGAGTGGCGCAAGATGCTGGACAACCTGGACCCGGCGGACATCCCGCAGTTGTTGGCGTTTGTGGATGCGAAGATGCCGAAATCCATGCGGCAGGGGCTGCGTTTCAATCTGCTGTCGCGCTGGGCGCAGAATGATCCCCAGGCGGCCTTGGCCTATGCCCAGGCACTCCCCAACTTGCAGGAGCGGCAGAACGCCATCGGCATGGTGGCCGGTGGTTGGGCGCAAAAGGATCCCGTCGCCGCCGCCGCGTGGGCGCAACAACTTCCCAAAGGCCAATTGCGAGATCACGTATTGAGCAGCGTCATCTCCGCAATGGCCGGCTCGAATCCTCAGGCCGCTTTCGACCTGCTCCAAAGTTCGGGCCTTAACGCGTCGCAATACATGCCGGCGTATAATCTTTTTTCAACGTGGGCGGCCCAGGATCCGGCGGCTGCCGCCGCGCAGGCGGCCAAACTGACTTCCGGCCGCCAGCGTCAGCAGGCCTTTCAGGCCATCGCCGCCGCCTGGGCGCAAAACGATCCGCAGGCGGCCATTACCTGGGCCAATGCGTTGTCCAACGGACAGGACAAGCGCAACGCGATCAGTTCCATCATTTCCAATTGGGCGCAAAATGATGTGACTGGCGCCATGGCATGGGTCAAGCAATTGCCGGAGGGTCAAACCAAACAACAGGCCATGAGCAGTCTTGGTCTGACCTGGGCGCAAACGGACCCGGCGGCAGCCGTGGACTTCGCCAACAGTCTCCCGTCCGGCGGCACCAGAAACAGTCTGTTGGGGAGCATTATCAGCCAATGGGCGCAACAAGACCCTGACGCGGCAATGAAATATGTCCAAACTCTTCCCAATGGTCCGGCCCGCAACCACGTCTTGCAACAAGCCATTAGCTCCATGTCCTGGCAGGACCCCAAAACTGCGGCGGCACTCGCCTCCCTGCTTCCGCCCGGCAACGATCTGATGAGCGCGGTGTCCCAAGTAGCCTGGAGTTTTGCCCAGTCCGATCCCAAGGGCGCGATGGATTGGATTGCCTCGCTGCCGGATGGCAACGCCAAGCGCAATGCGCTGCAAAATGTCGGCTGGCAACTGGCGCAGGATGATCCGAAGGCCGCCGCCGATTTCGCCAATTCACTGCCGCCGGGCCAGGGGCGGGACAATTTGATGAGCAACATCGCCAGTTCATGGGCGCAAAGTGATTTGAACGGGGCGCTGACCTGGGCGCAAGGCCTGCCCGATGGGCGCGCCAAACAATCGGCGATGAACAATGTGGCCATGCAATGGGCCCAAACCGATCCGGCCAGCGCCATGCAATATGCCCAGGGCCTCCAGCCGGGCGGTGCGCAAAACAATTTTCTGACCACGGCGGCCAATTCATGGGCGCAGAACGATCCGAAGGCGGCCATGGTCTGGTTGCAATCCATGTCCGAAGGCGCGGCCAAAAATGCCTTCACTTTGGGCATGGTTTCCGGGATGGCGCAAAATTCCCCGCAGGATGCAGCGGCTTTCGTGACTTCCCTGCCTGCCGGTAACGCGCAAAACAGCGCCGCGATGAGCGTGGTTTCCCAATGGATGCAATCGGACCCGCAGTCGGCGGCCAACTGGGCAGCCACGTTTCCATCCGGAACGAGCAGGGACAGCGCTTTTCAAAATGTCATTTCCAGCTGGGCACAGAATGATCCGAACGCCGCGAGCCAATGGTTGAAGTCCCTGCCGGACGATGGCGCCAGGCAAACTGCCGTCCAGTCCTTCGTCAATCAGGTTTCCTGGCAATACCCCGATCTGGCCGCGCCTTGGGCGGAATCCCTGACCGATCCCAATCAGCGTAATAACGCCATCCAAAATATCGCGCAACAATGGTTGAAAACGGATCCGACCAGCGCGCAACAATGGCTGATGACGACTTCCTTGCCGATTGCTCAGAAGCAGGCGTTGCTCAATAACAACAAACAGTAGTCCTGCCCAACGGATGGCATCACCAATCCCTTTTTAAAATTGGTACCGATTATTTTCTCGGCCCGGACAGCCGGAACGATTTGCCGGCCCGGGTCGCCTTTTTCAACGGTGTGTGGCGTTTTGCGGTGGGATCCTAAATCAGGTAGGGACGGCGCGCTGCGCCGTCCGCGCCGCAGGGGGTGAGCGGTGGAATTTGTCTGGTGGATGTAATTCATTTCGCCCGCTGCTGCGCGGGCGAGGACATCGCAGCGCGATGTCCCTACCACTAAACTGGGATACTACCCGCTTTGCGGTGGGGCACGATTTTAACGGAGCGCGGAGCATTGCTCCGCGAGGACCAAGGTTTAAACTGGCGGAGCAATGCTCCGCGCTCCAATTATACCACTTCCCGCTCTGCTTTTGATTCGCCCGGGCGACTCGGGTCTGCTATTTTGCGCGCCGATTAACCATGTCGGTTCAACCCAAGAGTCACATTGAAGCCAAAAGCGCCGCCGCTTTGGCCGGGCGGCTGAACGCGGCCGCCGAGATTCTCGAAAAGGCGGCGGCGAACCGCGCGTTGCTGGCCGGGCTGTCGGAAAAGGAGCGGATGCGTCTGCTCAAGGCGGCGGGCGAGATTTACAGTCCTGATGTGACTGCGCGGCGGCGGTTCGTGAAGGCCCGGGTGCGCCAACGCAAGGCGGAGAAAATCCAGCGGGACCAGTCCAAGCTGAACCAGACGGGGATCCGGAAACTGCGCCGGGAAAAGGTTTTCACCACGCCGAACGTACTCCCGCCTGCCGGCTTTGAGCAACGGGAAGTGGCGGGCGACCCGGAGTTCCGCGAAGTGGTCGAGCCGCAGAATTGTTACACCTGCAAACAGGATTACACGGCGATCCACCATTTTTATGACCAGCTTTGTCCCGCGTGCGCGGAGTTGAATTTCCGCAAGCGCACCGAGTCGGCGGATTTGCGCGGGCGCGTGGCGCTGCTCACGGGCGGGCGCGTGAAAATCGGTTACCAGGCGGGCATCAAACTGTTGCGCGCCGGGGCGCAGCTCATCGTCAGCACGCGGTTCCCGCGCGATGCCGCGGCGCGTTACGCCCGGGAACCGGACTTTGCCGATTGGGGTGAGCGATTGGAAATCTTCGGGCTCGATCTGCGGCACACCCCGAGCGTGGAAGCGTTCTGCCGGCATTTGCTGGCCAGGCGGACGCGGCTGGATTTCATCATCAACAACGCCTGCCAGACGGTGCGGCGGCCGCCGGATTTTTATCAGCACATGATGGAGGGCGAAACCGGGTCGTTGCATGACCTGCCGCCGGAGGTCCGCCGGTTGCTGGGAGCTTACGAAGGGTTGCGCGGTTATCATCTGTTGCCGGAGGGTGAAACGGCTCGCGGGGACGCTCACCCCACCGGTTTGATGGCCGGAATTTCCCCCGTTGCGGGGCTGACGCATGCGGCGGCGTTGTCGCAGTTGCCGTTGTTGCCGGATGAACTGGCCGCGCAGCAGGCTTTGTTTCCCCAGGGCCGGCTTGACCAGGATTTGCAGCAGGTGGACCTGCGCGAACGCAATTCCTGGCGGCTGCTGCTGGACGAGGTGCCGTCGGTTGAGTTGCTGGAGGTGCAACTTGTGAACGCGATTGCGCCGTTCATTCTGAACGCGCGGCTGAAGCCGTTGCTGTTGCGCACGCCGGAACGCGACAAGCACATCGTGAACGTATCGGCGGTGGAGGGTCAGTTTTACCGGAAGTTCAAGACGACCCGGCATCCGCACACGAACATGGCCAAGGCGGCGTTGAACATGATGACGCGCACGTCGGCGGCGGATTATCACGCGGACGGCATCCACATGAACAGCGTGGACACGGGCTGGGTGACGGATGAAGACCCGGCGGAGATCGCGGCGCGCAAGGTGCAGGAACACCGGTTTCATCCGCCGCTGGACATTGTGGACGGCGCGGCCCGCATCGTGGACCCGATCATTGCCGGTTTCAACACGGGCGAACACGTCTGGGGAAAATTCCTGAAGGATTACCGGCCGACAGATTGGTGAAATTGTTGGGCCAGCCATTTACCGCACCGCACCCCGATTCCAATACGCAATAATTAGAACGAGGGAGACGAATACTACAAAGCCAATGGCGATGAAAAGTATCGCTTTTGACATAAATCGGACAAATGGTGTGTCATTTGATTCGACCATTCCTTTAGTGTTTAAATGTGTGAAAAAACCAAAAAGTCGCGCGCCCCAAATATCACCGCCTAATCCATATCCCATACAAACCCCAGTGATTGCGCCAAACATCATCAAGATCTCAAAATTCGCCGTCTTCCAAGCCTTACAGGCCACGAAACCGACAAGCAGCAAAATTCCAAAGCAACAAACCATGAATCTCGCGATGTATGTAGCGATTTTGTAACTCTTGCGTGGATTTTTTTGGTTTCGATCCATTTTCAAAGATACTTCGCCAGAATCGGCTTCAGCTCCGTCACGGTTTTCTTCGGCCAGAATTTCCGGTCGGTCAGGATCGCATGTCTCAAGGCGGCATGACACGACCAGTCAGGCTCTGTGGGAATTTGTGAGATGGCGCAGACAACGATTTTTTTGGCCATGTCGGCGTTGCGCTGGAGGTTCTGGATGATCAGGGCGAGCGTGACATGTTCGTCCTCCTTCCAGCAATCGTAGTCGGTGGACATGGCGAGCGTGGCGTAGGCGATTTCCGCTTCGCGGGCACATTTGGCCTCGCCCAGGTTGGTCATCCCAATGACGCTGTAGCCCAGCTGGTGATTGGTGAGCGATTCGGCGCGGGTACTGAACGCGGGACCTTCCATGTTCACGTAAATGCCGCCGTCATGGGCCGTCGCACCGCAGGCGCGTGAGGTTTTCAGCAGAATTTTGCGCAACTCCCCGCAGATCGGGTGGGCGAACGAGATGTGTGCCACGATACCCCGGCCAAAAAATGTGTGCTCAAAACTGCGCTTGGTGCGATCGAGGAACTGGTCAATGACCACGATGTCGCAGGGCTGGTATTTTTGCTGTAACGAACCGACGGCGCTGACGCTGATGATCCAGGCAACGCCGAGTTTTTTCATTGCCCAGATATTGGCGCGATGATTGAGTTCGCTGGGGAGGATGCGGTGGCCGCGGCCATGTCGGGGCAGAAACACGACGTCGCGTCCGGCCAGTTTGCCGGTGAGCAAATCGTCCGAGGGCAGGCCAAAAGGCGTTTTGACCCTGACCCATTTCTGGCGGGTGAACCCTTCGAGGTCGTAGAGGCCGGTGCCGCCGATGATGCCGATGCGAGGTTCAGACATGGCGGATTTTTAACCGCGAAACCTTCGAAAGACACGAAAAAAGCAACGAGGCTCATTGGTCTCCCGGAGGCGGGTTGTTTTTCAGAGCCTCCTCACGTCGGCTCTTACTTTCTACTTTTCCCGGCTGGCATTTGGGGAACAAACGGGCTAATCTGATGCGATGGAAATATTCCAACGCATCCTCAAGACTGCGGTCGAGGGCGGCGCCTCCGACGTGCACCTGAAAATCGGCACCCCGGTCATTTACCGCATCAATCGCGAACTCATCGCCGTGGACGCGCCGTTTCCGACTTCCGAGTGGATGAACAAAATTGTGGAAGCCATCACGCCGGCACATTTGACCAAGAAGCTGGTTGAGGAGCGCGAGGTTGATTTTTCCTACTTTATTCCCGGCACCGGCCGGTTTCGCACGAACCTGTTCCAACAGCGCGGTCAATGGTGTCTGGCGATGCGCTTCGTGAAGACGCACGTGCCGACATTCGAGGAACTGGGATTGCTGGAGCAGATCAAAAAGGTCGCCGAGTCACCGCGCGGCATTGTGCTCGTCGCGGGCACCACCGGTTGCGGCAAATCCACGACGCTCGCCGCGATGCTGGAACACATCAACAATAACTTCAAGAAGCACATCATCACGCTGGAAGATCCGATTGAATACGTTTTCGAGGACAACCAATCCGTGATTGAGCAGCGCGAAATCGGCCTGGATACCGTGTCCTTCCATCACGCGCTGGTGCACGTCCTGCGCCAGGACCCGGACATCATCATGGTCGGCGAAATGCGCGACGACGTCAGCTTCGCGGCGGCCATGAGCGCGGCGGAGACGGGGCATCTGGTGTTGTCCACCCTGCACACCACCAATGCGGCCCAATCCATCAACCGCATCCTTGATTTTTTCAAGGCCGAGGAACGCGAACAAATCCGCCGGCAACTGACCGGTACCTTGTGTGGCGTGGTTTGCCAGCGCATGGTCACCTCGGTGGAAGGAAAACTGGCACCGGCTCTGGAGATTTTGCTCAATACTCCCATGGTCAAAAAATTGATCGAGGAAAACCGCCTCGACAAGTTGTCGGCAGCCATTGAAACCGGTTTGGACGACGGGATGATCAGTTTCAACCAATCGCTGTTCAACCTCGTCAAAGCGGGCCGGATCACTGAAAAAGAGGCGCTGTCCAAGGCCACCAATCCACAGGCATTGGAAATGAATTTCAAGGGCATCTTCCTGGACGAAGGCCGCCGGATCATCAAGTAAGGCGCGTTCATTCTCACAAACCGGCAGTTGACTTAAATCCGACTGGTTATATCGTTGTTAACCATGCGGATTTCGAAACGAACCGATTACGCGCTGCGCGCCTTGTTCACGTTGGTGGACCATTACCGGGGCGCGCCGATACCGATTCGGGAGCTGGCCCGGCGCAACGATGTTCCCAAACGCTTTCTGGAGCAGATCATGCTCGACCTCAAAACCCAGGGCTGGGTGGACAGCACCGCGGGAATCCGCGGCGGCTACGTGCTCGCCCGAAGCCCGGAAAAGATAACCATGGGCGAGGTGGTGCGTCATTTTGATGGTGTTTTGGCGCCGATTGATTGTGTTTCGGTGACAGGATACAAACGTTGTTCGCAAGAATCCGTCTGCCGGTTTCGCCGGGTGTTCCTGGATACGCGCAATTACATTGCCGGGGTAATGGATCGTGCAACCCTTGCCGAAGTAGCCAAAGGGTTGCCGGTTTCAAAGCAGGAAGTCAGCGGCACATTCAGCGGCGGCGAGGGTATTTGAGCGATTATTTTTCTAAAAAACAGTTGACAGGACGAAGAACCCATGGATAATGACGATATGATTAGTCGTTTATATATGCAAATGCTGGCTGTTGATTCGTTTGAGATTGGGGACGTTGGACTTGATGGCGCATAATAAAACGAAATTCACTTTTTATTTGACCAAAACAACGACCACAGCAGTCGCTATTTAATAACTTAGCTGAAGAAATGAGTGAATCGCAAATCAATCGGGTCGGCAACGACGTTGGAGATTCGACCTGGCTGGAGCTGGTCCGCCGGCAGGTGAGTTCGTTGCGCTTTGGCGTGGTGGAGATTGCGGTGCATGACTCGCGGGTGACGCAGATTGAAAGAACGGAACGGGTGCGATTGGACCGGCCGCCACCCCCATCACACTGAGGCTTCAGACAAGCTGAGGCCCAATCAAAAAAAAATTATTTTGGACGACTGACCGGACCACCGGAGGTTCCCATGAAAGAAAAGAAATACAAAATCGTCCATGCGGAACTGGCTTCAAAGTTTCATGACGCTGCTCACGGCAGGTGTGCTGTGGTCGGCGTGCACCCTCACGGCGTCCGAGGTAAAACTGCTTAATGTTTCCTACGACGTCACCCGCGAGTTCTATCAGGATTACAATGCGGCGTTTGCCGCCTATTGGAAGAACAAGACGGGTGACACGGTAATCATCAGTCAATCGCACGGGGGTTCGAGCAAACAGGCGCAATCGGTCATCAACGGCCTTGAGGCGGATGTGGTGACCATGAACCAGCCGTTGGACATTGACGCGCTCCATACGGAGGGCGGGTTGATTCCGGCGGACTGGGCATCGCGGCTGCCCAATCACAGCGTGCCTTACATTTCAACGATTGTATTTGTCGTACGCCAGGGCAATCCGCGGAGCATAAAAAATTGGGACGACCTGGTTCGTCCGGGCGTTTCGGTCGTCATTCCCAATCCGAAAACCTCCGGTAACGGTCGTTACAGCTATTTGGCGGGGTGGGGGTACGCGTTGAAAAGGTCCGCCGGTGACGAAAAGGAGGCAAGGGCATTTGTGGCGAAATTGTTCGCCAATGTGCCGGTGCTCGACACCGGCGGACGCGGCGCGACGATCACATATGCCGGGCGGGGGATCGGCGACGTGCTGCTGACCTTTGAAAATGAGGCGGCCTTGATCCAAAAGGAATTTCCCGACGAACACCTTGAGGTCGTTCTGCCTCCCGTGAGCATTCTGGCGGAAAACCCGGTGACGTGGGTGGATCGCAACGTGGCGCGTCATCACACAGAAGCCGTCGCGCGCGCCTACCTCGAATATCTGTACAGCGACGCCGGGCAGGAACTGGCGGCGCAACATTTTTTCCGGCCGAAGAACGCGACGATTCTTGCGAGATATTCCACCCGCTACCAGCCGCTGAAATTATTCACGGTGGAGGACGTCGCGGGCGGCTGGGCCCAGGCCCAGAAAACCCATTTTGCCGACGGCGGAATCTTTGACCAGATCTATCAGCGAACGGATTAATTTGCCGACGCCGTCCGGGCGAGGCGCAAACTGGACCATTTACGAAGGCTGACCGGTTGACCGGAGGTTCTTCGAAGAAGAACGAACAGAAACCGTGTGATTGCGAAAGAGACAGCGGGTAAAACATCGCCCGATTCCGGCGCCACTGACGTTGCCGGGATCCGCCGTCTGCCTGGGCA
The DNA here is from genome assembly GCA_050010675.1 of Verrucomicrobiota bacterium. GTDB lineage: Bacteria > Verrucomicrobiota > Verrucomicrobiia > Limisphaerales > UBA11358 > UBA11358. The sequence continues at coordinate 33,450 of JBEKKN010000007.1, read as the reverse complement.
GGCGGCGCTGTCCTTGCGCCGGCACGGGCGTTTCTTCAATTGAAAAACCAAAACCACAGCAAAAAATAGTGAACTTATGAAAACATCCAACCTTAACAAAATCATCATTGCCGGGCTCGCATTTGCGGGTTTGGCGCTCGCTCCGGAGCTGCGCGCGGATGTCGAGGTCTTTCTGGTGGGCGGCAGCGCGAGCCAAAGCGTTATTTACGACCGCGCCACCAACCTGTTTGCCGGCGGCACGTTGTCGGTAACGGGCGGGGGATCTTCGGCCGTGGCCAAATTTTCCGGCACGAGCACGAATGCGGCGTTGTCGGGGTATGGCAACATCACGCTGGATATCAACGTCAACAATGGGGCCATTGACGGTCTCCAGGCGTTGGTGGGTCAGGTGGCGAACGCGGATGATACCAACTTCACATCGGGCCCCTTGAATCCCCAGGTTCCCACCTTTGTGGATTCGGCCACCACACCGGAGGTGGTGGGTGTTTCCTCGGCCGGTCTCACGGCCCTCCCGACCTATGTGGTTCCACTGGTTTTCATCAAGAACACCAATTCCGCGGATACCGCCGCCATCACCAACCTGACCCAGCGGCAGGCGTGGTCTTTGGAAAACTCGACCCTGCAGGCGGCCTATTTTGGGAGCAGCAGCACCAACAAAATCTATTTTGTCGGACGCAACAATGAAGCCGCCGTGCGCACGGAAATCGACCTGAACATCTACAACACCCAGACGATCAACACGTACTATACCAACGCGCTGGGGCAACCGGTTTTGGATACGAGCGCCGATCCGGGATTGCCCTCGGGTGGTGCGGTGGCCAACACGGTGGTGGTCCTTACCAATTCCATCGGCACCGTGGCGGTGCAGAACATCAAGAAAGGTCTGGCTCCCCTCGCTTATGAAGGAGTTCCCTATTCAGTCTCGAATGTGATCAATGGCAGCTATCCGCTATGGGGCTATGAGAACTATTATTACATCACCTCAGGCACCGGTACGCCGTCGACGGCTCAACTGGCGGTCATCAACGCGTTTTACCAGTCGGTCACCAACGCCACGTTCCAGTCCAGCAGCCCCGTTTTTGTCGGCAACTTCATCCCGAACCCGTCGCTTCAGGTATCTCGCGGCTCTGATGGCGGCCAAATCACACCGTTGCCCGGCTTTTTCCAATAATCAAACGAGCCACCTTGAATGGGAATTTATTGTATGAAAAAAATAATTTTAACAACCCTCGCCCTGCTGGCCTGGCTGGCCACGCCGCCGGCGCGAGCGTGGACCTATAACGACGGCGACCTGCTATTGGTCTTTCACGAAGGTTCACACAACAACATCGAGTATGATCTGGGAAGTGTCACCAATCTCCTCGGTCAGACGAACGGTTACACCACCACCATCACCGGTTGGGATGCCAGCCTTGTCACCACCGAATTCGGGGCAAACCTGACCGGCGTAAAAGTGATTCTGGCGGCCACCACCAGCCCGACGAATACCAATCCGACGGCCTGGGTCACCAGCAGCGATCCCAATCCCAACGCCTACAACGTCAGCGGTGCGGCGTGGACCGCCAACTTGCATGGCACCATCAATTCGCTCGGCGAACGGCCACTCATTCCCTTCAAAGTGCCGCCGGCCGTGGCGAATCCGACCAATGCCTATAGCATCAGCCCTTCCGATCCCCAGTATGGCGGGGCTTCCTATAACTATATTGTGTCCGGAGGCAACTTTAACGGCATCGCGACCTGGGCCGGAAAGGCGCCCTTCAGCGTGGTGCCCGTCGAGCAAACTGTCCCTGGCACTTTTGATTTTTGGGCCGTTCAACCCACGGCCATTTATCCCGGTTCACCGCCGGACACGCTGGTGGGCACTTTCAGCATCACCACCAACGGGGTGCTGACATTCACGACCGGGCCACGCCCGTCCACCATCATCGGAGTCAGCCGCGCGGGCAATGTCAGCGCCATTCAATTCACCACGACGGTGGGCAACACCTATTCCGTGTCCTACACCAACGCCCTGGGTGGGCCGGTGTCCACCTGGCCGGTGGATGCGGGCACCCTGATAGGTGATGGAAAGGTGGATACCCTCAACCATACCAATGGGGGTGATCCAGCGGAATTTTACCGCGTGAGCGCACAATAATAACAGAGCAGACAGCGAACGACCGTACGCGGCAGGCCCGGCAAAATGCCGGCCTGCCGCCATAAATTCAATTTGTCGAGAGGACAACCACAACAAATGAGATTCCCAATCGGGGTGATAATGATGATTGCGTTCGCAAAAGGACTCAGTGGAATGGCGGAGGAAACCAGTTCCCCGGCCGTCATTGAAAACCTTTTTGCGGCGCCCCTGCCGATGGCCGCAGAGGCACCGCCGAAGCTCCTGCCTTCGTTCGACGTGCAACGGTATTTCATCGAAGGCAAAACGGTTCTGCCGCCGGCGGACTTTGCCATGCTTTCCAACTACACCGGTCCGGCCATGACGGTGGCACGTGTGCAGGAGGGCCTCGGCAGGCTGCAAACCCATTATCGCGACCTTGGGTTTCTCAACATCAACGTCACGTTGCCGGAACAGAAATTCACCAATGGCACCGTCCGAATCCAGATTGTGGAACAGGGCACACCGGTCGGGGGAGCGGATTTGGCTGCGGCCATCACCAATCTGTTTACGGCCCCGAAGCCGACCTTTGAGGTGCGCGGCTACCGGATTGAAGGCAACACGGCCTTGCCCGCGGAGGAATTCAACCTGCTCACCAATTACCTCGGCGAACTGGATTTTACGCAACTGCGTGAAGGTTTGGGCAGGCTGCAACTGCTGTATCGCAACCTCGGTTTTGCCACCATCGGCGTCACGCTGCCGCAACAGCGGCTGACCAACGGCACGGTGCGGGTGAAAATCGTCGAGGGAAAACTCAGCCACGTGACGGTTGCCGACAACCGGCATTTCAGCACGGACAATGTGCTTCGGGCCTTGCCCAGCCTGGGCACAAACCTCCTGCTCAACACGAGATGGTTCCAGCCCGAACTGGACCGGGCGAATCTGAATCAGGACCGCCAGATTTATCCCGTCATCAGTCCCGGTCCGGAACCGGGCACCAGCGATTTGACACTCAAGGTCAAGGACCGCCTGCCATGGCATGGCCGGATTGAGGTCAATGACAAATCTTCGCCGGTAACACCCTTGCTGCGCCTGGATACGACGATTCAATATAACAATCTCTGGCAACGGGAACACCAGATTGGCTTCGACTACAACTTTTCGCCGGGGGAAATGAAATCGGACAATTATTCGCCGGATTTCTATGACCAGCCGATGGTGGCCAGTTACAGTGGTTTTTACCGGTTGCCGCTGGGTTCGGCTCCGGGTTTGCGCGAAACCTACGACCGCCAGCCCGTGGATTTCGGTTACGATGAAATCACCCACACCTTCCACCAGTTGCCGGCCACGGGAAATCCGGAATTGATTGTTTATGCTTCGCGTTCCGTATCCGACACGCCCGTTCGCTATGGCCCGTTGTCCGTCATCTTCACCAACACGCTGGCGCAGATCAATTCACAGTCCGCCGAACGCAGCCTTACTTACAACAACAACCTCGGCACCAGGCTGACGCTGCCGGTCCGGGATTTTCTCGGCATTCATTCATCGCTCCAGCTGGGCTTCGATTATAAATCCTACGATGCGCCGAGTTTTGGCACCAACCTGACCTATTTCTCGCTTTACGCACTCGACCAGTTTGGAAATCCGGTGCTGGTGACGAATCAAACCATCCGGCTTCCTTCCAACAACCGCGCGGCGCTGGCTTATCTGCCGCTCGCCTGGGGCTGGTCCGCCTTCCGGCCGGACCAGCAGGGCGTCACCAGTTTCAGTTTGAGCCAGAATATATTCCTGGCCGGTCTGGCCTCGGCGCGGACCAATTTCCAGGTGGTTGCCGCGGCGCCCCATGCCGGCGGCAATTATACGACGCTGACCGCCGGGTTGACCCGGCGGCAGGACCTGCCCGACGACTGGTCGCTGTTGTTTCGCGCCAACGGCCAGTGGGCGAGCGCGCCGCTCATCGGCAACGAACAATTCGCGCTCGGCGGCACCGCGGGGGTGCGCGGCTACGAGGAAGGCGAGGTTTACGGCGACGATGGCTGGCGGGTGATGCTCGACGTGAACGCTCCACCGATGAATGTTGGTTATTTTCCCGACGCCAATGGCGGTGATGGCACGCCGGCTTATCTGCGTTGTTCCTGGTTCATGGACTACGGCGAGACTTACCTGATCGATCGCCCGACGCCGCTCAGTCTTTCCTACCGTGAATGGGGGACCGGCGTGGGTGTTTACCTGACGGCCGGCGAGCACTTTGATGCTCGGTTTACTCTGGCCTGGGCTTTGCACGACACCCCCGTGACCTACGCCGGGGAGGCGCGGGCTTATTTCAGTGTCGGGTTCCAATTCTGATCGACACCGTGAAAAACCTGCGCCCATTAAAAAAATCCCGCCCGGGTTGGTGTCGTGTCGTTCCTGGATGGCTTTTCCAGGTGGTCGTATGGTTCGCTGCTGGTCGCAGTTTGGAGTTGCTGGCCAATCCAACGGGCATGACCGTCAGTCTGGGCAACGCCGCCGCCCAGACCAGCGGTGCGCAACTCAACGTGACCGTCAGCCAGGCAGCCTTTCTCAACTGGAGCAGCTTTAACATTCAGGCGGGCGAAACCACCACCTTCATCCAACCCTCGGCGAATTCCGTGGTGCTCAATGAAATCGGCGGCGCCAGTCCATCGCAGATTTTCGGCAGCTTGAACGCCAACGGCACCGTCATCCTCGCCAATGCCAATGGCTTTTACTTTGGTCCGAATTCGATGATCAAGGTCGGCGGCGATTTCATTGCCACCACCGCGCCCATCACGCCGGATTTTGGCTCGGGCTCCAGTTGGACCTTCACCGGCATGCCGCCGTTGGCGGGCATCATCAATTACGGATCCATCCAGGCAGGCAACGGCCGTTCGCTGTTTCTCATTGCCGAGAACATCCAGAACAATGGCAGCCTGAGCGCGCCCGGCGGGAACATCGGTCTCGCCGCGGGCCAGACCGTGCTCGTGAGCGAACGCCCCGACGGACGGGGTCTGAGTGCCAATGTGCAGGTGCCCGCCGGTTCGGTGAACAATCTGGGACAGATCACCGCCGACGCCGGCACCATTGCGTTGCAGGCACAGGTGGTGAATCAGGACGGAATCATTCAGGCCGATTCCGTCCGGAATCAAAACGGTGTCATCGAACTCGTGGCCGTCGAACAGCTCAGCCTGGGCGCCAATTCCCAAATCCGTGCCAATGGTGATGATGCCTCCCCGGGCAGTTCCGGCGGCAGCGTAAGACTGAAATCCGGCGAGACCTTTGGCGATGCTTCGGGCAGCCAGGTTTCCGTGACCGGCGGTTCACGAGGCGGCAACGGCGGAAATGTCGAAATCAGCGCACCGGACATTTCGTCGTTGAATTCGACCCTGGACGCCGGCGCACAATCCGGCTGGGACGGCGGAACATTTTTCCTCGACCCGGTAAACATTATTCTCGGCACTTCGACTGCGAACGGTGCGATCGATGTGAACACGGCGTTCGCGGGTTTTTCAAGCATCCTCCTGCAGGCGTCCGGCAACATCACGCTCAACGGGGGCACCACCTGGAATTTGAGTTCGAGCACCGGCAATGGCAGCGGCCAACTGACGCTGGAAGCCGGTGGCGACATCACGTTCGGGAATAATTCCAGAATCTTTGACGCGAACGCATGGTCGGTGTCGCTGGAGGCCGGATATGACTTTGTCAACAACGTCGTCCAGTCCGGGGCCGGAAACATTTATCTGAATAACAACAGTGGCGGCACCACGGGCGGGGGTTGGATTCAAACCGCGACGGGCGACATCAATTTATTTGCCGGACAAAATATTCTGGTCGGTTCCGGCTCGGTCTCCACGACTGGCGGCGGCAATATTTTTGCCGATGCTCTGGCGGGCAACATCAGCGCCGGCTCTTTCAACGGTGGCACCAGTTTTACCGCCTCACCAACGAGCGACTGGCGGTTTACCAGCGCCGGTGCATTTCCCAATGCTGTGCTCGGAGGTATTTCCACCGCGGCGGGCGGTAATGTCACCCTGATGGCCGGCAATAATATTGATAGCACGCCGACCGTTCCGGCCAATCAGTGGCCGGGTGCCTCCGGCGCTTACGGCGCAGGCAACGTGACCGTCATCGCCGGCAACCAAATCACTGGAAACTACGCCTTGGCCGACGGCATTGGCACGCTAAACGCCAATGGCAATATCGGCGCCGCATCCGGCGGGAACGGACCGGTGACCTTGAGTTTGATTCAAGGCTCCTGGAACGCGTGGGCGGCGAATAACATCTACCTCAGGGAGGTGAACAATCCGAACGGCGCCTTCAATACCCTGCAATCGTTTCTGTTCAACTATGCGCCGGATGCGGCGGTAAATCTCTGGGCGGGCAATGCCATTACTCTGGTTGGCGCAAACCTGACACGCGTCACCCGCGGAAATCAATCCATGCCGCCGATTTATGCGCCGGATCTTTCCCTCAATGCCGGCGCGGGCGGTATCACGGTCGACAACTCCATCATCCTGTATCCATCGAGCGAAGGCTCACTGCAAATCACCACGCGCAACGGCGGCGATTTGAGCGGGGCGGCGGCTTCCGGCTCGACGACGCTTACCGGAATTACCATGTCGGACAGCGGCTCGGCGAACTGGACAACGTTCGCCACTGGTCATGCCGCCGCGCCACTGCATTTGAACGATCCGAATCCGAATCCGGTGGTGCTGGATATTTCCGGCAGCATCGAAAGTTTCGGTCTCACCGTCCCGACCTTCACGCAAATCAATGTCGTCGGCGACACTTATAATTTCGGTTTCATTGGTCAAAATCTTTCGCCGTCGCAAACCACCACGATCAATGTTGCCGGCGGCATCACTTATCGTGGCGACTTGACGAGCGAAACATTGCCCGGCGCAATCCCGCCCGGCACATTTGACATGATCGTTGGCGGCGACCCTGCGTTGGCCGGTATGTTGCGTTATGATGCCACCACCGGCACGCTCTCATTCGTCGGCGTCATGAGTTCGGCGACCGAACAATCCCTGCTCAATCCAACGGACCCCAACGGCAATGCCGTTTTCACCGGCGCACCATTGACGGCCTGGCAGACTACCGTCGCGCAATTGTATGTCGCCAGCCAAAGCGCGTCGCTCGGGGACAATGGGCTCGCGCTGTCCGGACCGGGCAACTTCAGCATCCTCGCCAACCGCATTGACCTTGGCATTTCCGGCGGCATTTCCGTCCTGGCGCCCGATGCGGCGTTGGCGGCCCTTTCCCCTTACGGTGCAAACATCAACGTCACCACCGTGGGCAACCTGGAAATGACTTCAACGAAGATTGCGAACGAAAGTTTGCTCGGCGGAATCAACTTGATTGTTGGCGGCACACTGGATGTTGGCGGAGAATTTACCACGTTCGGCGACCCCGGCGCACCCAAGGGAATTTTCACGACCAGCAGCGGAGATATTTCCATCACCGCCAACGGCGACGTGAACGTGGACGGCTCGCGCATCGCCGCCTACGACGGCGGCAGTGTCACGGTTGAATCGTTCACCGGCAACGTGAACGCCGGCACGGGCGGCGCCGGTTATGTCAGCATGAACGCTTTGGAACTGGATCCGCTGACGGGTTTGCTGGTCAGCATTCCAGCGACGATTCCCGGCAGCGGCATCCTGGCAACGACCGTTGCCGGCTCGCATGCTTCACTGGGCAATATCCTGGTGGAAACTCCCAATGGAAACATTTCCGCCAGTCAGGGTGGTGTCATCCAGATTTCCTTCAACGGCACGGATGCTTCGCAAGCCACGGCGGAATTGCTGGCCGGATCTGAACTTCAGGACGCAATGGGCCATCGGGTTTTGGCCGACCAGCTTGCCAGCGGAACGCCGGTGCCTGCATTAAGTGCTCAAAACCGTGTCACCCTCGGGTCTTCGATCCCGGTTTTGCCGTCTGGCAGCAGCTTGCCGGTCTTACTGACTCCGGTTCTGGATGCCAGTGGCAATCCGCGCCTTGATGCCGGCGGCCATCCGCTTTACACGGAAACTTTGGATGCTTCTCGACGGGTGGTTGAGTTGGTTGACAATCGCATCCAACCATACCTTGATGCCAGTGGCGACCCGGTGATTATTGCTGAGCCTTTTGAAGCCGGCGGCCATCCATTTTATGATTCCCAGGGTAACCCGATACTGGTTCTAGGCAGGAACATTGATGCTGGCGGCTCCGGCATCATTGCCCAAAACATCATTGCCAAGGCCTCCGGGATATCCAGCGGTTTGTTTGTGGGGCTGACCATTGACATTACGACCGCGGGACTCGGGCCGATTGTCACTTACAGCCAGGACCCGCCAAAAATTGGCGATGGTCCTGGAGGAGGGCCGCCACTTGAGACCGATCCCGGCATTCAGCCTGTGCTTATTTCCGATACCAGTTCGAGCGCTCCGCCACCTTCGGCGGCCCCCAAAGCCGACGCGCCCACGGCTGATACCGCCGCCACCGTCGCCATCAAAACGGACAATCAGGACGACGGTTTTGGTGACGACGAAGACCAGAAGAAAGGCAAAGGCATTGCGCTCGCCCAGAAAACCAGCCGGGTGACCGTGATTTTGCCGGCCAAGAATACATCTCAAAACCAAACCGCAACCAAACCGTTATAATCACCATGATTGTTCAACCCCTGTTCGCCGCCAACGCCGCGGTGTACGCCATCCAGAATGCCACCACCGAAGGCAAGGCTACCGTCCTTGTTTTGCTTGTCCTCTCACTGTTCAGCTGGACGATTATCATCAAAAAGTCCCACCAGTTGATGATTGCGCGTAAGGCGACCAGGAAATTTCTGGCTGCTTACGCTTCGACCCGCGACCCGCTGGACATCCAGCGCAAGGGCGAGGAATTTGACGGTGCGCCTGCCTTCCAACTCTACCTTCGGGGTGCGAATGAACTGGCGTATCAATTGGAGCATAATCCCGTCACCGTAAAAGGCGAGCGGCGCATCAGCACCGCCTCGTTTGATGCCGTGAAGGTCGCGCTGGAAGAAGCCGCCAGCGGAGAGGCGATGGCGTTGGAGAAGGGGATGATCGTGCTGTCCACGGCGGTGGCGGGAGGTCCGTTCATCGGGTTGCTGGGTACTGTATGGGGCGTCATGTCCACCTTTGCCGGCATCGCAGAAAGCCACGCCGCCACCCTCACGGCCATGGCGCCCGGTGTGGCCGCCGCCCTGGTGGCCACGGTCACCGGCCTGCTCGTGGCCATCCCGGCCATGTTCGCCTACAACTTCATGGTCACCACCATCCGCGCCATCACCCAGGAGCTGGATGGTTACGCCACTCGTTACGCGACGCAAATCGTGCATGGCTATGTGGATAACCGCGATCTGGAAGACAAAATCGCCATGGCGTTGACGCGTTCTGAAATTGGCGAAAACACACCCGCCATCTGACCCATGAAGAAGTGTTCGAAGTCGGCGCACGAATCGTTGACGCAGTTGAACATCACTCCGCTGCTGGACCTGGCGTTTGTGTTGCTGGTGATCTTCATTATCACCACCATTCCGCCGGTCAATGATCTGGATTTGAAGCTGCCGACGGCGGCCAAACATCTCAAGGACCCGCCGCGCAAGGCCAACTACATCACCGTCCAGGCCGACGGCACGATGTATTTGAACAAGGCAAAATTCGTAAACGCCCCGGACATGCTGGTAACGCTGATCAATCTGCGTACGGATGACCCGGACCTGAACGTCATCATCCGCGGCGACAGCCAGACCAAATACCGGCAAATCCGGGCGGTGCTGGACGTTTGCCAGCAGGCCAACGTGCCCAAGGTGGATTTGGCCACCGAAGCCCTGAATGCCAAATGAAAATACCCCGGCTGCATGGATTACTGGATGCATGGATTACTGGATGCCTGGATTGCCGGATTCGTATTGGCAGTCGTTGGTCCTCCACTCCAACAATCCAATCATCCAGTCATCCATCAATCTAGTCTTTAACCATGCTGCCGCAAACCCAGCCGCGCCAGAAGCGCAACTCAAAGGTGTACCTGCTCATCTCGTTCGCCTTTCATGCAATATTGATCCTGGCGCTGGCTTATTTCGCCGCCCGGCAGGGGTTGTTGGGCAAACAAATCCAGAAGATCTCGGTGGAAATGGTCAAGGAAAAGCAGCCGCCAAAGCCCAAGCCGCCCGAAAAGCCGAAAGTCGAGCCGCCCAAGGTCGAACAGCCGAAAGTGACCGCTGCTCTGAAGGTTGAACCTCCCAAAGAAACAACCCTGGCGGCGTCCACGCCCCCAATCGTGGCGCCACCGGCGGCGGAAGTGCCGTCGTTTGACTTCGACGGCGGCAAGACGGTGGAAAGCAGCTCGGATCCGGTGCAGATTTACAAAAGCCAGGTGGAATACGCTTTGCGGTCAAAATGGAACCGGCCTGACAACATGCAGGACGATGATTATGTGGCGGAGGTGGCCATCTCCGTGAGTCCTGATGGGCAGTTGAGCGATCCGGTGTGGGAGAAAGGTTCGGGGAACCCGGTTTGGGACGAGTCGGTGCGGCGGGCGCTGGCGGTGGTAACGCAGATGGACCGGCCGCCGCCGGCCAACTTCCCGCCGCGCGTCACGATTCGCTTTGATGTGCAGGAGGAGACGGAACCGGTTTCGCAATGAAAAAGACGTCCCATTCCCATCACAGTTCGCTGAGCGAGTTGAACATCACACCGCTGCTGGACCTGGTGTTCGTGTTGCTGGTCATTTTCATCATCACGACGCCGCAGATGATGAACAATCTGGAAATGACGCTGCCTTCGGGGAAGCCTCCACCCAAGACCAACCAGCCCAAACCCAAGATCAACAAGATTGTGGTGGACGCGCAGGGAAAGACATTTTTGAACGATGAGTTTGTTACGATACCGCAGTTGCGGGACAAACTTCAGGAGTTGCAAGCGAACAATCCGGATTTGAGCGTGGTGGTCAAGGGCGCCGACGCGGTGGATTACCAGAACATGATCTCCGTGCTGGACGTCCTCCGCCAATTGGACATCACCAAGGTCGGCCTCGCCACCGAAGGTGTGACGCCTTGAAGAGGTCGGTTCCGAAATCACTTTATCAGTGGAGAATTCATGGCATGCATCAGCGACGAATGGTCGTCTGTAGAGGATAAGCTGGTCGTGAAACTTAAGTTGATGGATTGGGCGGTTGGGTTGGGCTGGAGGCGGCCCGGCGGCGCAAAACGGTGCGTGCGGAGGAACCACGTTGCCGCCCAGGCGGACGCCGATGCCTCCCCCAGCCCGAAGTTTTTTTAGAATTCCCATTTGGTGGTGATGCCCCAAACTCCGTTGGCCTGTTCGTTCAACACGTCACCGAAGTGGCCGTAGCCGGCCGCCAGAGTCAGGTGTTGGTTGACCACGTAGGCGGCGTCAATGGTCCACCAGTCGCCTTCTTTCTGGACCAAACTGCCGATGGGCTGGTAATCCCGCGGCTGCTGCTTGTATTCCGCCGCCAGCGCAAGATTGCCGGTGACGAACACCACCACGTTGCCTTCAAAGACGAAGTTGTACCGGTGGGTGAACCCGCCCAGGCCGTCCCAGACGCCTTCGGTGGCGCGTCCACCGAGTTCGAGCAAGACGGGTCGTGGCAGTTGCGTGAACAATTTCGAGGCGTAGAGCGTATAATCCACGCCTTGTTGGCGCGACAGGCCGGCATTACCCAGCAAGTCTGCGCCGGCATCCCGTTTGACTTCACTTCGTACCTCGTTGATGCCGTCGTTGTATTTGTAATGCACGCCGGCCGTCAGCGCCGGAACCCATTTCTGGTCAAAATCGCCTTCCTTTAAAATTTGGAAGCGCGCGTTGAAGTTGTGTAGTTGAACTTCGTCTTGATGATAATTGACCAGGCCCGCGTTTCTCAACGCCAGCGGCAGGTTTCCCAAACCGAGATGATCCCACCCGTAGCCAAGTTCCAGACGGCTGAAGGGTGATTCCGTGAACGTCAACGCCTCCAGATTTTTATCGGAACCGAGGTTGACGTAGGCAAAGCCCACGGCCGGGCGGCCAATCGGCTCGCCGTTCCGCGGCGGGTTGACGATGTAAGCCGACAGGGTGGCAAAAATGCCGCCGTTGCCTTCGATTTGATGCAAGGGAAGCGGTGGCCCCTTGTCAGTCACCTTGGCCACCGGCGCCGGTTGGGCCGGCGGCGCGTTGGTTGGGTTTTCATCCGCGTTCGCGCTCCGGGCGGCTGCAAAAAGCAGCGCGGCAAGAAAGAGGGTTTGACGGGCGCGTTCTTGTGCCTGAACTGATTTGATACTGATGGATTGGCCGGTTTTCATGGTTGCTGTTTATGGTTATCGCCAGCAAGCGTCCGGCGGTCCGGTCAGTCTGGTGTGAGTTGATGGACTCGTTCATCGGGCCTCCAGTTATCTGGTGGGTGTTAAATGCGTGTTCATGCCGGTTCAGGCCGCGCCTTCGCCGCGGCGCGCCTCCACTTTGAATTGCCGCCGGGCGCCGAGGTCGCGATACAACGCCGGTTCGGTTTCGTGCGGCAAAGCCTCGTCCAACACGGTTAAACGGATTTGATAAATCTGGGTATCGTTTGTCATTTAATCAGTTTAATAACGATTATTTGAGTCGTATATTTATTGGGATTCGCGGAAACGTCTCAACCAATATTGGCAAATAGTTTACCTGGATTGCTCATATTATTGGCATTTTTATTGGATTTTGGCCGCATAATCGTATGAAACGATTTCTGTAAAAGTTTGTTAAAAAAAACATTTGACAAATGGACAAATAATATCATAATGACGACAAAATAAGTCGTATACAGAGGTTGTTTGGAAGACGGGTTGTCATGGCACAAAGCCAGACAGAATTTTGAAGATAAGGATGAACACTCGATTGTGATGTAACACAGCGGCTGACCGGACCACTGGAAGTTCCCATGAAAATCAAACATTTATATGTCTGTTTTAAGGAATCCAGTTCAACGGCCGGCCGGCGCGACCCGGGCGGGTCTGATCCGGCTGTGGCTGCAGTGTCGGTTTGATTTCCGGCAGAAAAGTTGGAGTGTCCCGGTCCTGGTGTTCCCACCTGACGGGGGATTGGCTTCTGCTCTTGATCACGACTCGCTTTTACCCCTGCTCACCTCCGAACTTTCTGATTTTTCCGACCCTGCCACGGGAGGTAAACCCCGGAAGCCACCCTTTGCCGGATTGGAATCCGGCCAGACCGGCTTTCGGAATCAACCAAAACCAAAAGAAAAAATGAAACTCAATAAAAAGCACTCCTCGTTGGCTGCCCTTGTTGCGGCCTCACTATCCTCACTGGCGCTTCAGGCGTCGGCGGATGTCGTCACGGATTGGAACCTGATCACCGTCAACGCCACCAAGGTGGCGCCGGCCTTGAACAGCAATCTGGCGTCGCGCATTGATGCGATTGAAGCCATCGCGGTTTATGACGCGGTCAATTCCATTCTGCAATTCGGCACGCCCTACCATTATTACTCACCCAACTCCGGCTCCGCCCAGGCGGCAGCGGCGCAGGCGGCACATGATGTCCTGGTGAATTATTTCCCGGGTCAACAGGCCGCCTTGGACACCGACCTGACGAACAGTCTCAACAGCATCACCGACGGACCCATTGGAAATGGCCAGACCGTTGGCTCGGCGGCGGCGACAGACATTATCGCGCTGCGCGCCAGCGACGGGTCGAGTCCGAATGTTTCCTATCCCGGGCCGGCGACCATTGTGTTGGGAGCCTATCAATTGACTCCCAATAGTCCGACGGTCTCAAGCAACTTCACCTTCAACCCCGGCATCAATGAGCAGTGGGGAACCGTCACGCCATTCGTGTTGACCAACGGCAGTCAGTTCCGCCCGCCGCCGCCGCCAACGGTGGCCGGCAATAACAAGGCTTATATTCTGGCGCTGAACCAGGTGAAAACCTCCGGCACGACCAACAGTCCAACCCAAACACCGGCGCAGGTACACATCGCCCAGTTCTACAAGCAGGACGCCGAGTTGACGGTCAACGAGGCGGCGCGTGATCTGGCTCTGGCTCACAATTTGTCGCTGGCCAATGACGCGCTCTTGTTCGCATTGGTTGACATTGCGGTCGCGGATTCGCGCATTGCGATCTGGGATGCCAAATATACCTATCTTTACTGGCGCCCGGTCACGGCGTTGAACGCCAACCCGGACGGGACCGTCACCAACGGCTACAAGGCTTGGACGCCGACGATCGTCACGCCGAATCATCCCGATTATCCGAGCGGCCACAGTGGCACGGTCACGGCCGGGGCGGAAGTGCTGGCGTCGTTTTTCGGGGATGCCAACACCTTTACGTTGCACACCACGACGGTCGGGGAATCGCCGCGCACGCTTACGTCATTGTCGCAGCTCGAATCGGAAAATGGATTGAGCCGCATCTACGGCGGAATTCATTACTCCTTCGACAACCTGGAAGGCCAGGGAGTCGGCGCGTTGGTGGCGGCCTACACACTCGTGAATGGTCCGCACGCCAATTAACCGTCAACCATTAAACAGTAAAACCCAACAATAATTAAAACTATGAAACACAAAATTCTGCCGATCCTGGTTGCCGTCACCGTCGCACTTCCCGTCTTGTCGGAAGCTCAAATCACGAATCCCGGATTTGAGCTGGGCACGACCGGTTGGACGGTTACGGCTGGAGACACCGGCAATATCCTGGGTGACTTCAGCACGGTGACATCACTGCCCGGGCTTTCCCCCAGCTTAACCGTCAACCCGACGGAAGGGAGTCAGTTCGGCGTGATTTCCGATGCCTTGTTGAACTACAGCAGTTTGGGGGACACGGAAACGATTTCACAATCGTTCGATGTGACCAGTGCCGGGATTTTGAGTGTTGACTACCGTTTCCTGACGGAGGCGGTGAATCAACCGGCATACAATCCCAACGCACAAATAATCCTGACTCCGAGCCTCGGCAGTCCGGTCACACTGGCGGGCATTTCCCGGAATGATCTCCAGGCTGATCCGGCGGATGCGGGTCCGCTCTCGCCGGGCGCGGCCTATGCTGTGGGTGGTGATCCGAACGGCATCGGTCAGGCGGCGTGGCATACGGCGTCCATTGACCTCTCCTCCTTTATTGGGCAGGAAGTGACGCTGTCCTTGAGTGTTTCTCAGGACGCCTATCCCAGCGACTCGTTCCTGAACGACCAACTGGCCGTGGACAACCTCCAGATCGCGCCGGTGCCGGAGCCGGCGGCCGACGCGCTGCTGGCCGGCGGTTTCGTATTGCTCGCCCTACTGAAGCTGCGCCGCAACCACTCGTAGTCATCGGCAAAGGCGCCGGCGGCAGAACATCTGCCGCCGGCGTACAACGCACATTATGAAACTCTCCCTCGAAAAACGCTTGCTGTGGCTTTTTCGCATTTCCGTTTTCATGGAATTCGTTGGCCACGGCGCCTTCGGCATCATCGGAAAGGAAGCGTGGCTACCCTATTTCGGAGTGGTGGGCATTCCCGGGCCGTGGGCCTGGAAACTCATGCCGCTCATCGGCACGGTGGACATTTCCGTCGGGATCATCACCCTCTTATCGCCCCGCCGGGCCGTTTTGTTGTATGCGACCCTTTGGGGATTTTGGACCGCCCTGCTGCGTCCGCTTGCCGGCGAACCGGTTTGGGAAACGATCGAGCGCGCCGGCAACTACGGACTTCCCCTGGCCTTTCTGCTCGCGTCGCAGGCACGCGGCTGGTTTTCAAGACTGGAAATCCGTCCCCTGGACGCGGCTTTGAATCAGCGTCTGGCGTGGATTCTTCGGGTCACGACCAGCGCGTTGCTCATCGGCCACGGCGCCTTGGAGGCCGTGGTTCAAAAGCCGCTGCTGCAACAACACTTGGCCGCCGTCGGTCTGTCATTGGTTCCGATAACCGCGCTGGGCGGTTTTGAAATCGCCCTCGGCATGGCCGTGCTTTTGGATTCCGCCGGCGCGCTGCTGCTGTTTGCCGCGGCGTGGAAAATCACCACCGAATCGCTTTATCCGATTTCCGGTGCGCCGTTTTGGGAATTCATCGAACGGGGTGGCAGCTACATTGCGCCATTGGCGCTGTTTTTTCTCATTCATCAAGCGCGAATTGTCCCCGGCAAACCGCCGACATACCCGTCGCCCTTGAGCGTCGCGGAATCCCTTCAAAAAGCATGAAGGGTGCTGCCACCAGTTTTTCAAAACCAAAGGAGCCAACGCGGGCGGCGATCTCCTCCGCCGCCTGCGTTCCAATTTTAATCGGTTTCAGCACTGCCCGGCCTGATGCTCCATGATAACCCGTCTGGAAAAATTGTTTTTTTTGTATTCAAACCGTGGACAGCGGCGACGCGAAGTGCGCGCCCTCCTGGCGGCGGTGGTGGTGGGCCTTCTCCTGGCCGCCATTATGGTGCTGGTGATGATCGCCAAGGACGGCGGTGGTGGAATTTCCGGCGGTGGCGGGATTTCATTGCCAAATCAGTAATAGCTCGCGCGTCCGGAATTCCAGTTTGGGCGGAATGCTGCGGACAGGGCAGGGATCCTTGGGTGCCAAATCATGGCTCGAACGGGGATGAAAAGCCGGATTGACAAATGGGTGTGCGTCTTTAGTCTGTTCCCAACGTAAGGCGTCAACGCCTTTTACAATTAATCGTAGATTCCCAAGGCGCTGACCGGTCCACTGGAGGCTCCCATGAAACTGAAGATATATTCATGTCGAGTTGTGTCCAGACCACGGCCCCGCCGGAAGCCTTGACCGGTCTGCTTCACGGTCGTGCCGCCCTTGGCTTCACGCGCGAGCGCCTTGTTTTAGGATGCTTTCCCGATGCCTGATCCGCATTGAATTTTTTCATTCACCCCCCAACCAAATCAAACCCAAATCATGAGCAAAGAATCCACTGAACCGCATTTGAGCCTGAGCGCCACCGCGGCACGCAATCTCGCCACCGCCACCGTCACCGTCCCGCAATACGCCGAGATCACCCCCCGTTGGTTGCACAAACTGCTGCCGTGGGTGGACGTGGATGGCGGGGTGTATCGCGTCAATCGCGTCGCCAAGGCGGCGGCGGGAAAGCCGGCGAATGAATTTGGCGAGGCCAAGGTAAACCTGCTCACCGTGGCTGGCGGCGAACCGAAGCTGCCGACGACGTTCGTGGATTACGAAGAGGACCCGCGCGAATACCATTTGAGCACGATTCAAACCGTCCTCCGCACGCACACGCGCGTGACCGATCTTTACAGCAACAAAATTGACCAGCTCCGCGAACAGATTCGCCTGACTGTCGAAGCCGTCAAGGAACGCGAGGAATGGGAGCTGATCAACAGTCCGGATTTTGGATTGTTGGAGGAAGTTGACGCGTCGCAAACCCTCAAGACGCGCAAGGGTGCGCCGGCGCCGGATGATCTGGATGAACTCCTCGCGCTGGTCTGGAAAAAGCCCGCATTCTTCCTGGCGCATCCCAAGGCGATTGCCGCCTTCGGTCGCGAAGCGACCCGCCGCGGCGTGCCACCGCCGACGGTTCATCTGTTTGGAACGCCGTTTCTCACCTGGCGCGGCGTGCCCCTCATCCCGACCAATAAGCTCGAAGTGAATGCCCGATCCAATTCCACGAGCATTCTGCTGTTGCGCGTCGGCGAAGCCGAACAGGGGGTGGTCGGCCTCCAGAAAACCGGTGTCACCGGCGAGGTGGAGCCCGGCCTGTCCGTCCGCTACATGGGCACGAACGAACACTCCATCGCGTCGCACCTGGTCACGCGCTACTTTTCCGCGAGCGTGTTGACCACGGATGCCATTGCCCGTCTGGATAATGTCGTGGTCAATCAGTACCATGAGTACCATTGGAAATAACGACGCGCCGGCGGGTGCCGCGGCCCACTCCGATCTCGTCACGCGACTCGTGGCCGAGACGTTTTCGGAATTCGGCCGCTCGCCGGAGCTGCCGACCACCCTGCCAGCCACGCCGGCCGAGGTCCCCGCCGTGCCCGGTTTGCCAGGCCTTTCCACTTTGGAAAGGCCGGCGGCGGTGCCGCCCGTTCATCCCACCGCGCAACCTGCTGCGCGCCAGCTTGAAAAGCCACCGGCGAAAACTCCCTCCGGCGGTCACGCGCCGGAATCGGACGAGACCTATGCCTTCGGCGAACCGCGCTGCAACGGCAGCTACCGGCCTCAAGGCAACCGCCCGGACACAAAAACTGCGAACAACAACCCGCAGTTGGGCATCCCTGAAACCGAATCGCTTGCCACGCCGGAATATTATTTCCTGCGCGGGGGTGATGTCTCCGGACGATCCCCCCTGGCCTTGCAGTCGTATCCGAGAAACGCCGTGCCGATTCCCCGATTCGACATCGAAGGTGTGCGCCGCGATTTTCCCGCGTTGCACCAATTGGTCAACGGCCGGCCGCTGGTCTGGCTCGACAACGCCGCCACGACGCACAAACCGCAGAGCGTGATTGACGCGACCTCGCAATTTTACAGTCGCGACAACTCCAACATCCATCGTGCCGCACACGCCCTGGCCGCGCGTTCGACCGAATTGTTCGAGGCCGGCCGCGAGAAAGTGCGCCAATTTCTCGGCGCGGCGGACGCGAAGGAGATTGTTTTCGTCCGCGGCACCACCGAGGCCATCAACCTGGTCGCGCAAAGTTACGGCCGCAAAAACATCGGCGCCGGCGATGAAATCATCGTCACCGAACTGGAGCATCATGCGAACATTGTCCCGTGGCAGTTGCTCGCCGAACAGGTGGGCGCAACCGTCCGGGTGATTCCGATCAATGACCGGGGCGAATTGATTCTGGACGAATACGTCAAGCTGCTGGGTTCGCGAACGAAGTTCGTATCGGTGGCGCACGTCTCCAATTCGCTCGGCACGATCAATCCGGTCGAACAGATCATTGCCCTCGCCCATGCGCGCGGCGTGCCGGTGCTGGTGGACGGCGCGCAGTCCACACCGCACCTGCCGGTCAATGTGACCGCGCTCGACGCCGATTTCTTCGTCTTTTCGGGGCACAAGATTTTTGGCCCGACCGGCATTGGGGCGTTGTATGGCAAGGCGCCGTTGCTCGAAGCCATGCCGCCGTGGCAGGGCGGGGGACACATGATCAAAGACGTGCGATTCGAGAAAACCAGTTATCAGCACGCGCCGGAAAAATTCGAGGCCGGCACGCCGGATATCGCCGGGATCGTGGGTCTGGGGGCGGCGATTGATTACCTGTTCAAGGTCGGCCTTCCCGCTATCGCCGCTTATGAGCACGCGCTGCTTGAATACGCCACCCAGGCGCTGGCGACGATTCCCGGTCTGCGTCCCATTGGCACCGCGGAGCACAAGGCGAGCGTGCTCGCTTTTGTGATCCCCGGCGTGTCGAACGAAAGCATCGCCCGGCAGCTCGACAAACATGGCATCGCCGTTCGCGCCGGACATCACTGCGCGCAACCCGCGCAGCGGCATTTCGGACTCGAAAGCACCGTCCGCCCCTCGCTGGCATTTTACAACACACGCGGGGAAGTGGACACCCTGGTGCGCGCGCTTCACTCGTTGAAACGAAGCTGATAACCTGACCGGGACATGAAAACCATTACGCCCGTTGAATTGCAAGAACTGCTCGCCGCCCAACCCGATCTCCCCGTGATCGACGTCCGGACTCCGGTGGAGTTCGCCGAGGTCCATGTGCCGCAGGCACGCAATGTACCGTTGGCCGGACTTCAGCCCGCGAATGGCGGATGGTCAAAGGACCGGCCGGTTTATCTGCTGTGCCGCAGCGGGCAGCGGGCGGCGAAGGCGGCGGAGAAGTTCGCCGGGGAGGGTTTCGCCCAGCCGGTCGTTGTGGCCGGCGGCACGCTGGCGTGGATTGAGGCCGGACTGCCGGTGAAACGCAGTGCCGTGAAGGTCATCAGTCTGGAGCGTCAGGTACGCATCGTGGCCGGTTCGCTCGTGTTGATCGGTGCAGTGCTCGGCTGGTTTGTTCATCGCGGTTTCTTCGGCCTGTCGGCCTTCGTCGGCGCGGGATTGGTTTTCGCCGGCATCACGGATTTCTGCGGCATGGGACTCCTGCTGGCCAAACTGCCCTGGAACACACGGCCGCCGCCTGGAATCACATGACCACCCCATTGCTTGAACAGGACGGAGTCGCGCCGGCGGCGCGTCGGGACGCGGTCTGGACGGCGGAACTGGTGGACGATTCGGTGACGGAACTGCTCCGTTCCTACCAGCGGGTCGGCGGGTTGAACAACCGCGACGCCCACAACATGCCGTCGAAGCGCGCGGTCGGCCAGATCTGCGAGGACCTGCTGCAAATCATTTTTCCGGGGTTCCATGATGAGGATGCGGTGCAGCACAATACCCTCGAGGAATTGACGGCGGCGCGATTGTCCGGCGTCATCAAACGCCTGACGGATCAGGTGCGCAAAGCCGTTCGCATCGGCAATCCTCACAAGCCGACCGGGCGCACCCCGCCGATCATTCGCAAGTTTTGCCAGGCCCTGCCGGAGGTGCGCGACCTGCTACGCACGGACATTGAAGCCGCCTTCGAAGGCGATCCCGCCACGTTGCATCGCGAGGAAGTCATCCTCTCGTACCCGTTTATCGAAGCCATTGCGATTCAGCGGCTGGCGCACCGGCTCTATCATTATGGCGCACCCGTGGTGCCGCGCATGATGACCGAGTGGGCGCATGGCCGCACGGGCATTGACATCCATCCGGGGGCGGGCATCGGCACGCATTTCTTCATCGACCACGGCACCGGCGTGGTGATCGGCGAAACGTGCGACATCGGCAATCGCGTGAAGCTTTACCATGGGGTGACGCTGGGCGCGCGGAGCTTTGTCAAGGACGAGTCCGGTCAGATTGTCAAAGGCGGTAAACGCCATCCGGATGTGGAGGACAATGTCACGATTTATCCGAATTCAACCATCCTCGGTGGCGCCACGGTCATCGGTGCGAACTCCACCATCGGCGCCAATGTTTTTCTCATGCAGAGCGTGCCGCCGAATTCGTTGGTGGTTTACGAGGAGAAACAACTCATGATCCGTGACAAATCGGCCAAACGGAAAACGGCGGACTTCGACTATTCGATTTAGCTGCCGCCACTGTAGATTCCCGATTTTGGATCGGGGGATTCCTTCGGATCTATCAGTGGGACAAGGAGATAAAATTGTTTAAAAACCTATTGACAATTTCTGCGTTTGGCCCAAAATGACGATAAGATTAGTCGTTAATAGAAATGCACTTTGTAGACGAGAGTTGCATGTAGGTCAAAGGACCTTTTTATTTCGGCACAATAACGACACATCGAGTCGTTATTAAATAATGAAGATTTTTGGCAGGTACGATATGAGCACAACAAAACCGGATTCGATTTATCAAGCGGGGGATCGGGCTGAGTGGCTGGAGGTGGTCCGACAGCACGTGGCCTCGCTGCGTTACGGGGTGGTGCAAATTGTGGTACACGATTCGCAGGTCACCCAGGTCGAAAAGACCGAGCGCACGCGGTTTGATCAATCGCGCCCGCCCAAAAAGTTACAAGGCTGAAAACGGGAACAGAAAACTGAACCAAACCAAACCAAACCAAAACCAACCCAACCAGACGCCCACCGGTCTACGGAGGCGCAACTCAAAATGAAATCAAAGCAAAAATCGAAACTGAATCACTTGATCCTCGCCGCCGTTGCCGGAGCGCTGTTTGCCTTCCCGGTTTTGGCTGCGGACAGCACGGCCACCAACTCCACCGGAGCCGTACCGAGTGAAACTTCCGCCGATGTGTCTGGCGGGGCGGCCACCAATTCCACGGAGGCGGCGGAGATTGAATCCTTGAAAACGGAAGTCCAGGAACTGGATCAAAAGGTCGAAAGCCTCGAACAACAGCGCGAGTCGGAGCCGCCGGCGGTGACCGATACCAACCAACAGCAAGTTCAGGATCTGGATCAAAAGGTCCGCATTCTCGAGCGCCAGCGCGAGTTGGACCAGGAGGACTCGGCGGCAGCGGCCAAAACCAGACCGTTGGTGAAACTGGATTCCAGCGGTTTCACGCTGAGCTCCGCCGACACAAATTTTTCCATCAGCCTGCACGGTTTGATCCAGTTGGACAGCCGGACGTTTTTCGCCGACCACAATCTGGTGAACAGCGGTTTCCTTTTGCGCCGGGCGCGCCCGATCATTACCGGCACGCTGTTCCACGACTTTGATTTCAACTTCACGCCGGATTTCGGCGGCAGCGTGGTCCAAATCCAGGACGCCTATCTTAACTATCGCTATATTCCGGAATTGCAGTTGGAAGCCGGCAAGTTCAAGTCGCCGGTCGGTCTGGAACAATTGCAATCCGACCCGTATCTACTCTTCAATGAGCGTTCGTTGGTGACGGACCTGGTGCCGAATCGCGATCTGGGTGTGGAACTGCACGGCGATCTGTTTGGCGGGGCGGCCAGTTACGCCGCCGGCCTTTTTAACGGCGTGTCGGATTACAACGGAACGACGGTGAACACGGATTCCGACAATGACAAGGCCTTTGCCGCGCGCATTTTTCTCCAACCCTGGAAGACCACGGACGTGAGTGCGTTGAAGGGATTGGGATTCGGGGTGGGCGGCAGCTATGAATCCGACCGCAACGGCGCCGCCGGCCTGACGCCGGGTTATACCACGGACGGCCAGCAGAAATTTTTCACTTATGCCGGCACGGTGGTGGCCAACGGCCAGCATTGGAGGGTTTCGCCCCAGGGATATTACTATTATGGGCCGCTGGGGATTTTGGGCGAGTACGTGATTTCCGATCAGGACGTCAAGAACGGTGCCGCTCTCGCGGATTTGCGGAACAAGGCCTGGGAGGTTTCGGCCAGCTGGGTGTTGACTGGCGAAGACGCCTCCTATACCGGCGTGACGCCGCGCCATCCGTTCAATCTGCATACGGGCGGGTGGGGCGCCTGGCAGGTGGTGGGCCGGTATGAGGAGCTGAACGTTGACGGCTCGGCGTTTCCCACTTTTGCCGTTTCCACCGCTTCCGCCTCGTCGGCACATGCCTGGTCGGCGGGACTCAACTGGTATCTGAACCGGAACGTCCGGCTGAACGCGAGTTTTTCGCACACGATGTTCTCCGGCTACACCGGCGTCACCCCGGCGGTGCCGGCCCAGGCGGAAAACGTGTTTTTTACCCGAATCCAACTGGCGTTTTAACCATCTTAAATTTGAAATTTAAAAGCTCATGAAAACCTTTCTTACCATTCTGCTGGCTTCGTCGCTGGCGGCGGTGGCGGGCGCCAAAGAAGTCAAACTCCTGAACGTTTCCTACGATCCGACGCGTGAACTTTACCAGGAATACAACGCGGCGTTTGCCAAATATTGGAAGGCCAAAACCGGCGACGACGTGGTGATCTCCCAATCGCACGGCGGCTCCGGCAAACAGGCGCAATCCGTCATCAACGGCCTCGAAGCGGATGTGGTCACGCTGGCGCTGGCCTACGACGTCGACGCGATTGCGCAACAGGCGAAACTGCTGCCGGCGGACTGGCAAAAGCAGCTGCCGGACAACAGCACGCCCTACACCTCGACCATCGTGTTTCTGGTGCGCAAGGGAAATCCGAAGCACATCAAGGACTGGGACGATGTGGTGAAACCGGGCGTCACCGTGGTAGTGCCGAACCCGAAAACCTCCGGCGGCGCACGCTGGGCATATCTGGCCGCCTACGCTTACGCGCTGGAGACCTACGGGCACGACGATGCGAAGGCAAAGGACTTCATCACCCGGCTGTATAAAAACGTTCCCATCCTGGATTCCGGGGCGCGGGGCTCGACCATCACCTTTGCCCAACGCGGCATCGGCGACGTGCTGCTGGCCTGGGAAAACGAGGCGCACCTGGCCCTCAAGGAATTCGGCGCGGACCAGTTTGAAATTGTGACGCCGCCGTTGAGCATTCTGGCGGAGCCGCCGGTCGCGGTCGTCGACAAAACGGCCCGGCGACACGGCACCACCGAGGTGGCCAAAGCGTACCTGGACTACCTTTATTCGGATGAAGGACAGGAAATCGCGGCGAAGAATTTTTATCGCCCGCGCAACCAGGCCATCGCGGAAAAATACGCCGCGAATTTCACCCAGCTGAAACTGGTCACGGTGGACCAGGAATTCGGCGGCTGGCAAAAGGCCCAGGCAACCCATTTCGCCGATGGCGGAGTTTTTGACCAGATTTATCAACCATAAAACAAGTTCGTGTTCCTCCGAACAGGGTGGCGGTCGGCGGGTGCCGGCCGTCGCCCTCCGCAAACGGAGGATCGCGGTGCAAATGAAACAGTTATGACAATCGCCGATACCCAATATGAAACGGTCCAAACGCCGCGCGTGCGCCGGCGTTCCCTCGCCGACCTGCTCGCGCCGCTGGAACAGATCGCCGTGCATTCGCCGAACCTGGTGGCCAACCACGACGCGCGTTTTGAAGCCGACGGGGAAACCTACGAGTTGCCGCGCTATTTGTTTGTCGGCCCCAAGGGCGGCGACACGCCCATTCGCGTCGGGATTTTCGCGGGGGTCCATGGCGACGAACCGGAGGGCACGCACGCGATTGTTCAATTCATCAAATTGCTCGAGGCCAGACCGGAACTGGCGACGGGCTACTACCTGTCGTTTTATCCGGTCTGCAATCCGACGGGATTGGAGGACGGCACGCGCCATTCGCGCCGGGGCAAGGATTTGAACCGCGAGTTCTGGAAGAATTCCGCCGCGCCGGAAGTCCAGTTGTTGCAGGCCGAACTGGTTTCCCGTTCGTTTCACGGCGTCATTGCCCTGCACACCGACGACACCAGCGATGGTTTTTATGGCATTGTGCGCGGTGCCACGTTGACGAAATATCTCATTGAACCCGCCTTGCAGGCCGCCGAGAAATATCTGCCCCGCGACGAACGTCCGGTCATTGACGGTTACCAGGCGCGCCACGGCGTGATTCGCGACGCCTACGACGGCGTGTTGAGCGCGCCGCCCAAGGTGCGTCCGCGTCCGTTTGAAATCATTCTGGAGACGCCCAAAACGCCGCCAACCTACCTGAAGGAACTGGCCCTGCTGGCGGCGCTGCAAACCGTTTTAACCGAATACCGCAAATTCATCGCCTACGCACCCAATCTGTAAAATATATGAGCAAAATCTACAACGATATCACTGAAACCATCGGCAACACTCCGCTCGTGCGGCTGAACCGCACGGCGAAGAAACACGGCGCGGTCGCCGACGTGCTCCTCAAACTCGAATTCTTCAACCCGCTGTCCAGCGTCAAGGACCGGATCGGCATCGCCCTGATTGACGCCGGCCTGAAGTCGGGAAAAATAACCCAGGACACCGTGATCATCGAGCCCACCAGCGGCAACACCGGCATTGCGCTCGCGTTTGTGGCGGCGGCGAAGGGGTTGAAATTGATCCTGACCATGCCCGAGACGATGAGTCTGGAGCGCCGTAAACTGTTGAAAATCCTCGGGGCGAAGCTGGTTTTGACCGAGGGCGCCAAGGGCATGAAAGGCGCCATCGCGAAGGCTGAGGAACTGAACAAACAAATCCCGAACAGCTTCATTCCCCAGCAGTTTTCCAATCCGGCCAACCCGGAAATCCATCGCCAGACCACCGCCGAGGAAATCTGGCGCGACACGGACGGGAAGGTGGATTTTCTCGTGGCGGGCGTGGGCACCGGCGGCACCATCACCGGCGTGGCGGAGGTCATCAAAAAGCGGAAGCCGTCGTTCAAGGCGATTGCCGTCGAACCGGCCAAGTCGCCCGTCATTTCCGGCGGCGCGCCCGGTCCGCACAAATTGCAGGGCATTGGCGCGGGCTTCATTCCCGGCAACCTCAATGTCAAAATCGTGGATGAAACCATCCAGGTGAACGAGGACGATTCCGGCCCGATTTCAAAGGAAGTGAACCGGTTGGATGGGATTCCCGTCGGCATCTCCAGTGGCGCGGCGATCTGGGCGGCGTTACAGGTGGCGAAACGCCCGGAGAACAAGGGCAAAACCATCGTGGCCATCGTGCCGTCCTCGGCCGAGCGCTACCTGTCGGCGTGGTTGTTCGCGGATGTGGACGTCAATTCCGACAACGTGGCTGAATGGATACCCGTGGCCGCCTGAAGAATTATTTCGCAACCCTTTGACAACGGTCATACCGCTGGGAAATAATTCGACCTGCATGGCACAGAAGACAAACAGCGTGCTGCCGGGCTTTCGTTTGACGCTCGGCTACACGCTGCTTTATTTGGGTCTGATCGTGCTGATACCGCTGGCGGCGACGTTTGTGAAGAGCAGCGAGCTTTCGTGGGCGCAATTCTCGCACACGGTGTTTTCGCCGCAGGCGCTCGCGGCCTATCGTCTGAGCTTCGGCGCGTCGTTTTTCGCCGCGGCCGTGAACGCCGTTTTTGGATTCATCGTCGCGTGGGTCCTGGTGCGCTACGATTTTTTGGGAAAACGAATTGTGGATGCGCTCGTGGACCTGCCGTTTGCGCTGCCGACCGCGGTCGCGGGCATCACCCTGGCGACGCTGTATGCGCCCAACGGCTGGATTGGCGAATGGCTCACCCCGCTCGGCATCAAGGTTTCCTACACGCAGCTCGGCATTTTTGTCGCACTGACGTTCATTGGTCTGCCGTTTATTGTCCGCACGGTCCAACCCGTGCTGGCCGACCTGGATTCGGAACTTGAGGAGGCCGCGACGAGCCTGGGGGCGAATCGCTGGCAGACGTTCTGGCGGGTGATTTTCCCGATGTTGAGTCCGGCGCTGCTGACCGGCTTCGCGCTCGCGTTTGCCCGCGCGCTGGGCGAATACGGTTCGGTCGTGTTCATTTCCAGCAACATTCCGATGAAGACGCAAATTGTGCCGCTGCTCATCATGAGTGAACTGGACGGATTTCAGTACGCCCGGGCGACCGCGCTGGCGGTCGTGATGCTGGTCATTTCGTTCGTGCTGCTGCTGGCCGTCAATGTGCTGCAATGGTGGAGCAATCGCTACAACACCCCTAACCTGGCATGACGGACGACGTCAAAATCAACGCCCCGCGTCGTAGCAGCGAGCCGCCCTGGGTGCGGCGTCTGCTCATCGCCATTGCGCTGTCGTTTATCGCCCTGTTTCTGATCGTGCCGCTCCTTTCCGTCTTTACCGAGGCCCTCAGACAAGGCTTCGGTTTTTATTTCCAGACGCTGCGCGACCCGATGACCGTCAGCGCGATTGAATTGACCCTGCTGGCCGCCGGCATCTCCGTTCCGCTCAACTGCCTGTTCGGGGTCGCCGCGGCCTGGACCATCGCCAAGTTCGATTTTCCGGGAAAAAACATCCTGCTCACGCTGATTGACCTGCCATTCTCCATTTCGCCCGTGATTTCAGGAATGATCTATGTTCTCATCTTCGGCGCGCAGGGCTGGTTCGGCCCGTGGCTGATCGCCCACAACATCCGGATCATTTTTGCCGTGCCGGGCATTGTGCTGGCGACCCTGTTTGTCACGTTTCCGTTCGTGGCGCGCGAATTGATTCCGTTGATGCAGGCCCAGGGCCGGACGGAGGAGGAGGCCGCGCGCGTGCTCGGCGCGAGTGGCTGGCAGACGTTCTGGCGCGTGACGTTGCCAAACATCAAATGGGGATTGCTCTACGGGGTCATCCTGTGCAACGCCCGCGCGATGGGCGAATTCGGCGCGGTCTCGGTCGTCAGCGGCCATATTCAGGGCAAGACGAACACGATTCCATTGCACGTGCAAATTTTGTATGAAAACAACAACATAACCGGCGCGTTCGCCGTGGCGTCATTGCTGACATTTTTGGCGCTGGTCACCCTCCTGCTGAAAACATGGGTGGAATATAAGAACACCGGGTTGCGCGGAACGGC
This sequence comes from Verrucomicrobiota bacterium, assembly GCA_050010675.1. GTDB lineage: Bacteria > Verrucomicrobiota > Verrucomicrobiia > Limisphaerales > UBA11358 > UBA11358. Next base: position 5,564 of record JBEKKN010000007.1, on the reverse strand, counting down.
CTTTACACCGGTGCCCCTGAATAAAAGGTCAAACTAAAAACTGGCATGAGCGTCGAGGTAAAAAACGTCACAAAAAAATTCGGCGACTTCACCGCGCTCGACCATGTGAATCTCAAGGTCGAGTCCGGCGAACTTGTTGCCCTGCTCGGGCCGTCCGGTTCGGGCAAGACATCCCTGCTGCGCGTCATTGCCGGGCTGGAATTTCCCGATACGAGCGACGCGCAGGTTTTGTATTATGGCGAGGATGTGACCGCCATTCCCGCGAACCAGCGCAAGGCCGGTTTTGCCTTCCAGCATTACGCGCTGTTCCGCCACTTGAGCGTTTTTGAGAACATTGCCTTCGGCCTGCGCGTGCGCCCGAAAACCACCCGGCCCAGCGAGGAACAAATCCGCAGCCGCGTGGGCGAATTGCTGAAATTGATCCAGCTCGAACCGCTCGCCAAACGCTTTCCGTCGCAGCTGTCCGGCGGACAGCGCCAGCGCGTCGCGCTCGCCCGCGCGCTCGCGGTGGAGCCGAAAGTGCTGCTGCTCGACGAACCGTTCGGCGCGCTCGACGCCAAGGTTCGGAAGGAACTGCGCCGCTGGCTGCGGAAGCTGCATGACGAAATTCACATCACGACACTGTTTGTGACGCATGACCAGGAGGAGGCACTCGAGGTGGCCGACCGCGTGGCCATTTTGCGCGACGGCCGGATCGAGCAAATCGGCACGCCGGAGGAGATTTACGACAAGCCGGCCTCGCCGTTCGTTTATGATTTCCTCGGCAACGTGAATTTGTTCAGCGGCCGCGTGCGGGAGGGGACGGTCATCATCGGCGAAACGGAGTTCGCCGTCGAGGAAACCGCAGGTGAAACGGACACGGACGCCGTCGCCTTTGTGCGGCCGCACGATATCCGCATCACCCGCGAGGCCAACGGGCAGAAGACCTTTCCCGCCCGCATCCTCCGCTGCAACGCGGCCGGGCCGCTGGCGAACCTGGAACTGGAACGGCTCGACAACGGCGGTTTGTTCGCCGCGCAATTGAGCAAGGAGGAGTTCCAGCAACTGCAACCCAAGGCCGGTGAACAGGTCTTTGTGGAATTGAAAAATGTGAAAGTCTTCTCCGAGGACTTCTCGATTTGAATCAGTCCTGCTTCGCCGGTGGATTTGGTTGACTCATTCAGCGTCTCCCGCCCTGGCCGTGGCGCCGGCAGCCTTGACAAATATCGCGTTCTGAGTGCTCAATGGGCTGTTTTCCGAAGGTTTTTGACTTTGAAAATTACAGAATTATATGAATGGTAACTTCCCCGACAAACACCCTGAACTGTTTCAGCATCCTGCCATGCAAATAAAACCGGTTGCCCGACTCCTGCGCAGATTTTTTTCATTTATCAAATACTTGAGTGTCCTGGGATTGTTGGCCGGCGTTTCCTTTGCCACCGCCACTGCCCGCGAGCGGGTCTCGATGGATTCCGGCTGGCGTTTCCGTTTGGGCGATCCGTCGGATGTCACGGCCGGCGTCACGGCCTATCCCGAAATCAGTTATCTGGCCAAATTGAACACGCCGGACCTCAACGTGGAAACGGCCCTGCAAGCTTCCCGCCCGGATCCGGTGGCGACGCATGCGGGCGAAAATGTTTCCTGGGTGATGACGAATTATGACGACAGCACCTGGCGGCAACTAAATCTGCCGCACGACTGGGTGGTGGAACTGCCTTTCGACCACACCGGCATCGGTTACACGGACCACGGGTTTAAAAAGAAGAACGGGAGTGTCAACAACATCGGCTGGTACCGGCGAACCTTCACGCTGCCCTCCGCGTATGCCGGCCAGGCCGTCTGGATCGAGTTTGACGGCGTTTACCGCAACTGTCTGGTCTGGATCAATGGCCATATTCTGGGTCGCAATGTGAGCGGCTACACAAGTTTTCAGTTTGATGTCACCCCTTACCTCAATCCCGGCGGGACCAACGTGTTGGTGGTGCGGGTGGACGCTTCCCGGGATGAAGGCTGGTTTTATGAAGGCGCGGGCATTTACCGGCACGTCTGGCTGGTGGCCGCCGACCCGGTGCACATTGCCCACTGGGGCACGTTCGTGGCCACCACCGCCCTGGCCGGAACCAATGCGACCGTCTCGATTCAGACCGATGTCACCAATCAAAGCGCTTCCCTTGCAACCGGCACCCTGACCTCGACGATTCTCGACGCCAGCCAGAATGTCGTGACCAATATCACCTCTGCGATCAGCCTGCCGGCCGGTCAACACCTGGTGGTCACCCAGACCGTGCCGCTGGCGGCCAATCTGTGGTCGCTCGACACCCCGTACCTTTACAATCTGGTTTCTACCGTGACCAATCAGGGCGCGGCGGCGGACGTTTATACCACGCCATTTGGTGTGCGCATGGTGCGGTTCGACCCGGCGCAGGGGGTTTTCATCAATGGCAAGCACGTGGAGATTCAGGGCATGTGCAATCACCAGGACATGGCGGGCGTGGGTTCCGCCCTGCCGGATCGCTTGCAGTACTACCGCATCGAGAAACTGAAGCAGATGGGGGTGAACGCCTATCGCACATCGCACAACGCGCCCACCCCGGAACTGTTGGATGCCTGCGACCGGCTGGGCATGCTGGTGCTGGATGAAAACCGCCGCATCGGGACCAATGCGGAACCGCTGGGTGAACTGCAACGCCAGATTCTTCGCGACCGGAATCATCCCAGTGTGTTTGCGTGGTCGCTGGCCAATGAAGAATGGAGCATGCAGACCAGTGCCGACGGCCAGCCGATCATGGCGGCGATGCAAAGCCTGGTGCATTCGCTGGATCCGACGCGCTCGTGCACGGCGGCCATCAACGGCTCGTTGGGCGGCGTGGGCTTCTCCGCCGTGCTGGACGTGCAGGGTCTTAATTACAACGTCCCGTGGAACCTCGACTCCTACCACCCCGGCCATACGAACTCGCCCATCATCGGCACGGAAACGGCCAGCACGGTGACCACGCGCGGCATCTACACCAACGACACGGTCAACGGCTATGTGGCGTCGTATGACGTCATCACCATGTCGAAATCCCCGGGTTTCCCCACCCCGGTGACCTGGGGCGAGACGGCGGAAGCGTGGTGGCAGGTCTATGCGGCCCGGCCCTGGTCTTCCGGCGGGTTCTGCTGGACCGGATTTGATTATCGCGGCGAACCAACGCCGTATGACTGGCCGTGCATCAACTCCCATTTCGGCATCATGGACATGTGCGGATTTCCGAAGGACCTGTTTTACTATTATCAAGCCAACTGGACGCTCAAACCCGTGCTGCACCTTTTCCCGCATTGGAATTGGACCACGCCGGGCCAGTTCGTTGCGGTCTGGGCCTACGGTAATTGCGACGCGGTGGAATTGTTCGTGAATGGCGTCAGCCGGGGACGGGAACCGCTCAACGTCCAGAGTCACGTCCGGTGGAATGTGCGTTACGCACCGGGAACCCTCCAGGCCGTCGGTTATGTCAACGGCGTGGCCGTGCTGACCAATACGGTTACCACCACCGGACCCGCCGCCAGCATTGCCCTGGTGCCGGACCGCGGTACGATCCTGGCGGATGGCCGGGATGTTTCGGTGGTGACGGTGGAAGTGCTCGATGCCCAGGGCCGCGTGGTGCCGACCGCTGACAATCTGATCAACTTTTCAATCACCGGCGGCGCCATCATTGGCGTGGGCAACGGCGATCCCAGTTCGCATGAATCGGACAAGGCCAGTCAACGCTCCGCCTTCAACGGCTTGGCGGAGGTCCTCGTCCAATCCACCGGACAGCCCGGTGCCATCACTCTGACGGCGACGGCCACCGGTTTGACCTCGACCAACGTCACCATTACGGCGGCCTCCAGTCTGCCGGCCCCGGACGCACCTGCCGGCGTGATTGCCGTCGCGGGCAGCCGGCAGGTCACCCTCAGTTGGGATGTGGTGCCCGGTGCGTTCACCTACAACGTAAAGCGGGCCACCACCAGCGGCGGCCCTTACACTGTAATCGCCCCGAACATCGGTACCGCCGGTTTCAAGGACACTACGGTCACGAATCAGGTCACCTATTACTATGTGATCACCGCCGTGAACGCGGCTGGAGAGAGCGGGAATTCCGGTGAGGTGAGCGCCACGCCGCATCTGGCCCCGCCGTCGGGCCTGCACGTCATTCCGCAATGACGTGGGCGTCAATCGGAAATCACGAATGAAGGTGGCCTGGCTTGCTGGGCCGTGGCTCGGAGCGTAGCGGTTTTGCCCGCCTTCTCCCGCTTTGCGGGATTCGGCGCGGCATTTTCGCCTCCGGCGAAAATGGGGTGGCCGACGGGATTCGAACCCGCAACAACAAGCTCCACAAGCTTGGACTCTACCGTTGAGCTACGACCACCAACCAGATACTCAGGTTAATTTTTCGAGGGCCCCGAGTCAAGTTTGGGACGGTTGAGGTAATGTCCCAAATCCTTGCTGCACCGAAGCCGGCTGCCGGGGTGGAAGTTAATTCGAGGTGGCCTTGATCACGCCGACCACGTTGTTCAGCTCCATCTTGCTGAACGGGCTCCGCCATTTTCCGTGCTTGTCCCGGAAGGCCAGGCATCTAAATTTCTCGCATTGCACCAGCACCACTTCGCCCACGGGGGGCGCCGGGCTGCTTGTGTTTTCTCCATTGGCTGTCGAGGGTGGGTTTGTCACACATCGAGTATTGGCTGGCCGGCCGCAACCGGCTCGCCGGATTTTGCCAAACATTCAACGACCCTTGGCGTTGCCGGTTCCCACGTGTCAGGTTTGAGAGGGGCGCGCGATGGCCGCGAAGGAATCGAGGAGGAAAATTTGCCTTCGCTCACTACGCGGTCTTTGCGCGAAATCAATTGGTTCCTGCATTGCCAATGCCGCCCGCCCGTTCTAAAATTTTTCCGTTCATGGCGGAATATAAAGTCCAGTTCGAGGTCTTTGAAGGACCGCTCGATTTGCTCCTTTATCTCATCAAAAAGGAGGAGGTGGACATTTATGAGGTCAACCTCACCAAGCTCGCCACCCAGTTCATCGAATACATTGACCTGATGCGGCAGTTCGACCTTGAGATCGCCGGCGAATTTCTCGTCATGGCCTCGACGCTCATGTACATCAAAAGCCGCGAACTGCTGCCCGTGGACCAGCAGGTCGCTGTCGAAGGCGAGGACGAAGGCGAGGATCCGCGCTGGGAACTCATCCGCCAGCTGGTCGAATACAAGAAGTTCAAGGACGCTGCCACGCAGTTGCAAACGCTCGAAGTCCGCCAGGAAAATGTTTTTCCGCGGCTGCCCGCCAAACTGGAATTTGAAAGCACCGCGCCGCCGCCCAAACCGGACGTCTCCATCTTTGACCTGCTCAACGCCGTCAATGCCGTCCTCAAGCGCTTTGAGAAACGCGACGACGCCCGCGACATCTTCGAGGATAAATGGACGGTCAGCGAAAAAATCGAGTTCATCCTCAAGGCGATTGCCGGGCGCGGCTCCCTGCGCTTTGTAGAATTGTTTGAAAGCGCCGCGAGCCGTTCCGAGGTCGTCTGCACCTTTCTGGCGCTGCTCGAATTAATCCGCCTGAAACA
>JBEKKN010000006.1:0-61530 GCA_050010675.1 Verrucomicrobiota bacterium | reverse complement strand
GGAGTTTACTTGACTTAAATCACAAACGCCTTTAGTATCAAGGCAACGGTGATGATTTAGACAGTTGATTTCGAGTGGCTTGTGGAAGGCGAATGCGTCCGATTCCGACCCTCGCCTCCAACGACTTACGCAGATTTCTTACTTTTCTGGCGTTGGTTGAAAACCGACCCTCGCCTCCGGTACTAATCCAGTCACCCGGTCTGAGATGCCCTTCCTCTGTCCCAGCGTCTCCCATTGGCTGCGACGGCTCGTCAAACCATCCCGGCATGGCCGGGATGGTTTGAGGTCGGTGACGAAACTGCTAGAACCTCCAACCGCCGCGGATGAAGACATGCACCCCGTTGCGATATTCATAATGGTGTGGCATCCAGACCGCGCCCGGACGTGGCGGGTGGGCCCAACGGCCGGTTTCCCATACCCAATGACCGTGCCAGGCCCAGCATCCGCCTATCCAAATGAGACCCGGAGCCGGAGCAACCGTGACCGCTTCCACGATGGGCGCTGGTGGGGCTTCATCAACAACGACTTCCTGGCCCACCTGGGCCGGAGCAGGGGGTGCCTGCCGATAAACCACGCGCTCGCGAACCACGCAGCCCGTCAGCAGCGATGAGCCGACAACGATCAGGATGGCCGATTTCAGTAATGGCATTATTTTCATATGCAAACGAGACGGAACTTCGACAGGGAATGTTTCAATAAATAAAAATCAAAATCAAGGCCGCTTTAAGAATGATAATGGATGCCCAGAAGGAGCAGATGGGCAGGTTTCGGGATTTCAGGCTTCACAACCCCATACGTGCACGCCAAGATTGTCTGCGGTGCTGAAACTTTCATTGGCATGAATGCGGCCGATCTAAAAACTCTAAGCATCCTGGTCGTGGAAGACGAGCCGCTGTTGCGACGGCAACTGGCCGCGAATCTGGAACGGTTCGGGGCGGATGTCACCGCGGCGGAATCCATTGCCGCCGCCCGCCAGCGTTTACTGGGTGAGAATTTTGATTTCGTTCTGCTCGATGTGAATCTACCCGATGGACTCGGCACGGATTTGCTGCGCGAAAAGATTTTTCCGTCCGCCACCGCCATCATCGTCATGACCGCCAATGGCGGCGTGGCCAGCGCGGTCGAGGCCATGCGGCTGGGTGCGACCGATTATCTCGTCAAACCATTTGATGTTGGCGAACTGCCGCTCGTTATTGCGCGGGCGCAGCAGGCGCGCAATCGCACCCGGCTGGACGAACAGCGTCGCGGTGACACGGCCCAAGCGGCGGCGGTTTTCTTTTTCGGACGCGCGCTGGCGGAAGTGGAAGCCCAGTTGAAGAAAATCCTCGACGCCGACGTGCGGATGCAAACCCATCTGCCGCCGGTATTGATTCAGGGTGAGACGGGCACGGGTAAAACGACCATCGCGCGCTGGCTGCACCAGCGAGGGCCCCGCGCGACGCAGGCATTTGTCGAGGTGAACTGTTCGGCGTTGCCGGAATCGCTGGCGGAATCGGAATTGTTCGGTCATGAGCGGGGCGCCTTCACGGACGCGCGAACGGCGCGCCTCGGCCTTTTTGAGGCGGCCAGCGGCGGCACCTTGTTTCTGGATGAACTACCGAGTCTGTTGCCGGCGCTGCAGGCCAAAGTCCTCAAGGTGATTGAGGACCACCGCCTCCGACGTCTCGGCGGGACACGTGAGATCGGAGTGGACACGCGGGTGATTGCGGCGACCAACCAGGATCTGAGGGAATGTGTGGCGGCCGGAAAGTTTCGCGAGGATTTGTTTCATCGGCTGGATCTCTATCGTGTCCGGATTCCGCCGCTGCGCGAACGGGGCGATGATATTGTCAGATTGGCGGAATTGCTGCTGCAACAGTTGTCTCGTCGGCACCGGGTACCGGTCAAGCACCTTACGGCGGGCGCGCGCCAGCGGTTGATGGCTTGTCCGTGGCCGGGCAACGTGCGCGAGCTGGCCCACGAACTGGAACGTGCGATTGTGTTTGGAGACGGTGCGGAGCTGGATTTGGAGCAGCTGCCGACGCCCATTGATCCGGACAAAACGGTGGCGCACACGGAGTGGTTGAATCCGAATTTCCGTTTTCCACCGGAAGGCATTGTGCTGGATGATGCCGTGGCCGTGCTGATTGGCCGGGCGTTGAAACAGACGGGGAATAATATTTCGGCGGCGGCGCGACTGCTGGGCGTGTCGCGGGATTTTCTGCGTTACCGGCTTGGCGGCGGTAAAAATAAATCGGATTCATCGGTTGGGGAATAGCACCCAATTCCCGTGACGAAACGACCGTTGCCTTGGGTATATTCACCCGGAGAAACCCCCTGCCCGAATGGTTCGAATGAGGGCAAATTGAATACTTCACCAATGTTTTCAATGGTTTTGTGAGACTTAACAGCCGGTGGCACAACCGTTGCTAAAGGAGGGTCAACGGGAACCAGCCAAAGCCGGTTCCAAAAATACAAAATTAAAAATTATGAAAACAATACGATATTTAATTGTGGCGGGAATAACCGTGGCGAGCCTCTACGCACCGCACAACGTTCGGGCACAAGCGAGCCCGACATCTCCGGTCGTCGTGGTTCCTGATAATGACAAGGATCTGTACCGGGATCTGCGTGGTGCGCCCAAGGACATTCAAATCCTGATCATCGGCTTCGATCAAACGCGCGACAAGTATCTGGTCGAGCAGGATCTATTGCTCATCAAGCTCAAACATGCGACCACGGAGGAGGAGCGCGAGCAAATCCGCGAGCAGTTGCAGGACAACCGTCAGGCCTTCCTACAGTTGCTCCAGGGTTTCCGCGAACAACTGAAGGATGACTTGGTGGCTTTGAAAGGCAAAATCAGCCACGAGGAGTTTTTGCGAATCATTGACGCGGCCCACGACGCCGCCACGGAAGGCGGCATTGGCCATCATAAGGGTCATTGAGGATTTGCCATTAATTTGCTGAACCGACTTACTTGTCAGCACTCGAGTCTGGCGACCCTTGCGGGTTGCCAGACTTTTTGTGCCTCGGTACGGCAAAACGTATGCCAGGGGATGAGCGCCCTGGCTTTCTTTCTTTCATGCTTCGCGGCCATGGGGGCTGAAACCACGCTGTCGGAAACCAATTTGATTCCTGAAAACATATCGCTCTGGACGGAATCGATGCTGTGGGACGAGCAAATCAGCCTCTCGTCCGGGCTGGGTTACAATAATAATGTCCTGTTGAGCGCACTCAATCCGCATGGCAGCGCCTTTTTCATCAACGGACTGGATTTGACGGTACTGCGCATACCGTTGGACGGCTGGCAGGTTGTGGGTGCTGTCACCGGTGATGATATCCGCTATTGGCACAATGTCGGGACCAGTCGGGAAGACTCCTTCGTAACCAGCCTCCGCGTGGAGCGCGAATTGCCGGACGGCTGGCAGGCCGGACTGGAAGCGCGCGCCCTGTACGAAGATCAGGTGCTCGACATTTCCACCAGTCTGGGCGTGCCGACCACGGCGTTGGTGGAGGGCTACGGTATCACGGGGCAGCCTTCGCTGCGCAAAAACTTCAATTCGGGCCTGTGGCTGCAATTGGAAGTTCCCATCACGCGCTGGTATCTGGCCGGGCCGCTGGACGATTACTGGGACTTTGGGCCAGACGTCACGATGGGCTTTGATTTCGGCAGGGGCTCAGATGTCACTGTGAGTTATGCGGCTTCGTATCAGCTGCACGACGCATGGGATGCCCTGGATGCCTACGGCAACCCGCTGCCTCAACATCTGGAGACTTTCCAGGATCAGGCTGAACTCGCGTGGCATCAATATTGGGATTCCCACCGGCACTGGCGGTCGGCCACCCGCTTGATATTCACCTACAAGGAAGACAACGGCAGTGGCTATTTTAATTACTACCAGTATCAGGTGGTGGAAGATCTCCGCTGGCAATCGGCCAATTGGCTGATCAAAGGCAGCGCACAACTGGCCTATCAGGATTATCCGGTTCAAGGCATTGGCATCCTGAATGGTGAAACTCTTCACCAGGCCCTGTCGGATTTATCCCTCGAAGTGGAACGCCAGTTATTCAAGGGTTTGAAGAGCTACGCCAAGCTGGAGTACCAGCGGGTGATTTCCAACGAGGCCGCTAGTGCCGGCGACTACAGCGGAACCACCGTTTCCGCCGGTTTACGGTGGGAATTTTAACGCAATGTACAGATGGTAGGTAACATTTTGCCGTCGGCGCGCATCTAATCCAGAAGTAGCAACTCATGAGTATTGTGGCTCAAATCGGGTGGCCGGTTCAGCGCTCACGCTGGATGCTCTTCCTCGTCATCAGCCTGGCTCTGGCCGTCCTCGGTGGCACGCTGGTGTGGTCCGCCTTTGATTTGCGCGCGCGGATTCGCTCGCAAATTGTCCAGCGCGACGGTGAAATTCTCGATGCCGTCGCGGTCATGCAACATCTGAATGACCAGAGCAGCGGCGAGACGATTGCCCCGCTGAACGATCCTGGCGAACAATTTCAACTCGCCCTCAAAATATCCCGGTTGCGCAACGTGCTGGGCGTGCGGTTGTATTCCACCGACGGAAAATTTGTGAATGCGTTTCCGGCTTACATCACGGAAACGGCGCTGCCGCCTTCCGACCTGGTTCAACTTCAAAAGCTGGAGCCGGTCAGCCATTTTTCCGCCCATGCCCGGATGCAGGACCAGGACCTGCTGGCCGAAACGAACAGTCCCACGGCGGCGCTGCTGTTCGTGGAAGTGCCGTTGCGCGCGGACGATCAATCGCATCTCGCGGGGGTGATTCAATTTCTCATGGATGGCAGTGGTATTGCCCGTCAATACACCGACCTGGACCGGAATCTGGCGCTGAAATTTTCGACGATTTTTCTGGTTGGCGCCGGCATCTTGATGGCCGGCCTGGGTCTTGCCCTGCGCCGCCTGCAGCAAGCGAACCAGAGACTGACGGAACGCACCGACCATCTTCTAAAAGCCAATCGCGAACTCGCCCTGGCCGCACGGACTTCGGCGGTGGGTGCGGTCGTTTCCCATTTGATTCACGGGCTGAAAAACCCATTGAGCGGGTTGCGCCATTTCGTTCATGCCCACAACGCGGAAAATGGTGACGATTCCGATACGGATTGGCAGACGGCGTTGATGACCACGCAACGGATGGAGGAATTTATCAATCGCGTGTTGCGGGTGTTGCAGGAACAGCAAACCAACGCCGAATATGAAATCTCGATTGCTGAACTGGTCGGGATGCTCGCCCAAAAGACAAAAGTGCTGGCGGACTCGACCGGGGTTCGTTTGGAAACCAGGGTCCTGTTCGACCGGATGTTGTCGAATCGTGATGCGGACCTGGTTTTATTGATCCTGGAAAACCTGGTGCAAAATGGAATCGAAGCCACTCCGCCGGGCAAGGGCGTCGAAGTCTGCGTGACGGGCGATGTCAAGGCCAGCGTCTTTGAAGTCCGCGATCAAGGTTCCGGACTGCCGCCCGGCAAGGAAGCGCGGTTGTTCATGCCCTGCACCTCGGCAAAAAAGGGGGGCGGCGGAATCGGCCTGGCTATCAGCAAGCAACTGGCACAATCCCTCGGCGCAAAATTGGAACTGACGGGCACCAGTTCTTCGGGCTGCACCTTTCGACTGATCTTGCCGCAGCCGGCCGAACGGGCAATCCGGCCCGCGACCAATGAACCGTTTCTGGCGATGAACATTCCGGATCAAGTTTCGAACTAGGTTATGCGTTTCATACGAAGGATCTGGCTGGTGATGTTCTGCGCGGCCGCGCCGGTGTTGACCGGTTCAGCTCAAGCACCGACCTGGAATTGGTCCAATCCGCTGCCGCACGGCAACGACATCGTCGGGATGGCCTGGAACGGAACTTTGGGTGTGCAGGTCTGTGAACTGGGGCGGGTCTATACCAGTCCAAACCTGGTGGACTGGTTTCCGCAAAACAGCAACCTGACGAACGATCTTCAGGCAGTAACGTTCTTTGGCAACCGCATCGTCATCACCGGAGCCAATGGCGCGGTCGCTTATTCGGATGACGGCGTGAATTTCACCGCCAGTTCCCTGAACACCACCAACTGGATCGTGAGTGTGGCCGCCTCGTCAAACCTGGTGGTGGCCGTCGGTGACAACGGGGCGCTTTATACCAGCACTGACGGAGCCACGTGGCATTTGCAATCTCCACCACCCTACCTGGGGCCATACTGGCTGCTCAGCGTGGCCTACGGGAACGGCGTTTTCGTAACCACGGGGGAACAGGGCTATATTGCCACCAGCTCCAATGGCACCAACTGGGCGGCGCATTCCATCCTGGAGGCCTACGGCCAATTGGAATATGTAACCTGGATTAACTCGTCGGGTTCCACCACCAACTTCCCCTATACCGGCTTCTGGACGGTCAGCGACGGGGGCTATGCTTTCTATAGCGTCAACAACGGTGTCAGTTGGAACCTGTTCAACCTGCAAAATTCCACCAATGTGCTTTATACCTGCGCCGCTGATAATTTGACCGGCCTCCTGACGGGAGATTCGGAAGCGCGGCTTGGCTCGGTTGTCTCCAATCAGCTCTCCTGGCCTGATCAGATTGGCCAGGCCCTTAGCGCCGTTCCACCCTGGACCTACTTTGCCACGGTGCTGGACACCAACGGCGTTTATGAGCTGGCCGGATACGACGGCATGCTGGTGGAAAGTTACATTACCAACGGCAATTATAACTGGTACACGCCGGTTTATTCCCCTCGCGATTGGCTGTGGCAGGTCACCGCGACCAACGGTCTCTATGTTGCGGTGGGCGACAACGTGCGCATCATGACCAGTGACAACGGCGCGGACTGGACGGTCGAAGAAGTTCCGCTGACGAATTCTGTTTCCCTGACCAACACGGCGTTCTTTTGCGTTGGCGGCACGACCAATCTGCTCGTGGCCGCCGGCACCCAAGGCAGCCTGGCCGTCAGTCCCAATCTCCTCGTTTCCGTCGTGGTCACCAACACCGACGGAAGTTTGTTCACCAATGACGCCAGCTCATTCGGTGTCATCTGGGATTCCCTGCCCGCCCCGGCGGGGACCACGAACGATCTGGCCGGGGTCGGCACTTTCAGCAACCTCTATTATCTTGTGGGCGGCAATGGCACGGTTTTGAACAGTCCCGACGGCACCAATTGGACGAGGCTGACCTCGGGCACGACAAACTATTTGTCGGGCATCACCGCTTTCACCAATGGCCTGCTGGTGCTGACGGGCAACGAAGGCAGCATTCTCACGAGTCCCGATGGCACCAACTGGACCAGTCGAACTTCCGGCACGACGAATTGGCTCTACCGCCTGCGTTGCGTCAGTGGCCGGTTGCTGGCAGTTGGCGAAAATGGCACCTTGTTGACGAGCACAAACGGCACAAATTGGGCCACGATTCGCAGCGGCGTGACCAATTGGTTGAACGACGCCATAATGGTCAGCAACACCTGTTATGTCGTGGGCAACCAGGGCGTTGTTTTGACCAGCACCAATTTTGTCAATTGGACGAACATCGAGACCATCACCACCCGGTCACTTTACGGCACGGCCACACAGAATGGTCAATTGGTGGTGGTCGGCTTTGAAGGCAGCATCCTGCGCAGCCAGATCATACCGGCCACCACGCCGGTGAATTTTATCAGTTATGCGCAATCGGGAGGCTACAATCTGTTTTCCGTTTCTGGCGTGGTGGACCAGCAATTCACCCTGGACTCCAGCACCAATCTGGTGAACTGGGTGAACGGTCCTTTGTTGGATTTGATTTACGGAGATGGCACCCTGGTCTTTTATCAATCCGTGCCCACCAATCCGCCGCCGGCCCAATTCTACCGCTGCACCCTCGTGCCTTGAGTCACTGCGTCAGGCTGTTTGCCGCTGTGTGGCTCCTCACCTATCTGAGGACGTCTAGCAGTTCGGCAACGATTGACATGATCGTCAATGTAACGGATTCTGCAGGCAGTCGTACTATAGTTACTGCGCCAGAAACCATCGGGCTGACTTGGGTACCATATTCGACAACCTTCAGCTTAGTCGTCACCGGTGTACTTACAGATGTATCCGTGATTTTCATGACGGGGAGCGCGCCAGCGACTTCTATATATCTGGATAACGTTTCCATCACCAATTCCTCGCCGGTGCTTGGTCTTGTGCCAAACAACCAATCGGTTTTTCTTTCATGGCCAACCACGGCCACCAACTACACCCTGCAAACCGCCACCAACATTGTCGCGCCCATCAATTGGGCGACCGTAACGAACACGGCTCAAAGCAACACCTTGACGTTTTGGTTGACGCTTCCAGCCACAAACCCCGCCAACTTCTTTCGCTTGCATCACCCGTGATCACCCGCGCAGCTTTAAGTAATTAAAATTCCGGGCAGAACGAGGATTGAAGTTTGCCAAGTGGTTATCCATTTCCAGCAGATGAAGAGCGCCATCCAGCGACGCGCCGGGCGGCAACTTTTCACATTCGGCCTCCAAGTCCCGGTCTTGAGCAGCGGCTCCTCCAATACTTCTTCAATTTGTTGTCACACTATCAATTCAGCGGACCGAAAAAATAAACCACGAAAATCACACAGGCAGGGCGCTGATAGCACCCTGCCTGTGAACCGTAATCCGTACTCATTATATTTCTTACGGAGATACAGCCCGGAAGAACATGCTCTTGGAAGTGGGCGTGAACGTGTAAGGCGACGTAGTATTGTTCGTCGTCCACGGACCGGTTACATTAGTGGATTGCAGAAGCATTCCACCAAAGTTCACCTGGAGGCTTGCGCCCACTTTTTGGATGCTCACCGTCGGAGTTGGTGGCACTTGGCGAACGATCACGGCGGTTATGTAACCATGGCCGTCCGCTTCATTTTCAATAATGGTTTGAGTCGTATTGGTGGCCGTAAAGGTTCCCACCAGATAGACGTTGTCTCCCATGGCAAATGAAGCAGAAACGTCAGCCGTGTCACCGGAATTTGAAAAGTTCGCTTCACGAGCCGATCCGGCCGTATCATTTAAGGTGAACATCTGCACTGAATATAACTGGCTGATCGCCAGGTTGTTTAGTGTGACAGTTGCTCCGCCGGTATTTTCCTGATCAGTACCAAGAACAATGTCGAGGTTTGGGTCGCCTGTGGTCGGCCCGGTGTACGCCCCGGTTAGAGTCCTGCCATTCGCAGCAGTGGTGGCGGAAGCACCAGTATTGTCAAAAATATAAACGGTACCGCCGTTGGTAACGTTCACCACGCTGGAGGCGCCGAATGATTCGGCTTCAAAGTATGTGCCAGGAACGCCGCCCAGGATTTGAGCCGCGGTCAGAGCTGTGGTTGGAGTGGGATTGATATTCACCGGAGCCGACCATTGGATGAAGGCATTGGTTGCCGACAACACCGTCAATTGAACCCACGCACTGTTGGTGGGTGTGATCGTCTGGCTGTTGGAAGCCTGCAGGCTGTAATACCCGCTGGCATTTGTCTGCGGATTGGACAGTGTCAGAATAGCGTTAGTAGCGTTGGGAACATTCACCGCACCGCTGCCGTTGGAGTTGGGACTGACCTGCCAATGGTAATTTATCGGCAGGTCGCCAGCAAACGACGCAGTCATATTCAAGGTGTTATTGTTGCCGGCTTCAATGGTTGAATTGTTCGTGCCAAAAGCAGTGGCTGCGTTGGGATAGATGATCGTGTTAACCGTAAGAAGCGGCGCTGAATCACTGACTGTCAATGTTGCCGGTGGTGTACTGGTTGTAGAACCAGCCCCATCCGTCACGATCACCCTATAATCCTTGTGATTGGCAGCACTGGTCACATTGGAAATTGCCAAACTGGACGAGGTCGATCCGGAAAATTGACCGCCATCCGACAAATTGGCCCACGTCCCGCTGCCAACAGCGGTGTTGGTCTGCCATTGATAGGTTAGCCCGGAGGTTATGCTGTTGCTGTTAGCTGACACAGTGAATTTTGCGGTGGTTCCCGTATAATTTGTCATGCTGGTCGGAGGCGAGCTGATCACAGGAAGGACACTGGGCGGTGTCGCGCCGGCTACGATATAATTGTTAAATTGGACATCTCCGGCTGTGAGGTGTTGAAATACGATGCCGACACCCGTGATGTAGCCAGTCAAGTTGGCGGTGGCTGCCGGGCCGATGGCAGGATATGGTTCAGCAGGACTATAAGAGCTGTAATAACTTCCGATGCCACTATTGGTCATGAATTTCCAATTGGCGGCGCTCGGATTAAATTTCAAGGTGTCAGTGACAAAAACTTGGCTGCCGGGTTGTGGGGTCAATCCGTTGGTTGACACATACCACTGACTGTTGTTTAACTGAACTTCGATGTAGGCATTCCATGTTCCACCGCCATTAACATTCATACTCACAGAGAATGTCAAGTTCTGCACAGCTGCCAGATTAATACCGCCAAATGCCATTTTATTGGTGACGGTCCCGTTGTCGTATGGCCCCCCGTTTGCGCTCGCGGTGGTGGCATAAAAGGATTCAATGGATCCAGCGACACCATTATAGGAATAAACGGCGCACACAGGGAAGGTCACCCCACCATTGCCGGTGAAAAGGCGGTTATTGTTGCCTGATATATCGTTAATCCAGCCGACATTGGCTACTTGCTGGTCGGGCTTTGTTGGGACACTGAAAGTCTCCTCATAAATGAGGGTGGCCACTGTCAAATTGGCTGGCGGGGAGCTCGTCACCGAGCCGTTCCCATTGGACACCACCACGACGTAATCACCGGTGTTGGTTGGCTGCGCATTGGTTATCGTCAATTCGGGCGTATTAACTCCGGAGAACTGTCCGGCGTTTAACAGGTTGGTATAAATCCCGCTGCCCGTCACCCCTGCCATCCATTGATAACTCGTCGCTCCAACCGCCGACACCGCGAATGTGACTGTGGCACCGGTATAGGCGGTCTGACTGGCCGGTTCAACCGTAATGCTGGGTTCGCTGCCCGCAGGAATCACTGCCATATAAAAATCATCATAGCCCCCGAACGAGTTTGAGACAAACCCATAGGCATTTGTGGTATTGAAATAACAGCCAAGATAATTGCCAACATCTGAGAGACCGGCAGTATAGTTCAGGGTGTATTGCACCCAACCTCCACTGAGGCCATTGCTCGTGACAGCCAGAGGAGTACAGCTACCGAACGCGCCAACCCCGGGCCCATTGGCCGGGTATTGGATAGGACACTTGACCAAGCCAACCACCTGCTCCGGAGGATTAGTCCCGTTGGAGGGATCACTCGTAGCCAACGCCCACCAAGTTAGAGTAATTTGATCGCCGTTCTGTATTAGATAAGAGGACTCAACTTGGTATGCGCCATCATCGCCTGACATTTCATAGGCTCGTTCCACACCGCTATGCGCGCCCGTTACCTCATAACCGGTATTCGTATAATTGACGCCGTCATCCAGCCAAAAACCGGCGGCATTGAAATTGGCGAAGTTGGTCAGTTTTTGACCGAGCTCCCCTTCAAAACCCGGATCGGACAACTGGTTCACTTGCGCCAGTGCAAGACCGGATACGGTGGCGAAAGCCAGACATGCCAGTGCAATTTTAAAAAGGGTTCGCTTCATAAATTTTATAATTCGGATTACTGGGGAGTATTACAAAATACAATTTTCCTAGGTGTTTTGTCAAGCACTAACCGAACGCGCGGCGAATTCCTCCAGCGACAGTTCATGCAGCCGTTTCCTTAACTGTTGCTCCGCCGTGGTGGGTGGTCGCCCTCGATAACCGTAAAGGGACTTGTAAAACAGCAAGTCATCACCTGCCGGGACGTTGACCCGTCCAGCTTCCGTCTGCTCGTGCCGTTTGACTACACCCTGACGGATGACAAAAAAGCCAAATCCGCCGGCAAGCTCCTCGACAAGCACATTGTCATCGGAGTTCGCGAGTTGGTGCCCTTTGGCGGTCGTCTCCCTGCCCGTGGTGCCATTGTCACCGGCCCGGACGGTAAAAACTAAACTCACAAATGAACCCCGAAATCTACGCCCTGTCGTTAATTGAATGGCAACTGTTCGCCTCGAATCAGCAGCGTGAATGCTCTAACGATTCAAAGCATACCGACCGGGCAGCAGCTTGGCGATGCCGACACCCAGAATACCGAAAATCGTTCCGGCAATCGGTCCGATGACAAGGTGACTGAGCACTGCGTCGAGACTATTCACTATTAACCCCCGTTACAGCCGGAACATACTCGGTAACGATTCCGACGATTTTATATTCGGTTGAAACCAAAGAGGAGTGTTCGACAATCCGCACCTCACGCTCGTGCGGGCAGTCGGAGTGCCAGCTCCTACGGCCCAACCACCGCCCGGTAGAAGCGCGCGTTGTTCGTAGCGTGCGGGTCCAGTATGAGCGCGGTGTCGCACGGGAGGTTGGTCGCCAACACTACCAGCCAATCATTGACGCCGAGGTTGGTGGCGCTTTGGATAGTGTAGTTCTGGCCGGCCAAACCGCTCAGGACGAACTGAAATTGGCTGCTGGACAGGTGCAGCGGCGTCTGCAAGGTGGGCCAGTTTATGCGGGTTGCCACATAGTTAAGATTCAGCGCCTGGCCGGCGACCAGCGTCACGTTTGAGCCGTTGCTAAGGAAGTTCGTGTCATAAACAATGAATCCTTGGTTGGCAAGGTCGCCATTGTCCGGGGCCGGACTCCAGGTTCCGGCCTGGACCCCGAGGCAGTAGCTGCCGTTCGTCACAATGCTGCGGCCCAGCTCGTTCCCGGCGGAGAGTTGGATGCCCAGAACCGGGTTGTTCGAGGTGTCGCTGACCGTGCCGTAAATCAGAGCCGTCGGTCTTAACAACGCAAAGCTGACGTTGGATACGCTGCCGCCGGTGACCGGGACACTAGTTCGTGAAGGGTCAAAATAGCCCGCTGCAGCGGCCGCTCCCGAGCTGGGATGAACGTGCCAGGTGTTGGCCGTCACCTGTAGGGCGTAATTCCCATTGGTATCGGCAAAGGTCAGCACGGCTAAACCGTTGGCCGTGCCTGCATCGACGCTCATCGCCGGGATGCCCAGCCCCGTCGCGGCGTCGGTGACCCGGCCCGCAATGAAGAAAGTCCCGTTGGTGATAATGAGATTGTTGGTAGTCGTTTGGCCGCACGCCACCGACACGATCGGAGATTCATT
The DNA here is from genome assembly GCA_050010675.1 of Verrucomicrobiota bacterium. Classification (GTDB taxonomy): domain Bacteria; phylum Verrucomicrobiota; class Verrucomicrobiia; order Limisphaerales; family UBA11358; genus UBA11358. The sequence goes on along the minus strand of JBEKKN010000006.1, from coordinate 48,406 downwards.
GTAAACGGTGCCGTTGTCGTTGAGACCCAACATCTCATACTGGCCAGGCACACAGTAAAAAGAATAGTTTCCATTGGTGTCGCTGTGTTTGAAGGTTAGGGTGGTGCCGACTAGGCTTTGCAAACCCACGACTGCGTTGGTGAGCGGCAGTCCCGTCCCGGCGGAAGTGAGCCGCCCGGTGATGCCTTGTGGATAGAACTTCTCCATAATCGAAAACGCCTGGGTTACGGAGGTCAGGCTGTCCGACGGGTCGGAGACCCGGATCAGGGAGGTCCCGATGGCAATGCTGCTTGCCACGGAGGGATAATAGGATACCACCCGGATTTGGCCGTTCGTCAGCCCGTCTTCATCTCCGGGCACATTGAGGTTCGGCAACCCCGCAACCATCGGTACCTGCCCATCGGTGACCTGGAAACTTGTGATCAGCAGATCGCCGGCATCAATGATGCCATTGGTGTTCAAATCGGCATACCATTCCACGTTGACGGTCTTGCCGGCCGTTAGGTTGGTGATGGTGAGGGTGACCTTGCCGATGGAATCGTTGGTGATGGCAGCGGGACTTATCGTGAGGCTGATGGCTGTGGCGCGGACGGAAGGAGCGGCGCAGACGAGGCAAGCCGCCACCAGCATCCAACTGATGAGGGCGTGGGTGCCGCACTTCTCCGGCAAAGTTGCCGTGTTCGGACCAGATAGCTGCAAACCTTCCACAACTCCATCAATTCACAACTTCAAAATTGTGTCAATCCACGCTTTTTGCTTATTGATTTGCACATAATGTTAATTCACGGAAATTGGCCGACTAGCGGAACGTATAGTGATCTAGGCAAGAAGTTGAGAGCGGGAGGGCAAAGTTTGAGCGGCTGCAAATTTGATCAAGAAACTTGAGCAACTTGACACTCGTTGGGATGCCTCCCTTGCGCGGTCCGTTTACCTGCGGCTAAATCTCCAACTTGAATCCGCCATTCTGGGCGGACAGCGGCTTCCCAGCCTATTCACCGGGGGTTGCAGGCTGTTTGATGGCTAACAAAATGGCTAATAAAGTAGAGTGGAAGGATAGTCAGAAATAGTGGCAGGATAGTGCTTGAATAGTGAATAAAAATGGGCAAAATTGACTCAGAAATCGACCTATTTAAGCTTGATTCCGACCCTCGCCTCCAGTTTTAACTGACCTTGCAGCAAGGACATTGGCGATGCGGGGTCCGCAACGGAGACCAAGACGGACACCACATTTACTACTCCGTAAGAACTTAGCGTAACCGGCGTTAACTCGCCACTTACTCGCTAACTATTCGGAGCCGGCTTCATTTATCCTCGCGGTTGCGTGAAAACCACGAAGACACGTTACCGTTTAATCCGTCGAGGCATTCGAAGAGACAGGTTCTATTGCGTGTACACTATGTAAATCGGGTTGGTGCTATGCACGTAGCCCTCACGTAACAGGGCGAATGTCCAGCAGGCGAACATTTTTCAAATTCGTCATTTACCGCCAGGGTATCAATTTAGTTCCGAGGAGATCCCGCCTTCCTCCAGTACCGGCGAGCGGCGACCACGACCAAGCCTCCGACTATGGCAAACGAACTGATGGACGGTTCGGGAACGGAGAGCGTGGCGAGTTCCGCATTAATCCAAGGCAAATAATCGGCAACGCTGACATCCTGCCACATGTCGGTTGAGTCGGCGACCTCACTGTTCTTATCGTTCCCGAGGTTGCCGTTTAGCGTTCCAGTTGTTGAGCTGGAATGCACACCGAGGATCGTGTTGCCGGAGAGGCTGGGGCCACCGGAGTCGCCAGCGAAAATGAATGAGGTGCTGCCGTTGTAATTGGGGCTGACACCGTTGATCATAAGGTTATTTTGAAATCCTTGATAGGCATAGTTCTGACCGGCGTAATCAGAAACCGCTCCCGTGATGGCGGTCACTCCGGCGACATTGATGGTGTTGGGACCTGCATGAAGGGTTCCATAACCTGCGCCGTAGCCATACAGGGGCGAATAGACGTAGGACAGGGTTCCACCCAGATTGACGACGCTTGCCTGATGGCCATAGCCGGCCTGGGTAATCGGCGTATTGGCTACCGGCACGGCATTGGGCAGGGCCACTGCCGCCAGACCCGCAGGCAGCGTGTTCAATTGACTGCCGGGAATAAAGACATCAAGAATCGCCAAATCCACCGCGCTGCTGCCGTCGGAAGGAAGATCGAAAAGGGTTGCTTCGTCTTCCGCCGCGAAGGAAGCGCCGCCACCGCCAGCATTGCCAAATGCAACGGTGATCTGGCCGGGTGTATATATAGTGCCGCCTCCACCCGAATCATCGCGAATGACATGGTCCGCCGTGAGAACGTCCAGATCCAACCCGCCGTTGTAAGGCATCATCTGAATGACGGTTCCGCTCCCGCTCCCGCCAGGGTCGGCAATCCGAACGACGGCATTGGCGGTATTGCCCAAGGCCGCAGTGGAATCCGAGCCGGGAGAAATGGCCACGCCAAAACAAAGGCTGGGAATCATTGCCCCAAAAGCGGAGGATAAAATGACTCCGACGGTGAACGAAAAATGCAAGGGTTGTTGCTTCAGTTTGCGGTTTGTTCCTGTTGTTTTAGTCATAAACAAACTCCTGATTATGGGGTTATAGTTTAACGCTGACCGCGCGATTATGGACATAAAAAGTCTTAAGTCAACTATTAGTTATTCACATTTACCAAAAGACGTCGGATTTTCTGGTTTCGGACGGATTGTGGAATTCGTTTTTCATGGCGGTAGCTTCTAAAATTAACCCGCTCACAAGGATACCGCTTTTCGTACCGCTTGACACCGGAGGGGGGCGTTTGCTCCGCGCGAAACTGAACACGCATTGCCGCTTCACATTGGCGGGGCTGCAAAACCTTGAAGCGATAGGAAGCCGCAACTTGATGAGAATCAAAGTGCCCGAACCGCTGAACGTTCCGCTTATGGCTGTTGCTGTTCGTTAAGATTAGCTTGTGTAAAAGTCCCATTTAGCGGACAATCTTGAGTGAAGTGAAACCACTGCGAGCTGTGGGGATTGCTTGTCTGTTGTCTTCAACAACCGGGTATGCGACGGATCTGTGGCGAGTTAAGTCCGGTAGGTGGCGGATAGTCGAAAAGGCCGCTTGAAAACCGGCCTCACTTCATCAGACCGGACTTGCCGGTCGTCATTGCCAGAATGACGCCGGCGCTTCGGTTTTTGCAGGAATACAAATCAATGGATTTGACTAGAAGAAAAGGCTTCGGATTTTCAATCGCGGTCAGGATGAAGCACAACGGCCGCTTTCCGTCCGGCGTGAAAGACCCGCCCACCCAGGCCACTTTGGAATTGGTGCCGGTGGGAGCCGCGTCTTTGATGCTGCCCCGGGTATTAAAGTCAATGACGTCAACGCCGTAGCGGATGGTGTTGGTCACCGAGTAATCGTCGTCGTAACCGTCGTCGTAACGGAACACCAGATTATAAACCGGCGTGTTGTATGGCGACCCGTAAAAGGTGCAATGATAAACGTAGAGGGTTTCAAATCTCCGGTTCACGGCGATTCCAAGAACCTGTTTGGGAAAGACGGCTCCCGATTCCGCGTTGCCCGACCCCCAAAGAAGCTGAAACCCATCTATCTGGAGCGGCACATGGTCAAACACTTGAAATCCGATGGGTGCATCCTTCCATACGGGTGACTTTCTAAAAGTGGAGGCTGATCTATCGGAAATGTCGTCAAGATCCAGCGGCCCGGCCAGACGGTTTGCGATGGCACTTCTTCCGCCGGCCCGAGCGACCTTGTTTGCGATTTTGTGCCGGAAGACAATCACCGTGATTGCGACCAGCGCAAGCAACACCACGGTTACATACACACCCGTCTTTTTTGTGTTTGTCCCTGCCATGGATTTCGATGCCAATTTTATGTGGAAGTTCTTTTGTCTGCAAATCAATTAAGCGGCTTCCGTTTTGAACGGGCGCTTGCCAAAGCTTGCCTTGCAGGAACAGATTCAGGTGCAGCAACCTGCCGCCGCACATCGCAATCTGGCTCTGTAAAAATGAATCATCGAACAGCGCGACCATCGCCCGGCCTGTGTTCCCAATGGGTTCCCATATTTGCTAAAATGCGGGCATGCCGATCGTTATTTACCCTAAACATTCCACACGCGCACGACTGGTCTTTGCCGACAGCGGTCTAACGCTTAATGCTGCAACAACTGGTTCCAGGCACTACGGAAAAACCAGCTGATAAAATTCCGACCGCGAGGGACTATTCACTGGCTGGGAAATCTGGTCGAGGCTGGTGGAACCCACCACCGTGGACCAGTCATTCGGGTTGGTACTGATGCCCTTGGCCAGGTTATTAGTCTGCTTCACCAACCGCCAGCCGATGTTAGCCGAGGGCCAGGAGAGGTTGATTTGACTGCCGTTCAACGTCGCACTGAGAGTCGGCGGCGGAACATAGTAGCTAAGCGCATTCGCCACAGCGTAATTGGCCATCACGACACCGTTCCCGCTGACGATGTTGAAGCCCTGCCCAAAAACCGCCTCATCAATGTACAGGCAATTGTTCTCCAGGATCGCCCGGACATCCGCGTTGTTAAACGTTGGCTGCGCGCTCCATACCAGCGCCGCGATCGCCGCCGCGTGGGGAGCCGCCGCGCTCGTACCATAAAACGGCGAAAATGAAGACAGGCTGGTAGAGACTCCGTCCGCCGCCGTGATGTCAGGATTCGCAACGTTCGCGCCCCCGCTGGCCAGCAAATTACCCGGCGTAATCTCCGAACCGTCCGGTCGGTAAAACTGTTTGCGCGGCCCATCGCAGCTGAAGGATTCCGTAACATCATTATTATTGAACGCGTAGGGATAAGGTCCCGCTGGATAACTCGCATTGAAAGGCGTCTCCGCCGGGGTCGCCGCCACACCGATACAACTCGCCGTCGCGTTATGGCCGGTGGTGCCACCCGCCGTCCCGATGACCAGAATCGTGTTTTCCGCCGAGGCTTTCAACCTGAGATAGCGCGGCGCGGCGGACGTAGTCTTGAAAATGACAATTTGATCCGCCGTGGCGACCGAACTCACTTCTTCGAAGGGTGGCTGGCTGCCGTTCTGTACATCCGTCGAGGCGGCGACCACCGAAGTGCCCGTGGAATTGAGAATGTAGAGGTCGTAATCATTACTGGAAGTGGTGGCTTCATCGCTCCAAAAAAGCTCTATCGCTGCGGTCGTGGCTCCGTGCGAGGTATTTTCGACCACGTCGTAATTATAACTCGTCGATTCGTATTGGAACTGGTGGACCGTCCCGCCCGGAATCACGCTGCTCGTCCCGCCATTGACATAATCTCCTTCCCAGGTCGAAGAGGTTCCGTATGCGTAATTGCCGTAGTTACCCGCGGCTGAGAGATACAACGCACCGTTGCTGACCACCTCGTCTACTGCCTGTGCCACCACGTCATCCTGAAACGGATTTTCGCCGGTATAAACCTCGTCATCCACGATGATCTGGCAGCCATTGGAGCGCAGCAGCAGAATGGAATCCGCAAAAGCCGCCTCCCCCCCGTCAGCCGAGGCAAAAACAATCTGCGCACCGGGCGCCAGAGCATGGACGATTTCCGACATCGCCGTCCCCTCACCGCTGCCGGGAATCCCGCTCCGCCCGGGCAAATACGTGAAAGAAGCCGGCAAATCCCCCGTGCCGATCGCCGTGGTGTAGTTGTCGCAACTGTCAGAAATCACGCCGACCTTGATGCCGGTACCGTCCACGCCATAGTTCGTGCGGGTAATCCCCGCCAGATGCGTCCAATCCCCCTGGCTCGTCACCGAGCCTTGTGGTTGCGGCTTTTCTCCTTTTGAAATGTATTTTACATCCGCGCGCGAGGCGATACCCACCAACGCTGTCGGGGGCAGACTGGCGCGAATGGATTTCCACCGGGCCGACCGATAGAGCACCGTGCCGCCGGCCTGCTTGATGGCTTGCAACAGGGCCGGATTAGGCACGGCTGCGATATCGACGATCACACGACCATCGAGTTCGCGATCGACATGTGATTTCAAGTCCGGTGCGCCGGCCACGGCCAAGCCCCCCGCCGCTTCCCGGCTGAGATATAACAAGCCCGAACGGATCTTGCGTTCCGCCGGAGAGCGCGCAGCTTTTTCGGCCTGAATCGACTTGAACTGATTCATCACGGCCGGAGAGAAGTTTTGAGGCAAGTCGCTGGCGGCAACGTCTTGAGCCAAAGCGCCGGCGGCCAATCGGGCGACCACGCCCGCCATTCCGAGGATGCGGATCATTTTTATAATGGTCGGGATTTCCCATTTGCTTGTTTGCCCACGACCGGCGATCAGCGTGGACAGGAACAACAGATTTTTAATGGGAGTTTTCATAATAAAATTGGGTGTCTTCCTTGCTTCGATTACCAAGTGATTTTAATGCAAGGCGTTTCACATCTTGGGCAATGGAAAACCAACTCGACCGCTGCTTATAGCATCAAAGAACCTGGGTTGTCGAGCGTTTTCCTCAAAGGTTCGCAACGGTTGCATTTGTTTTAGAGCCAATCGAAACGGCACAAGACGTTACATTTTCATTTTCCAGACTTAAAGAGTTTCACCTGATTCTTCACCTGACTTCATTAAGTGTTGGTTGAAAACAGGCCCTCGCCTTAAATTTGATCCCGACTTGATGCATGTCGCGTCAACAACCATTCTCCCAGCAATTTCAAATTTGAAGAATCCAGCCCTGATACGCAGGCTCACGCTTCCAAACTAAAACCAATTGTTTTTCCAGTGGCGGCAAGCAATGTCCTGGTTGCGGTCGGATTGGCGAGAATGTATGGATGTTGCGACTGCCCCATCCGACTCAAACAGAGTTTGTGGTTGCGCGCTGCCGGCAATCAGACGGACCACTCCGGCAATTGAATGGAACGAGGCCCGAATGCAGAAGTTGAACCCCGTTTTCACTGTGATCCTTCGAAGCCAAACCACCCGGCCAACTTTCGGTCGCAACGACGGACGAGGAGCGCGGTGACGCCGACAGCCAGCTATCCCCACAGTGCGTGGTAGAACGCCACCGGTGTCAGAAGAAAATTTTCCACTCAACGTCGTTGCCGGCGGATGACGTGTAATTCACGGTCAGCAGGTTTCCGTCCGTTTTCATTGTCGCCGTGAGGCCGTTGCTCAATGCCGCCCGTTTTGCGCTGAAACCGTCCGGAACATAGATGCGCAACTGATACGGATCGCCGGCCACGGCGCGGGATACCCCGCTCAACACGCGCTGCCCGGCGTCGTAAGCCAGATCCTTGATGTCAAAGGCCATCTGCCGGACGTGACGGCTGGTCGAGATCAACACCGGCCGGTCCTGTTTCTCGACGATGCTGTAAACGTCGCAGTCATATGGCTTCACTGGACGCGTGACCAAGGTTCCCTTGAAGGTTCCGATCAGTTGCCGGGTCCAGAATTCATAGACGATGTATTCCTTGTCCGGGTCGAGGCGGAGGTCCTTCGACGCATCGAGCCGCGCGGTAAACTTTGATGACTCGCGGTTGGTATCGCCGGTGTAATTGAACACCCCCAGAACGCACCATTGCCCAAAAGGCCGGTTGATTGGCATGTTCCAGATCCGGGCTGGTTTATGCGTGAACAGGTCCACCGGGTAGGCCACGTCCATGGTCGGCGGGCTGATCCGTTTCAACAGTTCAATCCGGTCGGCGGGGTAGGGAACATCAAACGCTTCCGAAATGAACAGCGTGCTGCCGGCCAGGGTGTGGAAGTTCGCATCCACCTTGGCCTGGCCATAATTGAAGGGCTGGCCGTCCGGCGCGTTGTACTTGTAGATGTGGAAACCGTCGCCGTCGTTCCAGAACACGCGGCCGTTGTAAAAAAACCGGTTGGCCGAGCCGAGCACGGTTTCGGTGAACTGGCCCGTGAATTCGGTTTGCGTCAACGGCGACAACGTGGATTCGTAGCCGTGATCGGCGTCTTCCGAAATCCGGCAGATGTCCACGATGCCATAGGAGTAATCCACGGGCTGCATGTTCGAGCGAATCACCCGGCGGGGCGCCAGCTGGTCAATGGCCTCACGCCACGGCATTCCGGCGGCATGATAGGTTTCCAGGGCGCTCAGGTAAGGATCGTATTGCCCCGGCCATTTGTCCCACCAGTCGGCAAAATCCATCTCGGCCCGGCCCGTTTCGTTCGACTGGCTGGCGGCCCACGCGAACGCGCGTTCACGCTCCAACTTGATGGTGAGTGGATTCGAGAAATCAATGACCCGTTCGCCGTCGTATTTGACGGTGTGAACCGGCAGGAAACATTCCGCGGGGTAGGTGGCCCTTGACGGGCGGCCCTGGGTGCTTCCGCCCGATCCATATAAACCAAAGGACCCCTGGCGGGTGGGGCCGCCGAGTCCCCAATAGAAATCAAACAGTCCGTTGGTCTGGAAGAACCGTTCCGCATTGGCGGTGGTGCCGCCGGACATCCAGCCGTGGAACCGGCTGTAATTGTTGGCGACCAGTTCGCGGTCGTCGGGATTGATCGGCCGCCGCTGTTTGAGGCGGATGTCGCTGGCGATGGCTATCAGGTCAGCCTGGTGCTCCATGGCCCGGAGCGCGTCGGTATTGAAATCGATAAGCAGTTTTTCGCCGGCGAAACTTTTCCCCGGCGGCATCGTCACCTTGTAACTGCAATATCCGCGCACCCGCATCCGGTCGGGAACCTTCCCCGTCCAACCCGCCGAAACCTCAAATCTCGACGATCCTTTCAGGGTGGTCACGTGCCCCATTAACAGGCTGTTGCCGGTGTCATTGTCCCGGACGACGTGATTAACGGCGTAGCATTTGGGCGTGATCAGGTTGACCGGTGACAGCAGTTCGTAGTAATCGCGATTGCGCGAATGCGTTCCGAGATCAATCCATTTGTCCTCGGTGCCACCCAGTCGCGCGTCGTCGGACACAAAATAATCCATGTCCACAAGGTCAACCGCGTGGTCGGTATGGTTCGCGCGGCCGAGGCTGACCAGGATGTCATTTCCGGTCTTGCTGGCCGCGACCTGATAATCGAAATCAAGCTGTCCGGGTTTGGTCCCGTGCAGCGTCACGGTCACGAACGATCCGAATTGATTGGTATCGTTCCGGTTCACGTCGCTGGTGACGGTCCAAGCTGAACCATCATCCCCGGGCAGGAAATGGACGTCATTGATTTGCATCGGGGTCCCTTTGACTTCAGCGGACCAGTGGCAGGTGGCGGGATCGACCGAAACCATGAGATTTTGAGTGTCAACTGTGATGGGCGTGGCTGCCACCGTCAGCAGCGACAGACCAAGCACGGCCGGGAAAAGTGCGGGAGCGACGGGAAAACGGGTCGTGGTTTTCATATCAATCGTGAAGTTGTGGAAATTACCTGACGGAACTTTGCCACGGTCAATTTACGGGAAGCAAGTCCTGAAGTTTTCCGGTCAGTTTTTCGTCGGCGAATGCCTTGGCGTCATTACGATCGGGCTGAGGATGACAATAAGACTTATGCGCATTTTTGTCCTTTGCATTGAGGCTGCCTGCTTGTCAAGATTTTCAGGCTTCAGGTGGTGTGCAAAATCTTTTCGGTCGGTTGTTTTGGCTCCGGCCCAAGTTCGGCAAGGTGATTGCTAAATAGCGCGATGTCATACTTAACCAACAAACCTGAACCGTTGGGTTTGGGGAAGGCCATTGGTTTGGCCGCCCTGGAAATCCTCCAATTATTGAGCAATTCCGGGTTTTCCGATACCGGCTCACCCCGGCGTGCCGGGATTCATCCCATTTTCCAATGCGCGCAACCGATGTTTTAAAATGTCCACCAAGTCCAAAACGCAACCGATCAAGCGCCTGCTCGGACAGTACGAGCACGACGGGTATTTCGACGAAATGCTCGATGCCGAGGGCCAGTTGCGCCCGCATTACCGGCAGTTCCGGGAGTTGTTCCAAACGCTGACGACCAGGGAATTTGAACACAAACGCCAGTCGATTGACCTCGCGTTTCTGCGTCAGGGCATCACGTTCAACGTTTACGGCGATTCGGCGGGCGCGGAAAAGATTTTCCCGTTCGACCTGCTGCCGCGGGTCATTCCGGCCAAGGAATGGGAGATGCTCGAACGCGGCCTGGCGCAACGTATCACGGCGTTGAACCTGTTCCTGCGCGACATTTATCACGAGCAAAAAATCCTGCGCGACGGTGTCATTCCGCCGTCCTACGTCCTCTCGGGAAAACATTTCCGGCGCGAGTTCGTGAACTTCAACGTGCCCAAGGACATCTACATTCACGTCTGTGGCACGGATTTGATCCGCGACGACAAGGGCCAATACCTGGTGTTGGAGGACAACGGCCGCTGCCCCAGCGGCGTCAGTTACGTTCTGGAAAATCGCCGGGCGATGAAGCGGGCCTTTCCCGCCATGTTCGAGGGCATTGGCGTGCAGCCGGTCGAACATTATCCGCAGGAACTGCTCAAGATGTTGCAGCACATCGCGCCTGCCGGCGTGGCGGACCCGACGATTGTTTTGCTGACCCCGGGCGCCTACAATTCGGCTTACTTCGAGCATACCTATCTCGCCCGGCAGATGGGCATTGAAATCGTCGAGGGCCGCGATCTGGTGGTGCGGGACGCGCGCGTCTTCATGCGCACGACCAAGGGACTTCAGCCGGTGCATGTCATTTACCGGCGCATTGACGACGATTTCCTCGACCCCACGGTTTTCCGCCGTGATTCGCTGTTGGGCGTGCCGGGGATTGTCCATGCCTACCGCGCCGGCAATGTGTCGCTCGCCAATTCCATCGGCACCGGCATTGCCGATGACAAGGTGATGTATTACTTCGTGCCGCGCATGATCAAGTATTACCTCGACCAGGAGCCGCTGTTGTCCAACGTACCGACCTATCTGGCCAGCGAAGCGGAGGACAAGAAATACATCCTGGAGCATCTCGACCAGCTGGTGGTGAAGGCGGCCAATGAATCCGGCGGTTATGGCATGTTGATGGGGCCGAAGGCGACCAAGGCGGAAATCGCCGCGTTTCGCAAAAAAATCGAGGCCGAACCGCGCAATTACATCGCGCAGCCGATGATCTCGCTGTCCCGGCATCCCACGTGCGTGGAAGATGATAATTATTTTGAAGGCCGGCACATTGACCTGCGGCCCTATATTATTTACGGTGAGAAGATTTCCATCGTGCCCGGCGGTCTGACGCGCGTGGCGCTGCGCAAGGGCTCGCTCGTGGTCAATTCATCACAGGGTGGTGGCAGCAAGGACACCTGGGTGTTGTATGGAGATGAATAAAGCAATTTACGATTTACGATATCCGATTTACGCGTTCGCTTTGAATGCCGACGCGCAAGTTCAATCGGGTCGCGTAAATCGCAAATCGTAAATCAAAAATGTTAAGCCGGGTTGCCAATTCACTGTACTGGATGTCGCGTTACATCGAACGCGCCGAGAACATCGCGCGTATCGTGGACGTGAATTTGCAGATGCTCCTGGATTTTCGGAACCTCGACGAGGAGCGTCTGGCGCAACATTGGCTGCCCATCGTCGAAACGACCGGCGACGAGAAGCAATTCTTTCAGCTCCACAAAAAGGCCACCGGCCAGGCCGTCACGGAGTTTCTCGTGTTCCAGACCGAGAACCCCAATTCCCTCGTATCCTCCATCTGCCAGGCACGCGAAAATGCCCGCATGATCCGCGACCAGATTACCATCGAGTTCTGGGAGGAATTGAACCGGCTTTACTGGTTTGTGAAAACGCCGGAAGCGCGGCGGATTTGGAAGGAAAGCCCCAGCGAGTTCTTTCAGCAGGTCAAAAACAGCTCGTTGCACCTGATTGGCCTCGGTTATGCGACGCTGCTGCGCACGGAAGGCTGGTGGTTTGTGCAGGTGGGAAAATTTCTGGAACGCGCCGACAAAACGTCGCGCATTCTTGATGTGCGTTCCGGGACGTTGCCGGCGAAGGGCGCGCCCGAGGCGGCCGGCCAGCCGGAAGTGCTGGAGTGGTCGGCCATCCTGCACTCGTGCAGCGCCTGGGACGCCTACAAGACGCTGCACGGCGCAGAGGTGCATCCGCGCGGGGTCGTCGAATTTCTTTTGTTCAACGATGATTTCCCCCGATCGGTACGTTTTTGCGTCGGCCAGTTGAACCACGCGCTGCGCCGCATCTCCGGCGTGGCCGACGGCCGCTTTTGCAATGACGCGGAGAAACTGGCCGGGCGGCTGGTCGCGGAATTGCAGTTCAGCACCGTGGATGAAATTTTTGATCAAGGCCTGCATCCTTACCTGGACCAGTTGCAGTCCCGGCTCAACGACATCGGCGCGGCGCTGTTCGACGCCTACATTTTCCAGCAGTTTAACAACCTGGAGGACGAGATCATGGTTCAACAGGAGGAGCAGCAACAACAGTCCCGAATCATCCGCGAAACCCATCTATGAAACGCATTGGCATCCTGACCGCCGGCGGTGACACCCCCGCCTTGAACGCCACCATTCACGGCGCGGTGGTGCGCGCCAACCAGCTCAAGGTCGAAATAGTCGGCCTCATCAAGGGGTTCAACTGCCTGTTCAACCCGCGCGTGCCGCACGTTCATCTCAACCCGCTGTTTCAGGAAATTCCCGAACTCGATCCCACCAAGGGCGGCACACTCATCGGTTCGTCCCGGGATTACGTTGATCCCGACAATAAAAAGGACCTCGACATGGTCGAATCGCGGTTGAAAAAGCTCGGGATCGAGGGGCTGATCTGCATCGGTGGTGACGGCACCCTCAACGGTCTGCAACCGATCGCCGATCGCCTGCCGGCCGTGCTGGCGCCCAAGACCATTGACAACGACCTAGGCTTGAATTATCCCAGCGAACCGGACGAGTGGGTGCGGGTGAACGATGCCGCAGCCAAACGCGGTTACCGCTACAAACAGGTTCCAGCCACCGAGACTTTCGATCTTGATCATATCGTCAATTACGCCACGCCCGGTTATACCACGGCCGTTTATGTTTCCGCGCAAGGTGTCGAACGCATCCGCACGACGGCGGAAAGCCACCGGCGCATCGCCATCATCGAAGTCATGGGCCGCCATTCCGGGTACATCGCGCTGGGTACGGCCTATGGCCAGCCGGACATTATTCTCATCCCCGAGCAACCGCTCGACCTCGAACATCTTGTCCAGCGCGTCAAACACATCTACGATCTGCAAAAGAACGTCGTCATCGTCTGCGGCGAAGGCATTGTGGACGAGCAGGGCCGGGAACTGGGAGCGGAGACGAAATCCACCGACCCTTCGGGCAACGTGGTCCTCAGCGGCGCGGCGGACGCGTTGCGCAACAAGCTGGTCCAGATGATCGGCGACCGTTACTTCCAGCTTTACCGCCGTGGCGAATCGGCGAAGGAGGCAATCTTCACGCGCAAAGTCGGCCACACGCAACGGGGCGGTCGGCCCATTCTATTTGACCGGTTTTACGCCGGGTTGCTCGGGGCCAAGGCGGTGGATCTGTTGCTCGAGGGCCGCAACAATGCCGTTTCGGTCCTGCAATACAGTTCCGACAAGGGTTTTCATGTGGAAGGTTATGATGCGAACCGTTTCCGGGATCGCTGGGGCCTCATTCATGCGCGCAAGCTGCACCCGGCGCTATACGATGCGAAATTGATGAAACCGTCCAAGCTGGGGATTGAGTATTTGCTGCCGATTTTCACCGACGCCATTGGCAACGATGACGCCGAGCACATGCGCTCGACGTTGTTCGACCCCGGCAACCTGGCGCAGCCCTACCACTCCATCAATACGGACGTGCACAAGCGCATCCGTTTCCTGGAAACGGAGGCCGCATGAATTCGCCCGCCAGCCTGATTCCCTACATCAACGTCAAACTGTCGCTGCTTGGCTTCCCGCCGGTGGCCACCCGCGACGTGGCGGAACTCGGTGACATCGTTGCCTCGCTCATTGCGCAGTACCGGGAAAAGGAGCGATTGCTGGCCAATCACCTTTGTGTCGCCGACCAGCGGATTCAGACCTTCCTGTACGATTATTTGCAGGATGTGCCGGTGACCAAACTGCCGCTGCGCACGTTGACGCTGGATCGTCCCGGTATGGCGCGCGTGCTGTCGCTGCCGGTGGATCGCGATGAATTCGCCTCCAGCATTCTCAATTCCTACCGGGTCAAGCAGGGCGTGCTGCACAATCCCAAAAGCGATCGCCGCACGACCCAGGGCATCTTTCACGTGGCGGAAGGCGGCCTGCCAATTCCCGACGACAAAATCGGCGTGCCCAAGGCCGTGTTCGGAAAATTGCTGAGCGTGGCCTTCAATCCGCCGCGCGAAATCATGCGCCTGCCGTTCACCGCCACACAGCCGCAGCCCGCCGAGTGTTTCGTTTCGTTGTTGCTCCGGCCCGTCGTCTGCCCCGAAGTGCCCGGCTTCACGCCGCAAAAAACCATGGAGATTCGTTTTTTTGCACCGGGCAATCTCGTCAGCAACCTCGATTTCGTCGAAAACATCTTTGGCAACGGCGGCGACCCGAATCTGCCGGAGAACGACGCCGGTCTCGACACCGAGCATTGGACCGGACACACCGGTTGCGTCATCCTCGCGCCGCATCTGACCAAAATCACCAAGAAGGAAGCCGGCCTGCCGCCCTGGGACCAGGCGACCGAACGCCAGCGTCGTGACGGCATGTGCTGGAAGGACGAGTGGGAATTCTACAACAACGGCGGCGCGTTCAAGCTCACCTGCCGCGACGAAACCGGCGTCATCGTCACCATCATTGCGGACAACTATTTCGGCTACTGCAAGAAGGAAGTGAAGACGCAGATCAGTTACGCGGCCAATCTATACGGCCTGTCCGAGGAGGAGCACGCGGGCGGCGCGCTCGTTTTTCCCGCCTACGATCTCGGCGAGGAATTCAGCGGTGACACACACGTCAAACGCATGGGGCATTCCTTTGCGGAGGTCACCTCCGTCCATCGCGAGACGATCGAACTGAAATCCGAGGGTTACGCCGTGGATAAAAAATATCCGGACATCATCTATGTGCCGGAGGACGCGCATTTTGATCTGCACAAACAGAAAATCTCCTGGCCCGGCGGCAAGACCGAACACGCCATCAAGCTGCTGCCCGGCAAAACCTACCTGCGACCCTCGGGCTACAAAATCCGGCTGGAAAAGCCCGCGGCGAACCGCGCCTGGCGGTTGGTGGGCACGGTCGCCGAAGGCACGCTCTGTCACAAGCCCTGCACCGTTTCGGGCGGCGGCAAATCGGAGATTTCCAAGCCCATTACCGACGCGGTCCTCACCGGGCCGGTGTTCGTGGCGGATTTTAAAAAGGATTTTGACCAGGTGGCCGAACTGATGGTCCGCGATTACAGTGGACGGTTCAGCGATCCGGCGCGCCAGGACCAGCGTTCCATTCTCAACCCGGATCGCTCGCTTGGTTCGGTCATTAAACTGCTCATGCCCGACGAGCACGACTACAAGCCCGAGTACAACGCCTGGCTGGAAACCGTGCCGCAATACCTGCGCGAACTGGTGTTCGTCGTGAAACGGTATTACAAGCCGGAATGGGGTGACCACTGGCGCGAACATTTCAGCGTGGACATCATCAACGGCAAGCCGGCCAACGAATTGAAATGCGAGAACCGCAAGCTGGTCACCACCTATCTGCGCGTGGGTTTTGACAGCGACGGTTCCTGGCGCACCTTCGGGCTGCGCAAGGATTTCAATCCGGCGCTGAAAATCCAGGCCGAGGACGACATCACCGCGTCGGTGATCGTGCCGCCGGGGGCGCTCCCGGATTTACCGGAACCGGAAGGGGGCAGGGGGGATTCGGTCAAATTCGTGCTGAACGCCGAGGCCCGCCTGTTTCAGCGCCCGGATGACGCCATTCATCGCGGCTACGACAAGGTGACGGAAGCCGATTTTTCCCGGCCGGATAATTTCTTTTCCAATTACGAGCCGCTGCCCGCGAAGACCGCGCGCGAATTGATCGAGGATGCCATCGGCTTTTATCAGTTTACCGAACCGATGCAGTCGCTGATCAAAAGTGTGGCCGACAATGGCGCCAGTTATTTCGTCTGCTCGGCCAACCCCCGTCTGGTGGACGGCAAACCGACCAAGAACCCGCGCTACCTGCAAATCCGGCCCGACCTGACCGCGCCCCGGGAAGTTTATCTCGCGGAACTGGGGGCGCGGCTGCGCCGGCGTCTGCCGCCGGGCCGGCCGGTGCTCAATCCCGTGGCCGCCGTGCTGCCGGGCCGCCGCAACAACCCACCCGAAACCGGCATCCGCTCGCTCGCGTGTTACAATCCGATTCATTACTTCGAATTGCCGGAACTGTTCATGGAATTCATCTGCAGCATGACCGGTAAATCGCCGTCCACGACGGGCGCGGGCTCGGAAGGCGCGCTCACCAAGGCGCCGTTCAACGCGCTGCCGCCCATCATTGACCTGAACAATGCGCTGGTGTCATTCATCCTCACCGGCCATCAGGCGTTCGTCACCGCCGCCGGCTATGTCGGACCAAAAGTCCGCGTGGACCACGACGTGAGTCTGCTCGTGCCGGAAGTCTGGT
The DNA here is from genome assembly GCA_050010675.1 of Verrucomicrobiota bacterium. Classification (GTDB taxonomy): domain Bacteria; phylum Verrucomicrobiota; class Verrucomicrobiia; order Limisphaerales; family UBA11358; genus UBA11358. Next base: position 31,873 of record JBEKKN010000006.1, on the reverse strand, counting down.
GCCGCATGGCGCCGGAGGAACGCGATCCCCGATTCCTGATGGCCGAACGCTGTCTCGAAAAGTGCGAGGACTTTGAGCATCAAGGCAAAAAAGTATTGGCCGGCCGGCTGGGCTACCGTATCAACGCGCGCTTCGTCCGCAATTACTTCGGGCGCGTGTTCAATCATCCCCAGGCCGTCTTCACCGATGAAATGCTGAAGCCCGAATTGCAGGGCCTGGACGTCTTCGTGGACGGCATGGATAACATCGTGACGACCCAAAAGCGCGTGGCCAAAATGTATTTCGACGACGGCAGCATTGCCCAGGCGTGCCCACCGTTGAAGGCGCTGCTCCACATCATGCTCCACGACACGTGGGAGGGCAAAGGGCTCGGCGATCCTGAATTCCGGAAGATGTTCACGCGCGAATCGCTGCTGGGCGGCGATTGGTATGCGGCGCGGCTGGCGGCGAAGCAGAAGATTGACCGGCAGTTGTGGCGGCGGCACGTGGACTACCTGGACAAGTTCCTGAAACGCACCAGTCACGCCGACGAGGCCGCGCGCCTCGGCATTGCCGACCGGTTGTCCCGCGCCAAGAAAATTCTGGACCAGGTCGAGTCGCCGGCCTACCGGGAAACCCTGCGTGGCACCCTCGGGGCGGAACCCATTGAAAATTACCTCTGACGCGGATGAACCATCAATCATCAAGGGCCGCCGGAGTCAATGGCGGCGTGCGGGGTTCCACCCGCTTCGGTGTCCGTCAGGAGTGGGCGCAGGAAATCCTTGGCCCGTTGTCATTTTGCGCCTTGAAACGCCATGAACGGCGCGCGTTGAGTCCGCGTTTCGCCACGTCCCTGCGCGCGTCCATTGTTAATCGTCAATCGTAAATCCGAATGTCCATTCACGTTGCGCTCCATCACCAAACCCATTACCGGTACGATCGACTGGTCCAGCTTGGCCCGCAGGTCATCCGGCTGCGGCCCGCGCCGCATTCGCGCACGCGGATTTTGAGTTATGCGCTCCGCGTCAAACCGGAAAAGCATTTCATCAACTGGGCGCAGGACCCACAGTCCAATTATCAGGCGCGCCTGGTGTTTGAACAACCCACCCGTGAATTCCTCGTCGAAGTGGATCTGGTGGCGGAAATGGCGGTGTTGAATCCGTTCGATTTTTTCCTCGAACCCGGTGCGCAGAAATTTCCCTTTGGTTACGACCCATCGCTCGATCACGAACTTGCCCCCTTTCAGCGCAAATGCTGGCTGACGCCGAATTTCACGTCGTATCTCACCAGCCTGCGACGCGAACTGTTGGGCGAAGCCAGACGCCGGACGAAACAACAGCGCCTGGAATTGGCGGACGGCGAAAAGCTGCCGACCAACGATTTCATCGTCGCGGTCAATCAACGCCTTTGGAAGGACATCAAATACACCATCCGGCTCGAACCCGGCGTACAGACTCCGGAAGAGACGCTAGTGAAATTGAGCGGTTCGTGTCGCGATTCCGCGTGGTTGCTGGTGCAATTGATGCGCCACCTCGGCCTCGCGGCACGCTTCGTCAGCGGTTATCTCATTCAGCTCAAGCCCGACATGAAGTCGCTTGATGGGCCGAGTGGCGCGGAAAAGGATTTCACCGATCTGCACGCCTGGACGGAAGTTTATCTGCCCGGCGCCGGCTGGATTGGTCTGGACCCGACGAGCGGTTTGCTCGCGGGTGAAGGCCACATTCCGCTGGCCTGCACGCCCGATCCCACCAGTGCCGCGCCGATTTCCGGCGGCGTGGACAAGTGCAAAACCGAATTTGCCTTTGACATGACCGTGACGCGCATTTACGAATCACCGCGCGTCACGCTGCCATATTCGGACGCGCAATGGGAAAAAATCGAGTCGCTCGGCCACGCCATTGACGCCGATTTGAAGAAAGGCGACGTGCGCCTGACGATGGGCGGCGAGCCGACGTTCATCTCGGTTGACGATCCCGACGGCCCGGAATGGAACTTCACCGCCGTCTCGCACCAGAAGCGCCTGTTGTCGGGCGAACTGATCCGCCGGTTACGCCGAAAATTTGCGCCCGGCTCGTTGCTGCATTATGGCCAGGGCAAATGGTATCCCGGCGAACCACTGCCGCGCTGGTCGCTGGCGGCCTACTGGCGCAAGGATGGGGTGCCGATCTGGAAGGACGATTCGCTCATCGCTGACGAATCGAAGGATTACGGGCATGGCGCGAAGGAGGCGAAGGAATTGCTCACGCGCATTGCCCGAATCACCGGCGCCGACCCGAAATATCTTCTGCCCGCCTATGAGGACGTGTTCTATTACCTGTGGAAGGAACGCCGCTTCCCCTCGAACGTCACGCCGGAGAAATCCAATCTCAAGGACAGACTGGAGCGCGACCGCATCGCGCGCCTCTTCCAGCAGGGCCTTGGCGAGGTGGCCGGTTACGCGCTGCCGATCAAGCGGGCGTGGTATCCGCCTTCGCAAAGCTCCGGCACGACGGCGGCCCAGCCGCGCCGTAACGAAGCGCAGGCGGGTTGGATGTCCGGCGCGTGGTTCCTGCGTGACGACGACACGCTCTGGCTCATCCCGGGCGATTCGCCGATGGGCTTGCGCCTGCCAATTGATTCGATCCCGTGGGTCGCGGAAAAGGATTATCCCTGGATCCGGCAGCAGGACCCGTCGAATCCACAATTGCCAGAACTGCCGAAGGAATTTCCCTACCGGGCGCACAAACCGGAGACGACCGGGCAACGATTTTTGCGCGGTGGCGGCGCGCCAATCCCCGCGGGCCACGGCCCCGGCCAGCGCGCGCAGCAACCCGGAGAACTTGAGGCGGAGCGGGTCGAGTTGCCGCCGTTGCCGCCGGATTTCGACCCCAACCGCCGGCCGGTGCAGGGCCAGAGTGCGCCCTGGATTATTCGCACCGCGATGTGCGTCGAACCGCGCGACGGGCGGCTGCACGTCTTCATGCCGCCGGTCACCGCCACGGAAGATTATCTGGATTTGATCGCCGGCATCGAAACCGCCGTCACCGAAATGGGCACGCCGGTCATCATCGAAGGCGAAATGCCGCCACGCGACCCGCGCTTGAACAAGCTCGCTGTCACGCCCGACCCCGGTGTCATTGAAGTGAATTTGCACCCGAGTCAATCGTGGGATGAACTGGTGGAACGGACGACGGTGCTTTACGAGGAAGCGCACCTGACCCGGCTCGGCACGGAAAAATTCATGCTGGACGGACGCCACACCGGCACCGGCGGTGGCAATCACATCATTCTCGGCGGCGACACGCCGCAGAACTCGCCGGTTTTGCGCCGGCCCGATTTGCTGCGTTCGCTCCTTGCCTACTGGCAGAACCACCCGTCGTTGAGCTGGCTGTTCAGCAGTTTGTTCATTGGTCCGACGAGCCAGGCGCCGCGCATTGACGAGGCCCGCAACGATTCACTATACGAACTCGAAGTGGCCTTCAAGGAACTGGAACGCAACACGCAACGGTTCGGCTACACGCCGCCGTGGCTTTGTGACCGGTTGTTCCGCAACCTGCTGATTGACGCCAGCGGCAACACGCATCGCGCCGAGTTCAGCATCGACAAATTGTTCCCGCCGGAAAGCAGCGGCGGCCGGCTCGGCCTGGTCGAGATGCGCGCGTTTGAAATGCCGCCGCATGCGCGCATGAGCCTGGCGCAGCATTTGCTCCTGCGTGGTCTCGTGGCGAAATTCTGGAACGAACCCTACAAAAACCGCCTCGTTCGCTGGGGCACGGACATCCACGATCGCTGGATGCTGCCGCACTTTTGTGAGACGGATTTCAAGGACGTGATCCGTGATTTGCGCGACGCCGGTTACCCGTTTGAATCCGACTGGTTCGCGCCGCACTTCGAGTTCCGTTTTCCCTTCATCGGCGATCTGGAGCAGCGCGACATTCAAATTGAACTTCGCACCGCGCTCGAACCTTGGCATGTGCTCGGCGAGGAACCGGGCGGCGGCGGTACGGTGCGCTACGTGGACAGCTCGGTGGAACGATTGCAAGTCAAGGCCCGGGGACTTGCGGGTGACCGCTTTGCCGTCACCTGCAACGGCCGGCGGGTGCCGCTGCACCCGACCGGCACCAACGGCGAAGGCGTCGCGGGCGTGCGTTATCGCGCGTGGCAGCCGCCCGAATGTTTGCAGCCGACCATTCCCTCGCATGCGCCATTGCGCTTCGATCTGTACGATACCTGGAACGGGCGTTCGCTCGGCGGTTGCCAGTATCACGTCGCGCATCCCGGCGGGCGCAGTTACGAAACGTTTCCCGTAAACAGCTATGAGGCCGAGTCGCGCCGGCTGGCGCGCTTTTTCCGCCACGGCCACACGGCAGGCAGAATGGAAATTCCGCCGCCGCCGGTCAATCCGGACTTTCCCTTCACCCTGGATTTGCGCAATGTCTGACGCCGACAACGAGCGGACGAACCGCGAGCCAAAGATGATTCAATCCCAGTCCATGGCCGGCGAATCCGGCAGCGCCAAAAAAGCGTCGTCGGCCACCAGCGGTTTGCTCGCCGGTTACCAACCCGTTCCCGGCGCGTTCGATGAACTGCTTGCGACCGACGGCCAGCCACGGCCGCATTATTCAAAATTAATCGGCGCGCTGGAGGGGTTGAGCCCGACAGAACTCCAGTTGCGCTGGGATACGTGCCAGCGTTTTGTCCACGAGCAGGGGATTACCTACAATGTCTACGGCGATCCGCGCGGCATGGAACGGCTCTGGCCATTGGACCCGGTTCCGTTTGTCCTGGCGCCCGACGAATGGCAGACGATTGAGGCCGGGCTGGTCCAGCGCGCGCTCCTGTTGAACCGCATCCTGGCCGATTGCTACGGTGCGCAGGAACTCATCCGGTCGCGCTGGCTGTCGCCGGCGCTGGTGTTCGCACAACCGGATTTTCTGCGCCCGTGCCACAACCTGCGTCCGCCGGACGATGTTTTTCTCCACTTTTACGCCGCCGACCTCGCGCGTTCGCCGGACGGGCGTTGGTGGGTGGTTTCCGACCGCACGCAGATTCCCACCGGCGCCGGTTATGCGCTGGCCAACCGGCTGGTCACCTCGCGCATCCTCCCGGAACCGTTTCGCGACAATCACGTCCATCGGCTGGCCGGTTTTTTCCAGCAGGTACAACACACGCTCGCCCGGCTGGCGCCGCGCCCGTCGGACCACCCCCGGGTGGTCATGCTCACGCCCGGTCCGCATAACGAAACCTATTTTGAACAGGCCTATCTGGCGCGTTACCTGGGTTACCTGCTGGTCGAAGGCCAGGACCTGACCGTGCGGGACAACAGCGTCTTTCTTAAAACCCTGAGCGGCCTCGAACGCGTGGACGTGATTCTGCGGCGGGTGGACGACGATTTTTGCGATCCGCTCGAACTGCGCAACGATTCGATGCTGGGCGTGCCCGGACTGGTCGAGGCGTTGCGCGCCGGCAACGTGGTGGTCGCCAATGCGCCCGGTTCCGGTTTGGTGCAAAGCCCGGCGTTCATGGCGTTCCTGCCGGGGCTGTGCCGGCACCTGCTGGGCGAGGAATTGAAACTGCCGTCGGCGGCGACGTGGTGGTGCGGCCAGGAGCCGGCCCGGCAACATGTCATGCAAAACCTGGACCGGCTGGTGATCAAACCGGCGTTCCGTTCCAGCCGGCGCCTCGCCCAATCCGGAAAACCGGTGAGCGCGGACGAACGCGACGCGCTGCGCCGGCACATCGAATTTGATCCGGACCTGTTCGTGGCGCAGGAGCGGGTGGAATTTTCCACCGCGCCCGCTTGGGACGGCAGCCGGCTGGCGCCGCGACCGGTCGGCCTGCGGGTGTTTCTGGTTTCAAACGGCGGGGGTTATGCCGTCATGCCCGGCGGGTTGACGCGGGTTTCGCCGGATGCCGGCACCTTTATCTCCATGCAACACGGGGGCAGCAGCAAGGACACCTGGGTTGTTTCCGAGGCGCCCGTCGAGGAAACCACGCTGTTGTATTCGGCAAACCAGAATGTGGATCTGCGGCGCACGGGCAACAACCTGCCCAGCCGGCTGGCCGACAACTTCTTCTGGCTCGGCCGCTATTCGGAACGCGCCGATGAAACCGCCCGTTTGTTGCGCAGCACGTTGCGGCGGTTCAATCCGGAACGGACGGGCAGCGCGATGCCGCTGTTGGGGCCGCTCCTGCAGACGCTGGAACGGCAGGGACAGTTGCCTGGATTGCTCGGGAAGATCGAGCTGCGCCAGAACCCGGAGGCGTTTGAAGCCGAACTGCTGGCCGCCATCTTTGATCCGGCCCGCACCGGCAGTCTGAGCCACATCGTGGACCATCTGCAGCGGCTGGCCATGTTCGTGCGCGACCGGACTTCCAACGACATGTGGCGGGTGTTGAGCCGGCTTAACGAACGGCTGGCGACGCCGACGACCAGCCTGGTGTTGCTGGCGGGCGATGCCACCGGCGTCTTGAATGAGACGTTGATCGGTCTCGCCGCGTTCCAGGGTCTGGCGCGCGAGAACATGACCCGCGCCCAGGCCTGGCGTTTTCTGGACATGGGCCTGCGCATCGAACGCGCACTTTATCTGGGGACCTTGCTCGATGCCACGTTGCGTTCGCCCCGGGCCGAGGACCCCAGCGTGCTCGAGGCCGTGCTCGAGGTGGCGGACAGTTCCATCACCTTCCGCTCGCGTTACAATCTGCTCCCGCACCTCCCGGCGGTGTTCGATCTCGTGTTGCTCGACGACAAAAATCCGCGGTCGGTGCTCTTCCAGATCCAGCAGCTCGCCCAGCATTTTGAACGGTTGCCGCGCGACCGCGAAACCACGACCGGCACCGGCAAACAAATCCTGGCCGGCTGCCTGGCCCGGTTGCAGCAGATGGACGCCCGCGAACTCGCCGGCCCCCGCGAAAGCTGGCTGGAGGGCAAGCTGAGCCAGGGCATCGCGGAAATCCTCGAAGTATTGCCCCGGCTCTCCGACGCCATCGCCGCGGATTATTTCGCGCATTCGGCCATTTTTCGCACCGGCCGGGAAGGGGAGCCATGACCTACAACATCGTCCATCGCACGCTCTACGAATACGCCGCCCCGGTCGCGGTGTCGCATCATGTGGCGCGGCTGGAACCGCGCGCCACCGCCACGCAGGAACGCGACAGCTTTACGCTGAAAATTTTTCCCGAACCCGCCCTGCGCAAATCGCGGCCCGATTATTTCGGCAACCGGCTTTGTTTTTTTACCGTCCAACAGGTCCACAGCCGGCTCGAAATCATCACGTCCAGCCGGGTGACCGTGTGCGCGGACAAACCGTCGGCCAATGAATCCTCGGCGTCGTGGGAATCGGTGGCGGGCATGTTCCGTGATCCGGTGTCGCCGGAAGTGGTCGAGCCGTACCAGTTCATTTTTGATTCGCCGCAGGTGCGCGCGTCGTTTGAGCTGGCGGATTATGCCGCCCAAAGTTTTCCCGCCGGCACGCCGCTGCTGGCCGGGGCCCGGGACCTGACGCGGCGGATTTTTGAGGATTTCAAGTATGATGCCAAGGCGACGACGGTGGCGACGCCGCTGGAGGAGGTCCTGGAAAAGCGCCGGGGCGTCTGCCAGGACTTTGCCCACCTCGGCATCGCCTGCCTGCGTTCGCTGGGTCTGCCGGTGCGTTACGTCAGCGGTTATTTGCGCACGCGCCCGCCGGAGGGCAAGCCGCGGCTGACGGGCGCGGACGCCTCGCACGCGTGGTTCGCGGTTTATTGCCATGGCACCGGCTGGGTGGATTTTGACCCGACGAACAATCTGCAGCCGGCAGAGGAACATATTACAGTGGCGTACGGCCGGGACTTTGGCGATGTCAGCCCGCTGGCGGGCATTCTCACCGGCGGCGGCAAACATGCCTTGAAGGTGGCGGTGGACGTGGCCGAGATTTGATCGGTTTCGGGAAAATAGTTGCAAATTTTGCTCGCCGGACCGGCGGGTTTTCGCATTCATAGCGCGCGCATGAAGTGGGACATCGTTCATCAGACGCGGTACACGTACGCGTCGCCCGTGAAAAACAGCTTCAACGAGGCGCGGCTCCAGCCTTTTTCCAACGAGGAACAGACGGTGGAAACGTTCGCGTTGAAGGTGCTGCCGGCCACCCGGGTCAGCCATTACCACGATTTCTACTCCAATATCGTCCATCACTTTGAAGTGGTGGATCCGCATTCGTCGTTGCTCATCGAAAGTCAGTTGCGCGTGGCGACCCATCCGCCCGCACCCTTGCCGACCACGGCGGCTCCCTGGCCCCTGGCGCGCATGGGTGAGGCGCTGAAGGACACGCGCAGTTATGAATTTCTGGAGACCAGCCGGTACGTGGAAATGACACCGGACGCGTGGCGTCTGGCCCTGGACGCGGCCATCGGCCTGACGGACACGTGGCAGGCGGCGCTGGCCATCATGCGGTTCGTGCACCAGCGCATCGAATATGTGCCGAATTCAACCACCGTCCATACCCATATGCGCGGGGTCTTGCGGGAGGGACGTGGCGTCTGCCAGGATCTCGCCCACGTGATGATTGGCCTTTGTCGCGCGCTGAAAATTCCGGCGTTGTACGTGAGCGGGTATCTGGCCACCGAGCAGGCCAGTGCCACCCATGCGTGGACGGAGGTTTTTATTCCCACCATCGGCTGGCGGGCACTGGATCCCACCCATGATTGTCAGGCGGGCGAAACGTACGTGAAAATCGCCGTCGGCCGCGATTACGCCGACGTGCCGCCGGTTACCGGCACCTACAAGGGAACCACCGACCGCAGCCTGGAAGTGGATGTTAAAATCAAGCCGGCTGCCTGATGGCACCAAGCCGGTGGTTGAAGAACCACATTTGACCTCAAGCAGCCCGGTCGTCTCTAGGCCTTTCCACCAGGGCCGCGAGTTTTTTATCGGCGGCATCCATGCCCGGCGATCGTTGGGGCGGGGTGGCCGGGACCGTCGATGCGGCGCCGGCTTCGGGTGCAGGCGAATACGGGGAGATTCTCGATGCTTCCGGGTAAGCGCGGCGGATCAGGAATCCACCGCCCAGCAGCCACCAGGCCACCAACAGATTGAATACAATCGGCAGTATGACGGTGATGAGGTCACCGGCGCCGGCCGTCTGGATGGCGGTGAAATCCAGCAGCGGCGTCACGGCGCTCAGGCCCAGGTAAAGAAAGACCAGCCCCAAAAGCCGGACCGCCAGGCTGAAGATGTCCTTGAACAGGTCTCTGGATTTCATGGCGCGTGGAATGGGTGCATGAATTGAATGCGTTTGCCGTCAGCGGCGAGTCTAAGAAGGCTCCTTCAATCTATTCAAGCACTATCCCCGGCAAATTTATGCCCGGCAAAAATGATTTCGTCTTAGACACATCCGGCCGGATCAGTTACATGTTGCCCCCATGTTTTTCAGTCCGGGCGTTGACAGAGCAGTTCGTTGGAGTAAAAACACGAGACGGTTTGTCATTCTGGTTTTGTTGGCGCTTCTGGTCTTTCCGTTCACCAGTCTGGCCCTCCCCAAACGATTGGTCCTCGGTCTGGATGGCGTGGCTTACCGTGACCTGAAGGCCCTGCAGAATGGCGTGGTCGGCACGAATCTTTTTGGCAGGCCGTTTCGCCGTCAGGCGTTCACGCGTGCGGAAGGATACTTTCCGGTCAGCCGCATGATCTCGACGTTTCCGTCCACCAGTGACGTCGCGTGGACGGACATTTTTGGCGATCGCCCGTTGCCGGGTTATCAACGCACCTATTTCAGCACGGCGGCCAATTCCCAAATCATCATCAACGGCATCACCACCACCATGGAGCACGAAGCGCAAATGACCTGGGAGATGCAAAACAACCTGCTGCGCACGATGGGCTACGTGTATCCGGTCCATACGTTGGGACACGAAATGCGCGAAACGATCAGAAACTTCTGGAACGACACGAACAACGACGGCAGCTATTACGTCTATATTCGCGCCACGGATGATGCCCAGCATCTGGACCGCAACGTCTTTGACCTGCTCTGCGGGCTCGATGACCAGCTTCAAGCGGTGCGCGCGCGCTACCGGGCGCAGGAGGGACGCGACCTGCAAATCGTGATTCTCTCGGACCATGGACACAATCACGTCGACACCTTCAAGCGCATCCAGGTTGTGGATTTCCTGGAAAAGGCCGGGTACCGGATTACGGAATCCATTGAAAGCCCCAAGGACGTCGTCTTGCCCACCACCGGCATCGAAGACTGGGTGGAAATCCACAACGCACCCGCCGCCACCGGGGCACTCGTGCCATTGCTCTCTCATCTGGAAGGGGTGGACCTCGTGACGGGCCGGGACCCGGATATCCCCAATCGATTCCTCGTCATGAATTCCCGGGGCGACCGGGCCGACATTGACTGGAATCCGACCAACAACACCTACCGCTATTTGATCGGGCAGGGCGACCCGCTGGGCTACCGTCCGGTGATGGAGGCGCTGGCCCGGGAGAAGGTGCTGGATGCCGATGGTTTTGCCACGGCCGATGCCTGGATGGCGGCGACCATGACCAATCACTATCCGCTGGCGCTGGAGCGGATTGTCCGCGGCCACACGCGGGTCACGCTCAATCCCGCGACCGTACTGCTCAGTCTGGACAACGGTTACGTTCACTCCGGCTGGCTGATGCAAAAGGGCGCGGACCTGTCCAGCTTCAGCAGCACCCATGGCGCCTTGGACAGCCTCAACTCGGACGGCGTCGTGTTGAGCAATTTCACCCCCACCCGGGACACCTCCACCGGCCGGGTGGCCGGGCAGTTTGATGATTTTTTGGGACTGCGCAATTTTCGCGCCGAGGAAAATGGCGCCGAGCTGGTCACCAAAGCAGAACAGGCCCTGACGCGGATTCCGCACGAGCCGTTTGATTCGGATTACCCGTCACTGCCGGGCGACGGTGTTTTTCTGCGGGTCTGGTCGCCGCAATTCACACACCTGGACCTTGCCGCTCCGGTCAGTGTGACAATTGAGAACGGGGCACATTTTTCAAATCCACCGAACCAGCGTTGGACGTCCCGGCCCAAGGTGGTGCTCGGGCGGCATTTGACCTTCAATCAACCGGTTTCCCTGCCGCACCCGTGCACTTACGAAAGGATCTATGCGTTGCCGGCCGATTTGATTTTGAATCCGCTGACGGAGTACCGGATTTCCGGCTGGGTGCGCGGCCCAAACCAGAGCGTCCCGCTTTTCGAATTCAATTTTCACACCGACCGCCAGGGCCGGCCGGCAGCGTATTGAGAAGCGGATTTATTATTGATTTGCTGGAGCGCGCATGGCGGATGGGGTCTTGATTAAGATTAAGCCGCTGTCCCGATGACCTGGCTTGTACTTGACGTTATAACATTTGTGGTTACATTGGTTTTATGGTACTGGAATTAAAGCTCCGCAAGGTCGGCAACTCGGTCGGTCTCGTTTTGCCCAAACAGGCGCTCGCTCATCTCAAGGTCGGCGAAGGCGACACGGTATGCCTCACGGACGCCGCCGAAGGCAGCGTGCGGATGACTGCCAATCCCGAAGTCTCCCGGCAAATGGAAGTGGTCCAGGATGTCATGCACCGCTATCGCAACACGCTCCGCGAACTGGCGAAATGAAGCTGCCGGTCTGGGTTTTGCGCGAGACGGTGCTCACGTTGCATGAGCAATCGCTGGCCGCGTTTGGCGGTGCGGCGGGCATCCGCGATGAGGGCTTGCTCGACTCGGCCCTGGCCAAACCGGAAAATCTTTTTGCCTACGGCAAGCCGACCATTTTCGACCTCGCCGCCAGCTACGGTTTCGGCCTGGTGAAAAATCATCCGTTCGTTGACGGCAACAAACGCGTCGGTTTTATTGTGGCGGTCGTTTTTCTTGAGCTGAACGGTCACCGCTTTAAAGCGACCGAGGCCGAGGCCGCCGTGTGCACGCTGGCACTGGCAGCCGGTGAAATGTCCGAGGTGCAATATGCCGGATGGTTGAAGGCAAACTCGCGCCGGGCTTGAACGGCAAATGATTTTGTGTGGTTTCCGCCTTCGTCCACTACGGCTCGGTGGCCGCGAAGACTTTTCCCTTTTCGGCGCAAATCATCTGCGCGGCGTACCGGCCGGAAAGTGCGGCGGACGGCAGTCCACCGCCGGCCACCACCCAGTGGCCGGCCATGTAGAAATTCTTCAGCCCCGGCAGCGTGTAGGGAATACGCCGGCCCAGAATCCGCGGGGTCGGCAGCCAGCCTTCGTAACTGCCCTGCCAGTTGCCGGTGTAGCGAACGAAGGTGGCCGGCGTCGCGATGTCGGAACGTTCGATGTGCGGGGTCAAACCTGGAAATCTGGTTTCGAGAATGGCCACGACCTCCTGCATGACTCTTTTCTTTTCCGCCCGATAGCGCAACGGATCGGTTTTTTTCAAGCCGGTCCAGAATTCATAGCTGGTCGGCGCCCGGATGGTGATGACGGTGGTGCCGGCCGGGCAAAGCCCCGAATCGCAACCAAAGGTTTCCACTTCCATGCAATCGAGGGACGTTTGATCGTCCATGCGGAGCGGCCGGGACAGGAACAAATTGAGCGTCTGGGGCGCATCCGGAAAGACGTGTTTAATCCCCAGCGATATCTGGATGATGGCCGGAAAGGTTTTGCAATGCTCGTAAAGGTACCGGATTTTTTTATCCACAAACCGGCCGGCCAACATCTTGAAAATGGTCGTGTAACCGTCCGCGCAGGAAACGACCAAGGCCGCCGGGACCACGGTGCCATCGGCGCACTGCACCCCGGTGGCACGATTGCCGTCAACGGTTATGGAAGTGACCTTTGCCTTGTATCGGATGGTGCCACCCAGGCGGGCGTAACGGTTCGCGATGGCCATCGCAAAATCCCATGAGCCGCCGGCAACAAATCCGGTATTCTTAAGGGTCCGGAACGCCAGAATCATGACGAGCACCAGGGCCGACATGTCGTCATTGCCAACCATGATCCGCAGGGTTTTACGGAGCAGCTCGTTCTGGTAGCGGGCCAGGTAGGTCGTGATGGGCAGGTTCTTCCATCTCAAGATGACGGGCAGCATGGGCAGGAGGCGCAGCCCGGTCCGCATTTTCTCGTGAGGTGTCATCAATTCCAACGGCTTTTCGAAGGGCGGTTCCAACGGAGCACAGCGGCGCGCAGCCCGCACCAGCCGGTCAATCCGGCTGGCGTCTTCGGGAGCGATGCGTTTGAATTCGCGCGCGAGTTCGTCCAGGTCTGCCGGCACCGAGAGAGTTTTGCCGTCGGCATCCTCCACCCGCAGGATTTCATCGGGAATAAGCACCTTCCGGCCAGCGATGGCGCCCAGTTCCTGCCAGACCTGGTGGAAGACCGAAGGCGGCCGGGTGCCCATCAGCCAGCGCAGACAACCGTCAAAAACATACGGTCCCCGGTGCCAGGCCGTGCATAAACCGCCCGGCAGCAGGCTGGCCTCCAGAATCTCGGTCGGGATGCCGTTCATCTGCAGGTAACAGCCGCAGGAAAGCCCGGCAATGCCGGCGCCGATGATGATGACCTTGGGTTGACCGGGAACCGGCGCGACGGGTTCGGGTGCTTGGGGTGCGGCCCGCGGCGGCTCTTCGACCTGCGGCAGTTCAGTAGCCATCGAAATTATTGTTGGCCGGCCCGACGTTGGCCATTCGGCGTTGGGAAATGTTGATGACCCAGGAGGCGATGTTCGACTTGGTCACCGGCAGGGACATGCGGGAAATGATGGAAGGCAGGCTGTAAAAGTCCCGGTACATTTTCTTGACGTTCTGTTCCAAAGCCGCCGGCGAACCATAAGGGGGTTGGATGTAACAAGCCTGTCCCGGCCAGCGGTCAATGTCCTCGTAGTTCGTGATCCGCCCTTCGCGTTTCATCCGGTCATAGAGCGGCGTTCCTTTGACCGGGGTAAGGATGTTGAAGTAGGCCACCGGCACCTTGTGATCCTGAAGAAACCGCAGGGTGGCGTTATAGGCGCCCTCGTTTTCGCCGTCCCAGCCAAAAATAAAATTCAGGGAATAGCTGATGCCGCGCCGGCGGAGATTGGCCAGCATCTCCCCGTAACGCGGGGCCTTGTTGAACCGCTTGTTCATGCCGTCCAGGGTCTCGGGATTGATGCTCTCGATGCCGATGTTGACGTGCAACAGACCGCTGCGCTGCGCAAGGTCCATGAATTCCTCGTCATTGCACAGGTAGGACGTCCAGAGCGCGGACCAGCGCACCTTGAGCGGGATCATTGCTTCCATGAGTTCCAGGGCATGGCTCCGTTTGCCGCCGAAATTGCTGTCGCCGAACAGCAGGTTACGCAGCCGGCACCGCCTGATTTCCTCAACCACTTCGGGCACCGGCCGGCACCGGTAGGCCTCGCCCAGCAGGAAACGTTCGGAACAAAATTCGCAGCGGAACGGACAGCCCCGCGAGGCGGACACCGTAAAGGTCTTGAACGGACCATAACGCCGCAGCTTCAACAGCTCGTAACGCGGCAGGGGCAAACCGGTGAGGTTGGGCAACTGGCAGGCCCGATAGGTTTTCTTCAGCCGCCCGTGAAGGGCGTCCTCCAGCATTTGATTCCATATGCCCTCGGCCTCGCCGATGCCCACCGCATCGCAATGTTCTCCCGCCTCCTCGGCGTGAAAATAGGTATGCGGTCCGCCCATGATGACCGGCACTCTGCGCCGGCGAAACTCATCGGCGATGTCGTAGGCACGATAGGAGTGGAGCGTCCAGGTCGTCAGGGCGACCACGTCCGGACGACAGTCGAAATCAACCGGCTCGAGTTGTTCGTCGAGAAGTTGCACGTCCCAATCCGCCGGCGTCAGGGCCGCCAGATACGGCAGGGTCAACGGCACCACCTGGCGGCGGCGCACCTGGTACACCGTTCGGTCCGTCTTGGAACGGTAATACGATGGTTGGATGATTAAAAGCCGGTGTGCCATGTCGCAGGAGGCATCGGGAGGTTCCTGATTTCAGAATCCCGCACGGATTCCTTGAACCGGATATATCCACTTTTAATGGAATGTTTCATCGCCGCTACTTTAACGTTTAGAGAATCCCGCCGTCAACTTTGAGCGTGGAACCGGTGATATAACCGGCCTCGGGGCTGGCCAGGAAACGCACCGCGGCCGCCACTTCTTCGGGCCGGCCGAACCGGCGCATGGGGATCCGCATCTGCGTGGCCTTCCGTTCTTCCCCGGCCAGATAGGCCATCGCCTCGGTTTCCACATAGCCGGGACAAATGGCGTTTACGGTGATGCCGATGCGCGCCACCTCCTTGGCCAGCGACTGGGTCAGCGCCACCACTCCCGCCTTGGCCGCGGCGTAATTGGCCTGCCCGGCCGGGGCCAGGAGCGCGCTCAAGGAAGACACATTTACAATGCGGCCTGCGCGCTGGCCGATCATGGTTGGCAGCACCGCCTGGCAGCCGTGAAAAACTCCGTTCAGGTTGGTCGCCAGAACGCGTTCCCAGGAATCCAGTGGCATGTTGGCCAGCAGGGAATCTTCGTGGCTGCCCGCATTGTTGACCAGTACGTCAATGCGGCTGTGCCGCGCCAGAATTTCTTTGACCGCTGGCGGCCAGGATTCAGGGGCGGTGACGTCCAACGTCAGGCAGAAACAGCGGTCCGGATTTTCTTTTGCCAGCTGGTCGGCGTGTTCGCGACGTGAACGGACACCGAGCCAGACAACGTTGGCGGGGGATTCTTCGAGAAAAGCGCGCGCGCCGGCCTGGCCCAACCCGCCATTGGCTCCTGTAATCAGTATGACCCGCAAGCTCATGGCCGGATGTTGCCGGGGGATCTGCCGGGGGACAAATGCGAAATGCTGGAATCGGTGCGGACAAACCGTGCGCCCATCGCCTGCTGATTGGAGCCGACCAGGCTCACATTGGCGGCGGTGAATTGTCCGCCGGCCACCGCATCGCACGCCGCGACGCATTGCCAGGCGGCGGCGGCCATCAGTCCTTCACCCAAAATGCGTTTCGGACTGAGGCGCGGGCCGGTCCAATCACGCCACGCCGCGAGTTCCGGGGCATCCGTACGCGGGCAGTTTCCGACACCGTCGCAAAGCAATTCCGCATTTACCGGGAGCGCCGACATCCTGCCGGCGATTTTTTCGGTCTGTCCCGGTGCGCGCAATTGCTCGCGCATGGCGCGGGCGGCCTGCATCCGGGTGTTCCGCTGAGAGTAGGAATGCACGTCAGTGATGGCGGCCAATTCGAGACCCATTGACAATTCCGGGTCACGGCACAAGGTCACGGCTCCGGCGCCGGCGGTGAGGACGGCTGGACGTTCAAGATGCCAGAGCGCGTCCGCCAGAATCCAATTGGTTTCCTCCGCCCCGATGACGAGGCACGCGTCCACGCGATTCTCTTCCAGCCATTGGACGCCAAGGGATATTCCCTGCAGAAAGGTGGCGGGATCGCCTACGAGGGAATTGGCCAGGGAAACATTTCCCAGAAACGCAGCGACATGGCTGGTCGGGGCGGCGTAAACCGTTTCCGGAAACAGGAGCGGACTGGCGGTCGCCGGGTCCTTCAGCGTCTCTTCAAAAAAGCGGCAGGAATAATTCACGCAACCGCATTGAAGACAAACGACCAGTCCGAGGCGGCGTTTCGCATCAGGTTTCGCAAGCAATCCGGCCATGGCCTCGAGGGCGGCCGCGACGACATAATGGGTGATCGGGCTCGCGCGCCGCAGGCGGGGATGCGCGAGGAATTCGGGACGCACGGCGGGATTCGGCACCAGACGCGCCCGGAGCGGTTCCTCCCCGCCGGGCCGCTCCACGGTTTGAGTCGGCAACGGTTCATCCTGGGCCAGCGCCTCGCGCAGGGCGGTGACCTTCCAGCCGGCGGGCGATACCGCGCCCAGGCCCGCGACGAAAATCCGGCTCATGCCCACCTCCTGAAGATCACCGTCGCATTGACGCCGCCGAAGCCAAATGAATTGGACAGCGCGATCTTCACGCGGGCGTCCTGGGACTGGTGCACAACCGGAAAATGGCAGGCCGGGTCCGGGTTTTCAAATGCCAGCTCGGGCGGCAGCCATTGTTCGCGCAAAGCCATCAGGCAAATCACCGCCTCGACCGCACCGGCCGCCCCCAGCAGATGCCCGATGCTGGCTTTCGTGGAGCTGACCGGCAGGGTCGCCGCATGCGGGCCGGCCCATTGGGAAATGGCGAAGGCTTCCGAACTGTCATTAAGCACCGTGCCCGTGCCGTGTGCATTAACGTAATCAATGTCCTCGGGCGTGACGCCGGCGATGGCACAGGCCTGTTTCATGACCTTCAGCGTCGTCTCGCCTTGCGGATGCGGCTGGGTCAGATGATGCTGGTCAATGGCCGAGCCGTAGCCAATCAGTTCACCCAAGATGACCGCGCCCCGCCGGCGCGCGCTTTCCAGCGTTTCCAGGGCGACGACAGCCGCGCCTTCACCGAGTGCGAGGCCATCGCGCCGGGCATCGAACGGACGGCAGATGGTGGTCGAAAGCGCCTGCAAAGCGTCAAAACCCGAAAACACCATGCCACAGAGCGCGTCATAGCCACCAGCCAGGGCGCGTTCCGCCTGACCGTAGCGAATGAGTTCCCAGGCGTGGCCGATGGCATTGCTGCCGGAGGCGCAGGCGTTCGACACGATCGTGATCGGCCCATTGGAACCGAGGGCGTCCAGCACCATTCGCGCCTGGACCTGGGGTTGATAGTGAACGGCCCGGGTGGGTTGATGGCGATGGCGGCGCGGCTTTTGCAATGCCTGACGAAAATAGGCTTCGCCGAATGACATGCCACCCGCCGTCGTGCCCAAAACCAACGGCAGGTTTTCCGTGGGTTCCCAGCCGGATTGCTGCCACGCCTCGCAGGCTGACAACAGCAGCAGGGAGGCGGCGCGGTCAAGCCGGGCTGTTTGTTTCGCCGTGAGCCGGGTGGGTGGCAGGGCCGCCGGCAGATCAACTTCCGCCGCCAGCTTCGCCCGTTGGCGGCTCACATCAAACAACGACACGGGACGAAATGCCGTGCGCCCCGCGCGAAAACCTTCCGCATTGGATTTCCAGCCCTGGCCCAGCGCCGTGATGATTCCGGCGCCGGTGATGACCACCCGGGCGGGCGCTGGGAGCGGAGACGTTGACGGGAAAAGCATGATCGTTCAAGGGCGACGAAATTCGGCCGCACGTTCAGGCAAATCAGTTGGTGGCGCGCTGCGCGCCGGCGAGTTGTACGGCTGGGATTTAAATCGCATGGTTCGAATTGAACGGAGAATAATAAAATGCGCGAAGAAAAGGAACAACGCAAAAGCATCCAGCCGTCGAAACCCGGCTGGATGCCTGCTATTTTGAAGATGGCAATGACGAATTCCGGTCCCGGTCAGTACATCCCGTGTTCGCTGGAAGACCAGCTCTTGACCTTGCCGCTCGTGTCAAAAAAGACCGTCAGAAAATGGGTCTTGCCACCGAACAAGGCGTAGTCGGGAATGAAGCCTTTCTCGGCATCATTGTAGGACCAAATCTCGGAGCCGTCGCTGCTTACGGATTTTCCTTTGGGATTGCCAATCGCCTGAACCACCTGGTCCATGGTCATTCCGACGCTCAAACGATCTTCCTTGGGCCGTTTATCCTTGGGCGGCTTGGCCGGCTTGGGGGGTTGCGCCTGGGCGGTTTTGGGGCCGCCTTGATCCGAGGCGCAGCCGCACAGACCAAACAGGGTGGCGGAAACGAGCAGACTGGCAACTAACAATGTTTTCATGATTCGGTGCTGTATTGGGTTTCGTTTGTGGTCACGCTTTGCAAACTACCTTCGGGCTGAAGCTGACGCATCATAAGAAAGGGGTCAAGCACTTATGAGATTTTTTTCTGCGATTTTCAAAATCGGAAATATCGGTCAACGCAAGGTTTTGCCTCGATTCCCGCCGGAGCCGGGATTAGGCTGGCTCCATGCTTGGATCGACAAAATCCGCCGCGGTAATTCCCTGCTTCAACGAAGGTGCCGATATTGCCGCCCTGGTCGTTGCCCTGCACCGGCATCTCCCCCTGGTGCTGGTGGTGGATGACGGTTCGACGGACGACACCACGATTCGGGCTGAAAATGCCGGCGCCGTCGTGGTCCGTCATGAGCGGAACCTCGGCAAGGGCGCGGCGCTCCGGACGGGTTTGTCGCAGATCCGGAAGCGGGGCTTTGAATGGGCCGTGACGCTCGATGGCGATGGCCAGCATGTGCCGGAGGATTTGCCTGCCTTCCAACAATGTGCCGAACAAACCGGGTCGTCGCTGGTGGTCGGCAACCGCCTGCATAAAGCGCGCGCCATCCCCTGGCTGCGCCGGCAGGTGAATTGGTGGATGAGCCGGAAATTGTCGCAACTGGCCGGCCGATGTCTCCCTGACACCCAATGCGGCTTTCGCCTGATCCACCTGGAAACCTGGGCCAGCCTGTCCCTGCAGACAGAACATTTCGAGATTGAATCCGAAACTTTGATGGCCTTTCTCGCGGCGGGGCAGCGGGTCGAGTTCGTCCCGATCCGGGTCATTCGCAGTGGTCGCCGGAGCCGTATTCGCCCGGTGGCTGACACGTTGCGCTGGTGGAAATGGTGGCGGAATTTCCGCCGACCCACGGTCACGGGCAATCCGGCAGGTTCACACATCCAAACAGCCCCGCCGGCCGCAGTTCCAATGGAAATGCTCCATTAAGAAAACAAGGTGGAACGCCAGTTTACTTGGTGGGATTCCAGATGTACTTGCCGCTGGTGTTGATGTAACCGGTTCGTCCGTCCACCTTGACCATGGCCAGGCCGTCCACAAAAGAATCGGCTTCGTTGAACTGCGGGTTGATCGCAAATTTCCCGCTGGAGTTGATGAATCCCCAGTGTCCCGATTGGCGCACCGGCGCCAGATCCCCGGAAAACGTGCCGGCTTCGTCAAACTGCGGATTGATCACAAATTTTCCCGCGTGGTCGATGTAACCCCAGCGTCTTCCCTGCCGGACGGGCGCCAGGCCGTTGCCGAAGCGTCCGGCCTCGTCGAACTGGGGATTGATGGTCATCTTCCCGGCCTTGTCAATGAATGCCCATCTGCCGCCCGACCGGATTCCCGCAAGCCCATCGGAAAACGACTGCGCCCTTTCAAACTGCGGGTTGATGACCACGGTTCCGGTTTTATCCACGTAACCCCAGCGGCCGCCCATCCGGACGGGCCCGAGGCCGTCGGAAAACATCCCGGCATCTTCAAACTGCGGATTGATGGCGAATTTGCCATCCGTATTGATGTAGCCGTAACCACCTCCGCCGCCGTGAGCGAACGGTCTGGGGTCGTTGGGAAAGGGGCTGCCGCCGCCGCCGCCGCCAACCTTGATCGCCGCCAGCCCCTCGTTGAAGACGTCGGCCTTGTCGAACTGCGGAACAATCGTGATCTTCCCCGAACTGTCCACGTAGCCCCAACGGCTCAGGCGTACCGGAGCCAGGCCTTCCGCAAAACCCGCCGCCCGCTCGAACTGCGGATTGATCACGGTTTCGCCGGATTTGTTCACAAACCCCCAGCGACCGTCGACGACCACCGGATAAAGCACCGATGCGGCTGTGCCCATGGACGTGGCACTCAACGTTGCGAGGGTGAACAGCAGGTAGAACCAGTTTTTTTTCATAATGTTTTGGAAATTGATTTTTGACACCACACCGGCTTCCGACTCACCAACCCGCGCCAAGCCCGGCATATGCGTCCGAGTCTATTATCCGGCGATGGCGAGTCAAGTGGCGATTCCAATGCGCCCCGCCGCTTCGGGCTTGACCCGGCTGACGAGCCGGCCGGCCGAATATTGTGACTTGCATAAGCGACTCCAATGATTATTTTTCCCCGCCGGTAAATTCGGAAAACAGTTCTAGACCCATGACAAATTCGATCAAGACGGTTGGCATCATCGGCAGCGGTCCGGCGGGGGCGACCCTGGCTTCGCTGCTCAGGCTTAAAGGCGTGGACGTGACCCTGTTTGACGATGGCCGCCGGCCCGACCTGATCGTGGGCGAATCCCTCATTCCGGCGATTGTGCCCGTGCTGCGGAAGCTGGGTCTGGAGGAGCGCACCGCCGCGGTCTGCCAGTACAAACCCGGGGTTACCTTCACCTTCAACCCGGACGAAGAGGTTTCGTTTACCTTTCAATCGCTCGCCGGCACCACCATGCCGACCTATGCCTACAATGCGCCGCGCCCCGCTTTTGACCGTCTGCTGGACCAGCGCGCCGATGAGCTGGGCGTGAAACGCGCGCTGGTGCGGGCGAAGGTCGAACGGGCGGGCGGCGACAAATTACGGCTCGCGGAGGAAACACTTTCCCAGGCACCCTGGTTCCAGGGCCGGCAGCCGGATTTGCTCGTGGATTCCTCCGGCCGCAGCCGCCTCTTCGCGCGCACGCTGGACATTCCCGCGGACGTCGGCCCGCGCAAGGACGTGGCCTACTTCGCCCACTATGCCGGGTTTGCCGACCCAACCCCGCGCGGACAGGTCATCATCGGCCGGCTGGCCAATGGCTGGTGCTGGCGCATCCCTTTGCCCGACTGTCTTTCCGTCGGTGTGGTGATGAACAAGGATGATGCCGCAACATTTGGCACGACGCCCGAGGAACGGCTCGAAGGGGTCATCCAGCACGATCCCCTGCTTGCCGCCGCGGGCCGCGACCGCCGCCGCATCACGGAGGTTGCCACCTACACCAATTATCAACTCATTTCCAAGCGTGGCCATGGGCCGGGCTGGGTGATGTCGGGCGACGCCTTGGGATTTGTGGATCCGATGCTTTCGCCGGGTATGTGGCTGGCGCTGCATTCGGCCGAATTGCTCTCCGAACATCTGGACGACCTGCCGGCCTATTCGCGCGAAATGCGCAAGCTCATCAAGGCCTGGATGGGATTCATCCAATATTTTTACGATGGCCGCATCTTTGCGATGTATAAAACCGGCACGTTCTTTGAGCAAAAATTCCCCGGCAAAATCTCGATGACCATGCATGAATTCGTCAACCGCAAGATTGCCTGCATGGCGGCCGGGGCGACCACGGCCTCACGGTTTGGACACGGCATGCTCCAGGTCATGTCCGGACCCGCCTGCTGGAAAACCAATCCCGCGACGCTGGCAATTCGTTGAGCTGGCCGGCGGTGGCACCGGCCTTGCCAAACACTCCCATTTCCGGCTGACGGGCTCCCATGACAACCCAAGGCCGGCAAGTTCAGGCTTGCCAGGGAAATGACGGTTGGCTTAAAGAGAGGGAGATGCTTTACGAACGCTGGCAGAAGGTAATTCAAGGCAGGGGTGATGAAGTGGCTTTGCGTGATCTGGCGTCCGGACGGAGCTGGACGTTTGCCCAGTTGGATCTTGAATCAGAAACGCCGCTGCCGGACAACCCGCCAATGGTCTTCCCGCAAGGTCATTCCCCCGAGTTCATCTTTGCCGTGTTGCGCGCCTGGCGCCGGGGTGCGGTGGTGTGCCCCCTCGAAGCGCATTCGCAACCGCTCGCGGTTTCCCCGCCGCCCGCGCCGTGCTGTCATCTCAAGACCACACCGGTCACCACGGGCGTCCCCCGGGCCGTCGCTTTTACGGAAGAGCAACTCGCGGCCGACGTTGAAAACATCGTGACCACCATGGGATTGCGCCCGGACTGGCCCAACCTCGGTGTGATTTCCATGGCTTATTCCTACGGATTTTCCAATCTGGTCCTGCCGCTGTTGCTCCACGGCGTTCCCCTTTTTCTGGCCCCCGCGCCCTTGCCGGAAATCCTGCGCGGCGCGGCCAAAGCCCATTGGAATCTTACCGTGGCCGCGGTGCCGGCGTTGTGGCAGGCCTGGCACAAAGCCGGCGTCATCCTGGGCAACGTGCGCCTGGCCATCTCGGCGGGGGCACCCTTGCCGCTCGCGCTCGAACAGACCGTTTTCAAGGAACATGGCGTCAAAATTCATAACTTCTACGGCTCCACCGAATGCGGCGGTATTGCCTACGACGCGACCGAGACGCCGCGAACGGAGGAAACCTCCGTCGGTCAACCCCTGAAGAACGTGTTCGTGTCGCTCAACCCGGATGGCGCGCTGATGGTCCGGAGCCGGGCGGTGGGCAAAACCTATTGGCCGGAGCCGGAAGACACTCTCCATCAGGGCACCTTTCAGACCTGTGATCTCGCCGGACTCAGGGACGGGACGATTTATCTGCACGGCCGCACCAGCGACCACATTAATGTGGCCGGACGAAAAGTATCACCGGCCATCATCGAACAGGCGATCCGCGAACACGACTCCGTCACCGAGTGCCTGGTCTTTGGCGTGCCGAGCCTGAATACGGACCGCATTGACCACATCGTGGCGTGCGTCACGGCCAACCGGCGCGGTGCCGAGGATGAATTGAAGCAGTTCGTGCAGCAAAAGCTGCCGGGCTGGCAGTTGCCGCGCGAATGGTGGTTTGTCGAATCCCTCGAAATCAACGGGCATGGAAAAAAAGCCGCACGCGCGCAGTGGCGAAAGGATTTTCTCGAAAATCGCGCGAAGCCGGGCGTCAAGGTTTAGGACCGATTCAGGTTCGGCGGCGGGACGGCTGAGCCGTGGCGGACCTTGCCGCTGGAGGTCATGCTGATTTCGGTGACGAATTCAAGCGAGGTCGGCACCTTGTGACTCGAAAGCTGGCGGCGGCAGAAGGTAATAATCTCTTCACTCAAGGTCGGCGAACTCCCGTTGCGCAATTGTACTTCCGCAAAAATCGCCTCGCCAAATTGCGGATGTGGGCGCGCGAAAACCCGCGAACGCAGCACCGCCGGATGCTGGTCCAGCACCCCGGCAATTTCCTCCGGAAATACCTTGTGCCCGGCCACATGCATCACGGACGAAGTCCGCCCGTCCAGCACAATCCGTCCGCCGTGATCGCGATGCGCCAGATCACCGGTCAGAAACCAGCCGTCATGCAACACTTCCGCCCGCGACCGCGGCGGATTCAGGTAGCCGGAAAAAATGCCGGGCCCGCGCAGGGCGAGCTGGCCCGTTTCGCCCTCGGGCAGTGGCTTCACCGATTCATCCACAATCATCGCTTCAAAACCGGGAACCGGCCGGCCTATGGCTTCGGGATGCTCCGCCGCCTCGGCGACGTTCATGATGGGCAGGCCCACTTCAATGATGCCAAAACCCTGGGACACCGGGACGTGATACCGCGCTTGAAAATCCCGCGCCGCCTGCGGATCCAGCCGGCTGGAAACGGACATCACCAGCTTCAACGACGGCGGCAGCACGCGTCCGGACTTTTCGCTCGTCAACATGCGCACGTGCATCGGGGTCACATAAAGGAACGTGGCCTGATGTTTGGCGGCGGCGTCCAGAATGTTCTCGGCCAGATAATCGGTGTTGACCACCACCGCGGCTCCGACTTCCAGGTAAAGGATGATGGAAACATAAAAGTGATAGGCCATCGGCAGCACCCAGAGAATGGTGTCGTCGCAGGTCAGACCCAGCCCGGCATTGGCAGCCTGGGTGCGTTCCAGCACGTCACGATGCGTCAGCACCACGCCCTTGGACTGGCCGGTCGTTCCTGAAGTGAACCGCACAAACGCCGCGTCCTTGATTCCTGGCGCGAGCGGCGGTTGAGGTCCGTCCAGTCGCGTGAACCGCAAACCATTCCCGCCCGGATTTTCCAACGTGACGGTCTGGCCGGCCTGGGCCGGGCCGGAGCCATCGTCCAGAATCGCGCACAACGGCGCCCGGGCCAGCATGTCCGCCATTTCGGCCGGCTTCATCTGATGGTGGATGGGCATGATCACCGCGCCGCAGCCCAACGCTGCCAGCGCGCCGATGACAAACGCCCGTCCATTGCGCGCCCGCACGCCGACACCCTGTCCTTTGCTCACGCCCAACCGCTCCAGCTGGACCCGCAACGCTTCGACTTCCCGCCAGAGCGACTGATAATCCAATGACCCGCCGGCATCAATGATGGCCGCGCGGTCGGGCCATTGACGGGCGGAACGGGCTAGTGTTTCAAAAACGTTCATCGGTTTTATAAATCTATTTTTGCTTTCCAGTTTGGTCAATATCGCCCGAGTTCACCAGCCTTCATTGGTGCCGAACAACATTTTCGGGCAGCGAATCTTACCGGGAGCGCCGGCATCCTGCCGGCGTGTCTCAGGTTAAGGAATTCGCCGGCAAGATGCCGGCGCTCCCGGTACGACTTGTCCATCGCTCACGTTCATTGGTGCAGAGATCGCCGAATGGCTGTCACCGCGTCATTCAAGGAACGATCCGAAGCCTGAAAGGCGGCGGCGGTTCCGGCCGCCCAACCGGTCGCCAGGGCCGTGCCGATGACCCGGGCCGAGGTCATGGCGCCCGTCTCCGCGGAAAGGCAGCGCCCGGCCACCCACACGTTGTCCAGTTCCATCGGACGGAGACAGTCGAGAGGAATATCATAAAAGCCGCGTTCGGCAAAATAAGTCATTTCCGGTCTCGGACTGTTCGTCCAACGTTCCATCGGCCAGCAACCCCGGGCAATCCCTGCCGAAGATTTTCGCACGCCCAACACATCCTGGTCCGTCAGCCGGGCGCGTCCCAAAATGCGGCGTCCGGAGCGGACGCCCAGCTGTGGAGCAACGGAATCCAGGCGTGCGTTGCGGCAGGCGACGATGTTTTCGACCAGGAATCGCCGGAGCGGTTCCAGCAGCGCGCGGGCTTCGCGTTCCCAATCCGTGACCTGTTGCCAGAGCGCGCGGTCGGAGTTTGCCGGAAGCAGACTGAGTTTGAGTGCCAGACGGCCATTCGCGCCGGTGCCGGGTATCAGTGACAACCGTTCACACAGCGCGGGCAAAACTCCACTTTCAACCGCCCGGCGCAGTTCGCGGCGCACTTCGAGCAGACCGCGCCCGGCCAGATTGGGATCAACGTTTTCCAGAACGAAAACCAGGGCGGGCGCCTGATCGGTGGCGCCGTTTTCCGCGTTGGCGCCCGCCAGGGCGGCGGCAGTCGCTTCACCGGTGCAATCCACCACGGTTTTCGGACACAACCGCACCGGCTCATTCCAGGCCAGGGCGCGGACCTGATTCAAGCGGGAACCTTCCGCCTGCGCTTCGGTCACGGTGGCGTGCAGCCCGACGGTGATATTTCCAACCTCACTGACCATCGCATCGGCCACCCGGGCGAAGGCGGGTGGAGCATAGGGCAAAACCCAAAGGCCGGTGTCCACCCGCAGGGGTTTTGTGCCCATGGCGCGTTGCAACCGCGCGGCAAATTCCTGGGCAAATCCGCCGCCCACCGGGATGGCTTCCATGTCCGTGGTGTCCCGCAGATAAAGTCCGCAGATGGTGCCGACCTGTGCGGTGGTGGCCAACCCGCCCAGAAATCCGTATCGTTCCAACAACACCACCCGCGCGCCCGCGCGCCCGGCAGCCACTGCCGCTGCCACACCCGCCGCACCGCCACCAATGACCAGCACGTCGCCGGGAATGGTCGTCCCGCCAATACGAGATGTGCTGCTCACGGCGCTTTCGGTCTCATGTGCTCGCCGTAACTGCGGAGGTATTTCCACTGCGGCCGCACGTTCAGAAACACCGTCACTTTTTGTCCCAGGCGCGTCACGGGCCGGCGCCAATCCACCGGCGAGGTCCATTCCGCGCGCCGCCGCGCAATGCCATCGAGTTTGTTCTCCGTGTCCTCCGCCAGCCCGGGTGAAAGGTAATAGGCCGGCTCGAAGAGGTCCTGGTCCGGCTTCACCTGGCCTTCCCGCACCGCCGTCCGGGCCAGGGGCGTGCCTTCGTAAACCCGGATGCCAATGGTGGCAAACACGGCGTTCGCCCGCGCGCAATCATCCAGAAAATTCTGGGTATCCCGGACATCCGCCCAAGTTTCACCGGGCCCGCCGAACAGCAGGTAGACCGCGATGGGCAGGCCGGCGTCGTGCGCCGCTTGCATGGCCACCCGCGTTTCCTTCTGTCCGAACGGCTTGTCCAGGGCCGCCAGCATTTTGTCCGAAGCCACGTCCAGTCCGAACTCGACGCCCTCGCAACCGCCTTCCTTCATGGCGTGCGCGAGTTCGGCGTCAAAACCGGTGGGATTGCAGAAGGCCGACCAGCGGACCGGCAACCGCCGCCGCCCGAGTTCGCGGCAGATCGCCAGCGCGTGGTGCCGGGGATCGTTGAAGACGCTGTCCACGAAAAAGAAATGCCGCATCTTCGACCGGGTGACCACGGTTTCAATTTCCTCAACCACGGCTTCCGGCGGACGCAGCCGGTAACGCCGCCCTTCCAACTGGGGATAAATGCAGTAAGAACATTTGAACGGGCAGCCGCGCTTGGTTTGCACGCCCACAAATCCGCCGCGCCGGACATACCGCTGGTAGCTGCACAAGTCATGGGCCGGCGGCGCCAATTCACCCAGCTGCTCAATGGCTCTCGTGGGCAGGACGCTGTCGGAGCCATCTCCTTTTGCCGGAGTGATGACGCCTTCGATGCCTTCCAGGGAACGCCCGGACTCCAACCGCGCCAACACTTCCGGGAACGCCCGCTCACCCTCGCCGACGACACCGCAGTCGGGTTGCAACCGTTGCATCCAACCCTGCGGCGACACGGAAAAACCGCTGCCGCCCAGGATCAACGGTCCTTCAAAATGCTGCCGCACCGTTTCCGTCAGTTCCCGCACGTCGCCAAAATAGGAACGCGGCGCAAAGGACCAGCAGTTGTCCAGATTGCGGATGCCGAAGGCGACCGCTTGAAATTTGTCCGACGCCAGCGCTTTTCGCAGTGCGCGTTGCGGTGTCCGAACCGGTCCCATATCCAGAAACTTCACTTCATGACCGGCGGCCTGGGCGGCGGCGGCGGCGCACAGCGCTCCCAACGGGGCCACGGGATAGGGCGAGCGCTCGCGGTTCGTCGCCACCAGCAGCAACTTCATGACAATTCCTCCTCCAGTAAAGCCCGGCGCATGTCCCGTTCCAACTGGTCCATGTCGGCCGGGTTCAGGCAGTCATCCACCCACGACAGCATCAGGGAAAGCCGGTTGCCATACCTCAAAAACAACGTGGTCAGGCCGGGCGACCGCCAGCAGGGTATCAGGTGGGTGACATCCAAAATCCGGCCGCCGCACCATTCCGTCATGCCGGGGCAGATTTCGCCCGAATCGGAAAAGCTCAATGAGGCCATCTTGCCGCGGGTCGGTTTTCCCAGATGATGCACGTAATATCCGGGCGGCAAAGGTTTGAACAAATCCAGCGCCGCCATGCAGGCCACCGGAAACCGGTCGCGAATCTGGTTCGTCATCTGCCGCCCGAGTTCGCCGACGATGTCGCAAATCCGTCCGGCGTGCCGCGGCTCGATGCGGTAGAACAGAATCGAGAGATGATTGGAAAAGATGGGGCCTTTCGCGCCGTGCCGGCGCGTGTCATGGGGCACGGGAACCAGATACGCGCCGTCCCGGTTGCCACGCTGGAGCGCGATCGCGTGCAAGGCGCGTATCGAAGCCGCCAGATAAAAGTGGCTGCGACGGAAACCGGCGGTGATTTGCTGGCTGCGCGCGTCAATGCTGGCGGTTTCCGCTTCGGTAAACACAATGCGGCGGCGATGGTTTTCCCGCGTGCCGGAACGGGGTTCGGGTGGCGCGGGAGTAAAGAGCGGTTCCTTGCCGGATTCCACCAGCCACGGCCTCGCCGTGTAGGCCAGTTTTGCGTTCTCCCACCAGCCGGCCGGGGTCCATTTACTATTTTGTTGTTTGGGGCTGATAAAATCCCCGACCGAGGGCGCTCCATTTGCCGCGCCGCCCGCGTCCAAATGATGCAACAACAGATCCAGACCTTGTGAATCCAGCAGGGTGTGGTTCCACGAAAGAAACAAATGGCTCGTGCCATCCGCGTGGCGCACCACGTCAAACGCCAGACCCGGTCCCTCTTCGGCGCGCAAGGCGCGTTCGGCAACCACCGGGGGCGGCGACCACGGTGTTTCACTGCCGCCATTTTGATCGTGGTGCTCGAAAAAAATCGGCTTGGGTTCCGCCGCGATCCGCCAGACCGGAGCCAACACGGGCAACGTCCGGGCCATGCGTGCGCGCGCTAGCCAGTCCATGATGGGCGATTCACTCAGGCGCCGGCGCAGCCGGCCGGCATCAAAACCCTGGTCCAGGTGCATCACCGCGCAGCAAACATTTCCGGGCAATCCGCTCCGCCGCATCCGGCGATCCTGGGCGTGCATGAAGTAATCTCCGGCAGCAAATCGAATCTGACGGGGCAAGTCAGGCATAGGGAACGACAGTCGGCGTCAGGTTGTGGAATGTTGGTTGCGGGCCAGCCCGGCAATGCAATTGGCCAGCGTGGCCATGGAGGTCAGATTGGCGCCGGTCAGGTGCGAATCCGGCACCCGGACCCCGATGACACGCTCGCAAAAAAGCAGCAGTTCGACCAGCGCAAAGGAATCAATGCCGGCCTGGGCCAGCGGGCTGTTTTCGTCAAAATTGGTGCCTTCGGCGACGAAATTGGTCCGCGCGAACTGACAGAGCTGCGCGGCGATGGCTTTAGGGTCCTTCTCTGGGGTCATTGCTGGGTGTGTTCGGTGACGAAGCGGCGGTCGCAGGCGGCCGCCGTAAACGGAATTTCCGGTGAAAAAACCGGTTGCAGTTCAAACCCGGTTCTGGCGCAAAGGAGGAGGCAGACATCAGGGTCAATGCTCATTTCTGTGAGTATGACCCTGAACGATATCACGTCAAGCATGGAAGCTCGAAGGCAGGGGTACAGTTTGGTGGGGCGAGGCTACTGACGAGCCGGACTTGGTGCATCAAAGCATGGCGCGACCACTCGCGAGGACGCTCGCCCCACCGAAGGCGTTGCCGGCATTATGTGCTTGCCCGGCATGACGGTGACGGAACATGCTGTGCCGCATGGAAGAATCTGTTCCGAAGCCATGTGCGGCTTCCCGTCCTTCCCTCACGGCCAAGGAAATAACGATTAAAATCGTCGCCTTGGTCGTGCTGGGGGTGGCACTGGGGGTGGCCCAGGGCTGGGCCGCCACCCGTTCTTACAAACCCGAGCAGGTCGCCGGCTTTTACCTGGGGTTGCTGCATGGCTTCCTGATGCCCGCCGCCCTGCCGGGTTTGTTGATGGGCAATGATTTCCCAATTTACGCCCCGAACAATTCCGGCCGGCTCTACAACATCGGTTACCTGGTGGGGATCAATACCTGTGGCACATTATTTTTTGGGGTCGCCTTTCGCTTTCCGCGAAACCGGCGCTGAAGGCGTTAATGCAGCGGGTCGGCCGGGCACGTTGCCTTTGACCGCCCATCCTAGAAAAACCCGCCGCAAAAAATTTCAACCGCGTTCAACGCTCCTCCGCGCCAATAACAACTGGCCGGAAAGTTGAATTTGCGCCGTTGCCGGTCATAAACCAGTTTGACCGGATGGGCCGGGATGTTGGGATCATACGCCTCGAATTCCAGTTGTTGCTCCGATTCCGTCAGCCGGTACAACACGATGCCATGGTTGATGGTGATGCGGGGAAAACGGAACAGATGCACGAGCGACACGCCGCGTTTCTGCAGCGAACGTTTCAACTTTCGCGCCATCCATTCCCGGTGCCGTCCCACAAACGGAAACACCATGCGCCAGTGGCTCCGCAGAATATAGGATTGCCAGGGACCGCCCAATTCCGCCTTGAGCAACGTTTCGTGCGCCTGACTGAACGCGCGCAGACCATCATGGCCGGGAATGACCACGCGTTTGGATTCCGCACCTCCCCGGCGCGGATTGCGGGAGACGACTTCGCGGATCAGCCGGCGGTAAGCCTCCGGTCCCACCGGGGGCAGTTCCGGTTCAAAGCGGGCATGATAAAAAAATTGCCGCGTCGAGCGCACCATGACGAAGCAGCGATGGTAATAGGTCGGCGGCGGGTCGGAGCGGAAGGTGGTCATCGCCCCGGTCACCGGATCGAAATGGTAGCGCCACACCAGTTCGTGGGGAAACGCGAACGTGTCACGTTCAAACTGGAAAGTGCGGACGGACTGCTCGGTTAACGCCATCATGGTTGCCGGGCGCGGACTTGCTTCACCCCGGGCTCACCGGCTTTGGCCATGCCCGCCAGGGTCAGTTCCGCGGACAGCACCCGGGTGTCCGCGATGAAGGCGGTGACCGCGGCTTGAATCAAGGGACCGAGTTGGCCGGTGATGACCGCCTCGATGCGCAGGGTGTCGCCGGGTTTGGCTGAGCCAAGAATTTTAACGGCGCGCAGCCCGGACAGTTTCATTCGCGGCCAGGTGGGATTGGCCGGGTCTTCCTGTGCCACCATGCCGGCCACCTGTGCGCCGGCCTCCACCAGCAAGACGCCGGGCAGAATCGGTTCGCCCGGCAGATGGCCGCGCAAATAAAACTCGTCGCCGCGCACGCGGTATTCTCCCACGCCTGCCTTGCCCGGTGTCAGGCTTATCATCCGGTCCACGAACCGGAATTCCGGCCCGTGCGGCAGCGATTTCATGGCGAGTTGCAGAATTTCAGGTGACGCGCTCATGGTTTGAATCCGGAAGCGCCGGCAGCCCGGCCGGCGAGTTTCCGCCACGGCGGGCCGGCAGGATGCCGGCGCTCCCGGTAATCGGTCCGGCTTGCGTTCATTGCTTTAACGGTTCAACGACGGTGAAGTCCGGCGGCAGTTTGGCCTCGAACTGTGCGGGATCAATCGGCTGGTTCAAGACGACGTTGGTGAAATCGTTCCGCAGACTGGAGCCGTCGGCGAATTTCATCTCGGTGGCGGCAATGGTAAAATCGTTGGTGTGAAAGCCGATCACAATTTCACTGATAAATTTGCGGGCGGAATCGCTCCGGGGCTGAAGCGTCATTTGGAGCATCGAGTTCGTTTCCGTTGCCGACAAAAGGCTGAAGTTTTTTTCCATGGTCGCCCGGTCGCGGGGCAGGGTGGCGTCCAGCAGGGCCAGCGCGTCCTTGATCGGGCCGGTCGGAACGGCGCCGAGCGGATATTTTTCCGCCTGCTTGAG
>JBEKKN010000005.1:0-62320 GCA_050010675.1 Verrucomicrobiota bacterium | reverse complement strand
ACCGCGCGGCCCGGACAAAATCGAGCCGTGCGAGCCTTTTTTGATGATGACGTATTTCGGCCCCAGCTGGTGGATTTTCTTGAGTGCGGCGAACACGTTGTCCTCCTTGGTCAACTGGTGCGCCTCGCTGTCGTTGAGCACAAAACCGTCAAGGCGCTTGAGCAGCTTCAGCAGATCCGGCAGCGCGATGTTCAGCCACAAATCCATCGTGTCGGCCACGACGAATTTGGGCCGTTGCATCTGGTTGAGCACGTGGTGCTGGAGCGCCGGCGCAATGTTCGCCAGCAGCACGAATGGGGAATGCTGGTGCGACTTCGGCAGCACGGGCGTGAAGGTCTCGAACACGCCGAGCTCGGTCAGCAGCGTGCGGCGGTTGTTCATGTTCGCCTCATATTCGCCCGACCAGTGAAACGTTTTGCCGGGCAGAACCTGCAGGCCTTCCAGGTCAATTTTGTGCCGGCGATACAGTTCGAGGTATTTTTTGGGGAAATCCTCGCCGACGACCCCGACCAGTTTCACCGGGCTGAAAAAGCTTGCGGCGACGGCGGCGTGGCTGGCCGAACCGCCGAGCAGACGCGGGTTTTCGGCCTGGGGGGTTTTGATGGAATCCAGCGCGGTGGAACCGACAATTAAGACGCTCATTTATTCAGGAGATGGAAGATGGGAGTTTGGAGTTAGGGAAAAATCAGCAGCCGCCGTTACTTTTTTTGAATCAGTTCAATCTCGTAACCTTCCGGCGCGTCAATGAACGCGAAGGTGGTGCCGCTCGAACTCGTGGTCGGGCCGTCGGAATACTTCAGGCCGTGCTGGGCGAGGTGTCTGGCAAACTCGTCGAGGCTGTCCACCTCAAACGCGAGATGGGTGAGGTCGGGCTGAACCGACACGGAGCTGCTGCCGGGGAAAAAACAGATTTCAATCTCCTCGTCGCTCTTGGGCGCCTTGAGAAAAACCAGCTCGGAGCCGCGCGGCGATTTGTGCCGCCTGACTTCCTGAAGGCCGAGGATCTCCCGGTAGAATTTCACCGTGCGTTCCAGGTCGTTCACGCGATAACGCGTGTGCAGCAGTTTTGTGACCTTGCTCATATTCAGTCCAAAGTCCAAAGTCTAATGTCCAAAGTCGAGCGCATTGTTTAACTTTAGACTTTGGACTTTGGGCTTTGGACTTTAGACTAGGAACATGGGCAAACGCCGTGGAGCGCGCGAACGCGCCGTTCAGTTTTTGTTTCAGCACGACCTGAATCCGCCGGAGGATTTGAGTGGGGCGCTGGAGGAATTCTGGCAGACCCAGCGCGCCGCCGCCATCGCCGAGGAAAAAGGCCCGGCCAACTGGGGCCAGCCCCACGAACTGCCCCCGCCGACCGCCGAGGAAGCCGAGACGCGCCTGTTCGCCGACCCGCTCATCCGCGGCGTCATCGAACATCGCGACGCGATCGACGAGCGCATCAAGGCGCACGCGAAGAACTGGGAATTCCATCGCATCGCCGCCGTTGACCGCAACATCATGCGCCTGGCCATCTTTGAAATGTTGCATCGCGAGGACATCCCGCCCGTGGTCAGCATCAACGAGGCGGTGGACATCGCCAAAAAGTTTTCCACGCAGGACAGCGGCAAATTTGTGAATGGCATCCTGGACAAGATCAAGGGCGAGGTGTTGCGCCCGGCTAAAACGGCGAAATGAAATTTGCGGACCTACATTTGCACACGTATTTCTCCGACGGGACGTTCTCGCCGGAGGAGCTGGTCGGCCATGGCCACCGGCTCGGCTTCGCGGCGCTTGCCCTGACGGACCACGATTCGGTCGAGGGTTGTGTGCGCATGGCCGCCGCGTGCGAGGCGGCAGGCATGGATTTCATCCCCGGCACCGAACTCACGGCCGAGCACAACGAAACGGAAATTCACCTGCTCGGCTATTACGTGGACATCGAAAACGAAAAGTTCCTGTCGGACATCGCCCGGTTTCAGGCCGTCCGGCAGAATCGCATTCGCGAAATGGTTGCGCGGCTCAACGAGTTGAACGTGCCGTTGCAGGTTGAATCCGTTTTTGCGCTGGCCAATTGCAAATCACCCGGGCGGCCGCACGTGGCGCGCGCACTGGTGAAGGCCGGACTGGTGGCGAACCTGGACGAAGCCTTCGAACGCTTTCTCAAAAAGAGCCGGCCCGCCTGGGTGCCCAAGGCCAAAATGTCCGCGCTCGAAGCCGTCGAACTCATCCACCGGGCCGGCGGTGTCGCCGTCATGGCGCATCCGGGTTTGAACCGCACGGACGATGTGATTCCGGCCCTGGTCGAGGCGGGGATGGACGGCCTTGAATGCTTTCACACGAAGCATTCGACGGTTGCGTCCGAACGTTATCTGGAAATGGCCGATAAATTTCACCTGCTCATCACCGGCGGCTCCGATTGCCACGGTTTCAGCAAGGGCAAACCCCTCATCGGCACCGTCAAACTGCCCTACGAGCACGTCGAAAAACTTAAGTCGAAGGCCGGGAGCCGAAAGTCGAACGCCGGAACGGCTGCCACTCCGGCTCGCGACGCTCATCTCCCGACGCTCGATAAATGAATCTCTTCAGCAAGTTCAAAGCCGGCCTGCAAAAAACCCACAGCCGCCTGGCGCACGAAATCAAACGCATCGTCACCCGCTCGCCCAAACTCGACGCGGCCACCCTCGAGGAATTGGAAGCCGCGCTCATCGCCGCCGACCTCGGCCTGGCCATGACCGCGCAAATTGTCGCCGCCGTCAAACACGCTTATGAAAGCCAGGGCGGCGCGGGCCTGGACGTATTTGCCATCGCGCGGCAGGAAGTGGAAAAAAGCCTGCTGGCCGCGTCGAAGCCTTCGGTGGAGACGGGCGCAGCGAACCAGACCGAATTGCACCAGGCGCCGCAGGGCCCGACCGTGGTCTCCATCGTCGGCGTCAACGGCACCGGCAAGACCACCACGTCGGCCAAACTGGCGCACTTCATTCAATCACAGAAAAAAACCGCGCTGCTGGCCGCGTGCGATACCTTCCGCGCCGCCGCCATCGAGCAAATTAAATTGTGGGGACAACGCCTGCAGGTCGAGGTCGTTGCCGGCGCCTACGGCGCGGACGCGGCGTCCGTGGCGCACGACGCCGTCGCGGCCGCGCAGGCGCGCCAGGTGGATTATCTGTTCATTGATACGGCGGGCCGGCTGCACACCAAGCACAATTTGATGCAGGAATTGCAGAAGTTGCACCGCGTCATCGGCAAGCAACTGCCCGGCGCCCCGCACGAAGTGCTGCTCGTGCTCGACGCGACCACCGGCATGAACGCGCTCAACCAGGCGCGCGAATTCCACAAGACCGTGCCGCTCACCGGTCTCGTCGTAACCAAGCTCGATGGCACCAGCAAGGGCGGCATGGTGGTGGCCATCCAGAAGGAACTTGGTTTGCCCGTCAAATTCATCGGCCTGGGCGAACAGCCGGATGACTTGCAGCCCTTCGACGCGAAGCAATTTGCGCAGGCGCTGTTTGAGGAATGAACAACTTTGCGCGTTTGCGTTAAACATGAACGCGGATTTTAAATTCATGCGCGTCGCCCTCCGGCTCGCCCGACGCGGTTACGGCGCGACGTCGCCGAATCCCATGGTCGGCGCGGTCCTGGTGAAAGGCGGCAAAATCATCGGCCGCGGCTGGCATCGGCGGGCGGGCTTGCCGCACGCCGAGATTGAGGCGCTCCGCGACGCGGAAAGGCGCGGCCACCATCCCAAAGGCGCGACGCTGTATGTGACGCTCGAGCCATGCAGCACGCATGGGCTTACGCCGCCCTGCACCGGCACCATCATGGCCGCCGGAATCAAACGCGTGATCATCGGCGCGACCGACCCGAATCCTAAACACTCCGGACGGGCATTCAGGATTTTGCGACGCGCGGGAATCGAGGTGGTAGGGTCATCGCGCTGCGATGACCGGACGGCGCCGCGCGCCGTCCCTACCGAACTGGCCCGCGAATGTGCGCGATTGAACGAGGCTTTCAACCATTGGATTGTTCATCAGACGCCTTTTGTCACCGTGAAAGCCGCCATGACCCTGGACGGGAAAATTGCCACCGCCAGCGGCGAATCAAAATGGATCACCGGCGAAAAGGCGCGCGGTTACGGCATGAATTTGCGGCAGGGTGCGGACGCCATTCTGGTGGGCGTGAACACGGTGCTCGCTGACGACCCGTCACTCACCATGCGAATTGCGGAAAACATTCAACATTCAACATTCAACATCGAACGCCCAAGACTGCGCCGGATCATTCTCGATTCGCTGGCGCGAACACCGCTGGATGCCAAAGTGGTCTGCGACAAATTCGCGACGCTGACCACCATCATTGTCAGCAAACGTGCGCCAAAAAGCCGCGTCGCGGCACTGGCCAGACGCGTGAATATCATTGTGGCACCCGCATTCATGGTGGGGCGAGCGTCCCCGCGAGCCGGCTCATCAGCAGCCTCGCCCCGCCAGTACATCAATCTCCGTTGGCTGTTGAAAAAACTTGGCTCGGAAAATATCACCCACCTGCTTGTGGAGGGCGGCGGCGAGGTGAATGCTTCCTTCCTGCTCGGTGGATTGGCCCAGTGCGTCGTCTTTTTCTACGCACCCAAAATTCTGGGCGGGCGGGATTCGCTCAAGGCCGTGGCGGGCGACGGCGCCAAAAGCCTCGCGGAGGCAATGTCATTGCGCGACGTGGCGTGGAAACGGATCGGCCCGGATTTGTTGCTGACGGCGCGGGTAGCGTAAACACGGCTCGACGGCGTCCCGCCCCACCGTTAATTTGAGGAAAATGTTTACCGGCATTGTCGAAGAAACGGGAACCGTGGAGCGCATCCGGCGGACGGCGAAATCCGTTGAACTGACCGTGCGCGCCCACACGACCGGACGCGGTTTGAAAACCGGCGGCAGTCTGGCCGTGAACGGCTGTTGCCTTACCGCCGTGAACGTTTCCGCGCGCGGCAAGTCCCGGCTCGTGCGATTCGATTTGCTCCAGGAAACGTGGCGGCTCACCAATCTTCAATTTGCCAAACCGGGCGCGCTCGTGAACCTGGAGCGGCCCTTGCGCGCGGACGGCGAATTCGGCGGTCATTTTGTGACCGGCCACATTGACGGCCTGGGGAAGATCATCCGCTGGGAACGCGCCGGTTTGGATCACGTGCTCGACATTGACGCGCCGCCGGAGGTGATGCGTTACGTCATCCCGAAGGGTTCGATTGCCGTGGACGGCATCAGCCTGACGGTGGCCGGCGTGCAGAAAAAGGGGTTCCGCGTCTGGATCATCCCGCACACGTTTGCAGTGACGGCGTTGCGCGAACGGGCCGTGGGCGACGCGGTGGATCTGGAGGCGGATTTGCTCGGCAAATACGCGGAAAAGTTCATTTCCGCCCGCCGTCATAAATTATCCGGTAACCCATGAACATTTGCGCATGAAAGGCCAGCGCCGTCATCCGCTCCGCGTCATCACACGGTTGATCCGGCTGGCCGGCGCGATTCTCATTGGTCTGCTGGATTATTTGGTCCACTGCGCGTTTCGCCGGCCGGAGGCCAGGCTGGCCATCCGCGCACGTTGGCTCCAACGCGCTTCCCGGCGGACCTTGCGCCTTTTCCATTTTGAAATGCAGGCGGCCGGCCCGGTCCCCGTGCGGGGATTGCTCATCAGCAATCACCTGAGCTACCTCGACGTGCTGGTGCTCTCGTCCCTCACGCCGGCCGTGTTTGTTTCCAAGCACGACGTCAAATTCTGGCCGGTCTTTGGCCAGTTCGCCGTCCTCGCCGGGACCGTGTTCGTGGATCGCGCGCGACGATTTCAAGTCGGGCAGACCAACGACGAAATTACGGCCGCCTTGAACCAGGGCGCGCTGGTGGTTTTGTTTCCGGAAGGGACCAGCACGAACGGGCAGACGCTCCTGCCCTTCAAATCATCCCTGCTGGAACCGGCCACCCACCCGGAGTGGCCGCTGGCCATCGCCTGGATTCATTACGAAATTGACGACGGCGACGCGGGCGAGGAGATTTGTTACTGGGGCGACCACACCTTTTTTCCGCACATGCTGAATTTATTGGGCAAGCGCCTCGTGCGGGCAACCGTCCGCTTCGGACAATTTTCCGAACGCAGCGGCGACCGGAAGGAACTGGCGCAGCGGCTGCGGGCGGAAATTCTGGATTTGAAGGGAAAAACTGGTGCGCATAGCAGGACTTGAACCTGCACGGGTTGCCCCACTACCACCTCAAAGTAGCGTGTCTGCCAATTCCACCATATGCGCGCCCGGCTAAATAATGAAGCAGGCCCAACCGGTTCAGGCAAGGCGATTTTAACTGCCGAGAAACCATTGCCAGCCGCGCCAATGCTGCGGTTGCGGCGAGTTAAACGTCCGGCTGGGCGCTCCGCTCAAATCCAACTGGATCAACAGACCCACATTGCTGGCCCCGCGTCCATGCGAACGGATGGCGTCGATGCCGTATCCGTATGAGGCCATGATTTTCAAACGGTTGGATGTGGTATGGTATAAGATGCCGCCGCCCACGCCGTTGAGCCAGTTGCCGGGCTGGCTTTCCCCGGGTAGATAATCCACGAAAGCGCTGGACGCATTGAGGTAAACATCCCAGCGTTTGTCGGGGCTCAGCGGCAACAGATAGTTCGCGTTGAGCAGCGCGAAGTTCCGGGCGCTGATTTCCTGAAAATAATAGCCCGGCAGCGAGAGCGGAAATTCCGATTCCAGGGGCAGAAACCCACCCAGCCGATAAGCACTGAAACGGTCGGCATCCAGGCTCGCACCCAGGGTCAACCGCACATAAAAATTCTGCTGGCTCTTGGGCAGGGTGTAGGCCAGCGCGCCCTCGGCCCAAAACAAGTGCGATTGCCGGTTGAATTTGCGGTCACCGTTAAAACCGTAGGCGCCCGAGTCGGTGCGATACTGGCCCTCATACCACACGGACAATTCCATCGCCAGCGGCGGAAACAGGGTCGGCTCGACGCCCCCCCAGCGCAACCCGGTGCGCACACTGAAGGTGCCGTGGTCGTTGGGCGTCCGGAATGCCGCGGCGGTGCCGTCGTTGGCGTCATAAACCGTATAGTGCGCCGCGCCGCGCAAAACGAAATTCAAGGGAATCAGTTGATCGGGATTGAACAGATGGTAGACGTTGGCCGACACCTCCATACTGTGGCCGTCGTAGGATTCGCCGGGATAATACGTGCCGCCGCGGATTTCATCGTAGCTGTCGGCAAACCCGCCGCCGGCCAGTCCCAGGCCAAAATCGGTGTTGGGTCCCAGGCCGTGGACGAAACCCAGTTCGGAATCGAGATAGACCGGCGCGAGCGCCAGGCGCAACGTGAGATTGGTGCGCAGGAAATCGGGCTGGTTGTGATAGTAAAAGGCGTAGCCGGCGAAGGGTGAGTGGCCTTCGACGGGTTGATTGTAGCCGAGCTGGATCAGGTCGCGCTTGACCGGGTCAATCTGGCCGTAAACGAAAAACGGGGCGAATACTGACCACCACAGCAGCGCGCTCCCAATTCGTTTCATCGCGCCTTCCTAACGCAAAGTGTCGCCGCCAGCAAGCGGATTTGAGGCCGGGAGGGAGGGAAAAACCGGAAATCCGGAAACCATTTTCCCCCAATCCGCGCAGTCCCGGTTTCCGCCATTTTTATTCCCATCTCCGCATTCCAAACTGGACACCACGGACAACTTGCGGCTTACTGTTTGCGCCGATGCCGCCACTAAATTCTGAATTGCTGAGCAAAGCAAAAGGTTTGGGCTTTTCCGACCGGCAAATCGCCCACCTGACCGGTCAGACCGAGGATGAAGTCCGCGCGTTGCGGAAAAAACTCGGCCTGGTTCCGAGCTACCGGCTCGTGGACACCTGCGCCGCCGAGTTCGAGGCTTACACGCCGTATTATTATTCGACCTACGACCGCGGCGACGATGAGGTCAAGAAAACGCCTAAAAAAAAGGTGATGATCCTCGGCGGCGGTCCCAACCGCATCGGACAGGGCATTGAATTCGATTACTGCTGCGTCCACGCCGCGTTCGCGCTCAAGGAGGACGGGTTTGAGACCATCATGGTCAACTCGAATCCGGAAACCGTTTCGACCGATTACGACACGAGCGACAAGCTGTTCTTTGAGCCGCTGACCCTCGAGGACGTGCTGCACATTTACGAACGCGAAGAGTGCTGGGGCGCCATTGCGCAATTTGGCGGCCAGACGCCGCTCAACCTCGCGCTCGGCCTCCAGAAAAACGGCGTCAACATCATCGGCACCTCGCCGCAGAGCATCGAGGTTGCCGAGGACCGCAAGCTCTTTGCCGCGATGCTCGATAAGTTGAAAATCCCCCAGCCACCCAATGGCCTGGCGACCAATGCCGAGGAAGCGCTCGCCGTCGCCAAAAAACTGGACTACCCGGTGCTCGTCCGGCCGTCCTTCGTGCTCGGCGGCCGCGCCATGCAGATCGTTTATTCCGACGCCGAGCTGCAGCATTACATGCGCTTTGCCGTGGAAGCCTCGCCGGAACGCCCGGTGCTCGTGGACAAGTTCCTGGAAGACGCGACCGAAGTGGACGTGGATTGCATCGCGGACGTCGGCCACGCCTCCAAGCCGGGCGACGGGACGATCGTCATTGGCGGCATTTTGGAACACATTGAATTTGCCGGCGTCCATTCCGGCGACGCGGCGATGGTGCTGCCGCCGCACACTCTTTCCCAGGCCGTCATCGAAACCATCCGTAAACACACGCACGCGATGGCGCGCGAATTGAAGGTCGTCGGCCTGATGAACGTGCAATACGCGGTGAAGGACGAGAAGGTGTTCGTGCTCGAGGTGAACCCGCGCGCGTCACGCACGGTGCCATTCGTGAGCAAGGCCATCGGCGTGCCGCTGGCCAAACTGGCGGCGAAAGTCATGGCGGGAAAGACCTTGAAGGAACTCGGTTTCACGAAGGAAATCTGGCCGAAGTATTGGGCCATCAAGGAATCCGTTTTCCCGTTCAACCGTTTTCATGGCCAGGATATTTTACTCTCGCCGGAAATGCGCTCCACCGGCGAGGTCATGGGGCTCGACGCCGACCGCGGCATCGCCTATGCAAAATCACAGATGGCGGCGGGTTCGCCGTTACCGTTGAGCGGAAAGGTTTTCATGAGCGTGAGTGACGCGCATAAAAAAGACGTGGCGCCGGTGGCCAGACAATTTGCCGAGCTCGGCTTTGAGCTTGTGGCGACGAGCGGCACGGCGGCGGTCCTGGAAAAGGCCGGTTTGAAGGTCCAACGCCTGCTCAAGCTGCTCGAAGGCCGGCCCAACGTGATTGATTTGCTTAAGAACAAGGAAATCCAGCTTGTCATCAACACGCCCAGCGGCGCCGCGCCGCGCGAGGACGAAGTGAAAATCCGCACCACGGCCGTTTACACCGGCACGCCAATCATGACGACATTGAGCGGCGCCAAGGCCGCCGCGCGCGGCATCGCCGCCCTCAAGAAATCCGGCTACCGCGTCAAGACGTTGCAGGAGTATCACTGAGGCACTTCAATTTCGCCACTTCGAGATCCGCCTGACGCGTCGGCTCGGGAATCCGATAGCGGGTACGGCAGGCCAGAACCAATTTGACTGCCGACGCCAGATCCATGCGATGACCCACGCTCACAAAGACCGGCCGGAGGTTTTTCCGCGTTCGCAGCACCACGCCGATTTGTTCGTCATCATCCATGAGCGGCGCCGTGGCACCGGCTGATAACGCCAGTTTTCCAAAGGTTCCGAGCAGCCGGCTCTTGCCGACGCCGACACCGGGCCGGTCCAGTTCGATCGCCAGATGCGATGCGATGCCACAGCGCCGCGGATGCGCGTAGCCCTGACCATCAAAGAGTATCGCGCCAAATTCATGCTTCAGCGCGCCAATCGCCTGCCGGATCGCCGGGCCTTCGCGAAAGCTCAAGAAAGTTGGGATGTAGGGAAATTCCCCGGCCCGCGTGGCATGCGCGACTTCAATGACGCGCCGGGTTTCGCGGTCATAAACCACGGCGGCGGCAAAGATGGTTTGTTTGTCGGCGGAAAACGCGCAATCGGCACCGGCGACAAAGCGTGGCAACGGATCGAGCGGCGCAATAATCATTCGTTCACGCAAACGCCCTTGCACGGCCTTCCATTCTGCCACCAGCGCCGACCAGCCCGGATCGGATTTGCCGCGCAGGGTCATAGAAAGATTTGGCGTTCAGCTTGGCACGCGCATAGGAATCTTGAATGGTAAAACGCACTCGCCCACGCGCCAGCGTCTTGGACTGCGGTGGCCCTCCACCGCTTTGCCAACGAATCGCGGCTCGTCCAAAGCGCCAGAGGACTGGCGCAGTCCAAAACCTCGCGGCAGTGCGGACGGTTCATGCAGGATTTTCCTTCGGCGACACGCGCAGCATGCGATACCGATGCGTCCACGGATCGATCCGGCAA
Organism: Verrucomicrobiota bacterium; assembly: GCA_050010675.1. Lineage (GTDB taxonomy): Bacteria > Verrucomicrobiota > Verrucomicrobiia > Limisphaerales > UBA11358 > UBA11358. The sequence continues at coordinate 51,898 of JBEKKN010000005.1, read as the reverse complement.
ATGGCACGATAATCGCAAAACCCGCACGGCGTCTCGCTGCCTTTGCGGTAGGGGTCCACCTTGGCCACGCCGGAAAAAATCGCGCGGCCCATTTCCGTCAACTGCATTTCCACGCGGTCAAGCAGCGCTTCAAATTCTCCGCGCGGCAGGGCCTCGGCCGAACCTTTGTGCAACGAACCATCCTGGTTCCGGCGATAATTGAATTGATCGCCGGTCTTCACACCGGGGCGGCAATCAAGTTTCGGCAAAGCGTCCACGCTGAACCGTCCGGTATGACGGTAAGCCATTCGCCGTGACGTTTCCACGTCGGCGAGCGCCTCGACGCGCGTATCGCCGCTGTCGTATTGGCCGCGCAAATTCACGTAAAACACGCCGGCGGGGACCAGGCGGTCCACGCCGAGGAGCGCGCGTGGATTGGGCCAGTGCCGGAGTACCGCCAGATAGCCAAGCAATTGCAGTTGCACACCGTGCTCCACCAGAACCGGGTCGAGTTTCTGCCGGCCGGATTTGTAATCCATCACCACACACCAGGCGCTGCCTCCGGTCTCGCGCCATAAATCAAGCCGGTCAATCCGCCCGCGCAAGGCCAGTTTATGGCCGGCGCCCAGGTTCATTTCCCAGGCCGGCGCACCGCCCGCGCCGAAACCGAATTCGAGTTCGGCCACCACCGGGTCAAATTCGTATTGTTCGCGCATCCACGTGACCAGGGTTTCAACAAAATCCTGCAACGACTTCGTCAGCACGCGCGCCGTGAACCGGCCCTGGTCGTCCGCGCGCATCAAACCGTCGCGATAATGGGGCGCGAGTCCGGCGGCGATCGTACCGATGCATTCGCGCGCTTCTGCCGGCGTCAAATCGCGCCAGTGTTTGCCCTGCCCGTTCACTTCGTCATGGAATTGCTTCAATATCTCATGTTGAAAACTGCCGCGCTCGCGGGCGTCCAGTTCAAAAATCCTGCGTTCCTCGGCGCGCAGGCCGGAACGGACAAAAAAACGGAACGGGCACTGGGCAAATTCCTCCAGCCGGCTGACCGACGTATGCAGCACCGGGCCATAAATCGCCTGCGCCAAACCCGGCGAAAGGCTTTCGGCCGGGTCCGGCTCGCGCAGTTGGCGTAATTTTTCCGCGAGCAACTTGAGCGCCGGAATTTCAAGTAATTCGGACCAATTTTGCGGGTCGGGCGCGATGTCCCGATCATGCCGCTCCGGCGGGCTGGGGACAGCCCGCCCCACTTCGACATTCAACAGCGTCACCAAAGGCGCCACCAGTTCATTGACATGCTCCGCCTGGCGCCAATCCACGTCTGGGTGAAACTCCCCGACTCCCAGCCCCGGAAACAGCCCCTGCAATTGCGTCACCAGTATTGACGGATTCAGTGTCTTGCCATCAGCGGCGTGGCGCGAGAAGGTCACGAGGAGTTTTTCGCTGGCGCGGGTACAGGCGATATAACCGAGATACCGTTCGCGCGCGAGTTGTTCGCGCAGATTCGGCCCGAGCCTGACGTTGCATTGTTCCAGCTCCTCGCGGTCGGCCTGGGTCAATATCGACGGCGCGGCGGGTATTTCGGGAAAAATCCCTTCGTTCGCGCCCAGCACGAGCGCGAGTTTCAAATCCGGGTTGCGCGCGCGGTCCACCGCGCCCATCAGCACCTGGTCGAGCGCCGGTGGCACCACCCCGACGGTCAGATTCAGCAACCCCGCCTCCAGCACCGGCAGCCACTCTCTCAGCGACAACGGTTCATTGGCGAACGCGAGGACGACGTTGTCGAGCCAGGCATTCATCTGCACCCAAACGGTTGCATGGATTGCGGATGGCGGATGGCGGATGGCAGACGGTTCCGATTCGGCAAGGCCCCAACGTTCCAAGGTGCCTTCGACTTGCAACGTACTCCAAAGTTCGCGCAGGGCGGCGGCGAGTTGCGGACCGTCCGGCTGGTTTTGGCATCGCGCGAGTTGGGCGGCAAAGGTTGCAAACGGCGGCAGAATTTTTTGGCGCAGCCGTTCGAGCGACTGGGCCCGTGCCGGATCACCGGCCATTTGAACCGGCTCGCGCCATTTCGCGCCGTGCCAGCCGAATTCGAGCGCGGCATTTTCCAGCCGGTCAATTTCGGCCTCGGTCACGGGCGAAAACCCGGCCTTGAGCGCGGCAAACCAATCGTCGTGCGGCCAGTCGAACGCCACCGTGCGCAACGCGCTGCGGGTCAATTCGGCCAGGGGGTGATGGGCGACGGATTCGCGCCGGTCGAGGAAGAAAGCAATGCCGTAACGGCGAAACACGCGCGCCAGTGGTTTGTGATAACCGTCGAGGTTTCGCACCATCACCGCGGTCTCGCGAAAACGTCCGCCGCGGCGAACGAACCGTAAAATTTCACGTGCGGCCAGGACGGCCTCGGCTTCGGGATTGGCGCAGGCAAAAATTGAAATGGCGGATGGCGGACGGTGGCTGGCGGGATGGGGTTGCGGCCGGGCCCATTTTTCCTCCAACTCGGCCAGTTCCGAATTTCCCATGAACCGGCTTTTTTGGTCGTCGCGCTTGAGCCATTCAACGCTGAGGTTGGCATCCGGCAAAAGCTCGAGGCGTTGCCGGCATTGCTGGTATGTTTTGGTGACCGCCGACCAGATCGAGAGCCAGGAAGGCATGACCCCGGTTTCCAGCGGGGTTTCGAGACAAAACGCGAGGGTCGCGCGATCGCAATGCGGCAGGAGGGCGGCGAGCAAATCCAGCTCTTGCGGGGTCATTTCGGCAAAACCATCCAGCCACAACATTTGGATCCGGAGTCTGGCGTCCGGCGTCCGGGGATTTTGGCGCAACGCAGTCGTGGCGAAATCGAGCAGGTGATTGGTGTCCTGTAATTCGTGCCCGGCCAGCCACTGGGCATAGGCTTCGCCGAGCAAGGCCAGGTCGTGGAGCTTGTCTTGAAGCTCGCGGCGATCCGCGAGCCGGGCGGTCAGCGTGCGCAGTCGGGCGGGGGCAAACTGATGTTGTTGTAGCTCGCCGAGCAACCGGCTGAGCTGCTGCGCAAAACCCGGCCGGCGGGCGCTCCGCCGGAACAACTTCAGTTCCCGCTCATGCCGGAGCAACAACGCCCGCAGCACCATGACGCGGCCTTCGTCGTTCAACTGGCGGAGCGGTGTTATCGCCAGTTGATCCAGCGCAAATCGGGCCAGCCGGTCGAATGAAAAAATGTGCAGCCGCGCGTAGCCGCACAGGGTCGGGTCGGCGAGCAACTGGCGTTCGAGCTGGAAGGTGGCCTGCTTGGGCGCCAGTAGAATCAGCGGCGGCCCGCCGGCGTCTTCGCGGAGCGCGGCGCGGATGCCGGCGAGACAGTGGAAGGTCTTGCCGCTGCCGGCCGGGCCGAGGAGAAAACGCGCTTGCACGCCGGATTTTTCACGCAAAGGGGCCGGGGCGGAAAGACATTTATTTCGGCCGGGATGGACTATTCGCGGCCATATTTTTTGTTTCCTTTTGGGTCGGCTCGACTATGCTTGCCGCCTGTTGGAAAAACCGGAATTGAATTCAACGATAAACCATACCAAAACCGTATGCCACTGACCCATACCCGAGAACTTTTTGCGAAAGCGTTGAAAGGCAAATACGCGCTGGGGGCCTTCAACGTCAACAATATGGAACTGCTGCAAGCCATCATCGAGGCGTGTGAGGAGGAAAAGGCGCCGGTGATGCTCCAGATTTCCAAGGGCGCCCGCCAGTACGCCAACCCGGTCTATCTCAAGAAACTCATCGAAGCGGCGGTCAGCCTGTCCACGATTCCCATTGCCGTCCATCTGGACCACGGCGATTCATTTGAACTGTGCAAGGAATGCATTGACGAGGGTTTCACCAGCGTGATGATTGACGCCAGCCACGAACCGTTCGAGAAAAACGTGGAAATCACCAAGAAAGTCGTCGAATACGCGCACAAACACAATTGTGTCGTCGAATCCGAACTGGGCCATCTGGTCGGCGCCCAGTTCGACGAAGGTGAGGAAGGCGGCGCGCATTCCGTCAGCGGTCATTACACCAACCCGGAGGAAGCCGTCAAATTCGTCACGGAATCCGGCTGCGACTCGCTGGCGGTGGCCATCGGCAATTCGCACGGCGCCTACAAATTCAAAGGCGAACAACATCTGGATCTCGAACGGCTCAAACTCATCAAGAAGGCACTGATGGATGCGGGCATGGGCGATTATCCACTGGTACTCCACGGCGCTTCCAGCGTGCCCAAGGAACTGGCCGAGGAAATCAACAAATACGGCGGCAAACTGGGCCTGGACACCGCCGGTGTGCCGGAGGCCGACATCGAAGTGGCCCGCCGTACCGGCTGCACCAAGGTGAATATTGACACGGATTTGCGCATGGCCATGACGGCCGCCATCCGCAAGGTCTTCGCCGAAAATCCAAAAGAATTCGATCCGCGCAAATACCTCGGGCCTGCCCGCAACAAGGTGAGGGATTTGGTCCGGCACAAAATCAAAGATGTGCTCTGCTGCGCCGGGCACGCGTTTGATTAAGCGCTGCCAGCATTTTTCGAAGTCCGGAAAGCCATTCCGAAAAGAAGCCGGCGGGTGCGGCGATCACACACGAGTTTACATCGCCCACACCCGCCGAAGCGCCCAGTTCTCATTGGGAGCGGTTGAAACGTACCCCATCGCGTGGTTCTGACAAGAGGTTTTTGGAGAAATTTTCTCCTCCCCTTCGACCTCGGATTCCCGCCGCAAACGGCTTTACATCCGCCCGGATAGTTCGAAAAATCAAACATGCCGAAGAAACGCGGGCTGCTTCAATGCGGAGGGCTGTTGCTGGGTGTGCTGGCCCTTGGCCTTCGAGCGACGGCGGACACGGCGGACCGGTCCGACTCGCCCTTCATTGTGGATGCCTGGAGCACGGAGCAGGGTTTGCCCGGCAGCGTGGTCATTTCGGTGATTCAAGCCCGGGATGGCTATCTCTGGTTGGGCACGCAACATGGCCTGGTACGCTTCGATGGCATCCATTTCACCGTGTTCGACGAGGGCAACACTCCCGGTTTGGTCAATGACCAGATTGAGTATCTGTTCCAGGACAGCCACACCAATCTTTGGATTGGAACCGACGCGGGTGGCGTGGCGCTGGCCCGGAATGGGAGCATCAAACATTTCTCCCTGGGACGCGGCGGCCAGAAAGAACGACTGGTGTCGGCCTGCGAGGATGCCGACGGCGCGGTGTGGCTTTACACCGCCGATGCGCATCTGGCCCGCTATCAAAACGGGGAGATGGAAATACTGGATTTTAATTTCAAGTCACCGGCGGTTTGCCGGATGCTGATCGCGGAAAAATCCGGCCCGCTTTGGATCGGGGAAGACTGGGGGATGTTTTCATTCCGTCCCGCCAATTTCAAACCACCGGCTTTTGCCGTTGAACAACTGATTCGCGCCCGGAGACTCGATTACCTTTTGGCCAGCCAAACCGGCGGAACCTGGCGGCTGATGGATGGCCAAGTCCAAAAATGGGGTTCCACCCAGGCCGAAAAAAATTGGGGGCCCTATCCCTGGGGCAATGCCAAAATCAAGGACGCGTGTGAAGACCAGGAAGGCAACTTGATTGTCGGCACGCTCGGGGCGGGGGTTTTTTGGTATGAAGCCGATGGGAAATACCGGCAGATTTCAACCGCCCAGGGCTTGTCGTCCCCCTATGTGCTTTCCCTGTGCGTGGACTCCCAGGGAAATCTTTGGGTGGGCACCGATGGGGGCGGGTTGGATCGGATTAAACGAAAGCTTTTCAATTCGCCGGCCGGACTTCCTCCGCGAAACGTGCAATCGCTGTCCGAAGACGCCCGCGCCGGTCTGTGGGTGGCGTTTGGTGCACAGGGCGCAGCTTATTGGGAAACCAACTCGGTCCAGGACTTTCACGTGGGCCCGCTGCAAGACGCCTGGGCCGTGCTGGTGGATCATCATCAACGCGTTTGGGTGGGAACATGGGATGAAGGGCTGTTCCGGCTGGAAACCAACCAATTTCAGCCTGTACCCGACACGGAAATCCTTGGCCTGCAAATCTCGGTCTTGTTTGAGGATCAAGGCGGACAATTGTGGGTGGGCACACCCAATGGCCTGGGATGTTGGAACGGAAAAACCTGGAAAACGTATACCCGGCACGACGGCCTTTACGGTAGCAGCATTTCCGCCATGGCCGAAGATGCGGCCGGCAATCTTTGGATTGGAACCAAGGATGGGGGCCTGAACTGTTTCAAAGACGGCCGGTTTGTTTCCTATCGCGAATCGGAAGATGGCCTGCCCGGCAACGATGTTTCCTGCCTGTATGTGGACAACGACGGCAGCCTGTGGGTTGGAACTTCCGGTCATGGCCTCGCCCGATTCCACCAGGGACAATGGACGCGCTATACGAGGCGCGACGGCCTTGTCAGCAACAGCATCAGTTATCTCATCGGCGATGACACGGGAAATTTATGGGTTGGCTCCAATTTGGGATTGATGCGGATTTCCAAAAAAATCCTGGACGCCGCCGCCAACGGGTCGGTGAATTTTGCAGCCTGTCGCATTTACGGGGAAGCCGACGGGCTGCCGACGCGGGAATGTTCCAGCGGCTCGCAACCCGCCGCGTGCCGCACCCGCGATGGCCGATTGTGGTTTCCCACCACCAAGGGCCTGGCGTATGTGAACCCGGCGGAACTGAAGCCCAATCTGCTGCCGCCGCTGGTCATGATCGAATCCGTGCTGGTGGACGGGCAGGAGCAAAAGACCAACCACCTCGACTCGGTCTGGCAGCAATCCATTGTGATTCCGCCCGGCCATGACCGGCTGGAAATCCATTATACCGGCCTCAATTTTTCCGCGCCGAACGCGGTGCGTTTCCAATACCGCCTGGAAGGGCACGAAACCGCCTGGACGGAGGCGGGTGACACCCGCGTGGCGTTTTACAACAAGTTGCCGCCCGGCGATTATCGTTTCCATGTGGAAGCCTGCAACGAGGACGGGGTCTGGACCGAACCCGGCAGCGCGCTGGCCGTGACGGTGCAGCCGCAATTTTGGCAGACCGGAGGGTTTCGCGCCGCCGTCATCCTGGGTTTTCTCGGCATCGTCGCCATCGTGGTGCGATATATGTCCACCCAGAAATTACAGCGCCAGTTGCAGACCCTCAAACAGCAGGAGGCGCTGGAAAAAGAACGATCCCGCATCGCCCGCGATCTGCATGACCAGCTGGGAGCCAATCTCACCCAAGTGGCGCTGCTGGGCGAGCTGGCCGCGGCCGACAAACATTCCCCGGAGGAGGTCGGCGCGCATGCGCAGCAAATTTCCCAAACCGCGCGCGACACGACGCACTCACTCGACGAAATCGTCTGGGCAGTCAACCCTTCCAACGACACGCTGGACGGCCTGATCACCTATGCGTGCAAATACGCGCAGGAATATCTTACCGTGGCCGGACTGCGTTACCGCGCCGAGGTGCCGCCCCAGTTGCCGGCCGCCGTCATCCCGCCGGAGGTGCGCCACAACGTCTTTCTCGCCTTCAAGGAAGCGGTCAACAACGTCGTCAAACACGCGCAGGCCACCGAAGCCCGGATCCGATTGCGGCTGCAACCCGGCCAATTTACCCTGGAAATTGAGGACGACGGACGCGGCCTGGCCCAGCCGGACGCCTCCGCGGCCCAGACCCGAAACGGTCTGCGCAACATGCGCAAGCGCATGGAAGACATTCACGGCCAATTTTCCGTTTCCGGCGGGGCCAAAGGCGGAACCATCGTGCAACTGGTTGTGCCCATATCAAATCTTTCTTAATCTGGGTTGCCGTCATAATCTTAAGCCCGGACAAAGAGACGACCCGGGTTGGAATTGGACGCGAAATTAAAAATCAAAATGCCCATTGCGGTTTCCATCGTCGAAGACAACGACAAGCTGCGCGGCACGCTGGCGCGGGTGCTCAATCGCACCGAGGATTTCAAATGCGTCAGCGGTTATGGCAGTGCCGAGGACGCGCTGAAGCAGTTGCCGCAAGTCCGCCCCGACGTCGTGTTGATGGACATCAACCTGCCCGGCATGAACGGCGTGGAATGCGTGCGCCAGCTCAAGCAACTCCTGCCCCAGACCCAGGTGATGATGCTCACGGTTTACGAGGACACGGAAAATATTTTCAACGCGCTGACGGCCGGCGCCAGCGGTTACATGCTCAAGCGCACCTCGACCAAGGAGCTGCTGGAAGCCATTCAGGAAGTCCACCGCGGCGGTTCGCCCATGACGATGCATATCGCGCGCAAAGTGGTGCAATCGTTCCAAAGGACCACGGCCACGGCGCCGTCCGGCGACAACCTATCCGAGCGCGAACAACAGGTGCTCGATCTGCTGAGCCAGGGACTGATGTACAAGGAAATTGCCGACAAGCTCGAAATCAGCTACGAAACCGTCCACACCTATATCCGCCGGATTTACGAAAAATTGCAGGTACGGACGCGGACCGAAGCCGTCACCAAATTCCTGGGTCACTGACAGGGTTCCCGCAATTTTGAGGCTGGTTTTGAGCCGGAAACCAAATAAATACCGGCTTCTTCGCAAGTTATTGGCCCCAAATCCCATATAAACAAAATGGGTACGTGAAAGACATAATCCCGAAGCTGTATGTAACCAGAACTGGTGACTGGTAGGGGACGGGGCATCTGGTAGATTGGTTGCGTCGTTGATGCACAAATGCAGGTTACCGTGTGTGAAGCAAGGCGTTCGACTGCGGCGCCGCATCCGACAAAAAGTTCGTAGTAGCGCGGCTGCGAACGTTAATTTAAGCGCTTAGTTCTCATTGGGAGGCCGGAGTGATCCGGCCTCTTTCTTTTTTAGCATGTCCACCCGGCTTTGCCTGAGAAACCACCAGGGATTGGCCCCAAGCTGCAATATCCAATCATAGATTGAAACGGGAGAAAAACCGCCGGTTTTCCGCCACCTCCTCGCACCATTCCCGTCTAATTGCGCACGGGCCGGCGGAACCTTGGAAAAATGAAGCCGGTGCGCTTCCGATATTCCCGATATTCCATGCTGTATTCGGAAAGCCGCGATTCCTCCAGGCGCGCCCGGTAAAGCAACAAAACCATATGGATCGGGACCAGACTGAAGTAAGCCACCGAATAATTTGCCAGGGCCAGGCCGGCCAGCATGCATATGTAACCCAGGTACATCGGATGGCGCACCCACCGGTAAGGCCCGCCAAAAATCACTGTTCGCACCACGACAAAAACGCCAAAGGAACGCCCGAGATACAGGATGGCCCAAAGGGCCACCAACGACCCGATGACGCCGAGGAGCAAGCCGGTAACCGCGAAAGGTACTTGTAAATCTGGCGGACAAAGATTTTTTTGAACCGATGTGGGAAACCAGTGGATACCGTTGTACGTAAGATTGAAGAAGGACGCCGCCAAAGGCACCAGGACGTCTTTGAGGTTTTGGGGCGGCACGGCGGCACGGCGTCCCAGCAGCAACAGGATGCCGATAAAGAAGTTCAGCAGGAACGACACGGCGTGACGGGCTATGAAAACAAAAACGGCGCCGGACGAATAGAACCAGAGGAGCCAGAGCAGGTGAAGTTCGAGCCAGGCAAAATACACATAGATGAGAGACAACCCGTATCTCTCGGCAAAATCCGCAGCCAGGGCGGCCTTGCGGCCAAGGATCTTTAACATAAAAACCGTGCTCTCGGAACCAGCACCGGAAGGCCGGCTTGCCCGGCCGAAGCCCGAAGTGATTGTGATAGCAATGTCGCTTTCCGCTCCGCCTTCACTTCGTTTCGGCGCGACCGCCTTCGCTTTTCGCTGCGCTCCGCCGTGCAAGGCTGGCCTGCCGAGCCGTAGCGCGGAGCACCGACGACAGTGACCTCGCGTTTCGGTCCGCCTTCACTTCGTTTCGGCGCGACAGCCTTCGCTCTCCGCTGCGCTCCCCGACGTGGAAGGCTGGCTTGCCGAGCCGTAGCTCGGAGCGCCTGCGACAGTGACCTTGCGTTTTGGTCCGCCTTCACTTCGTTTTGGCGCGACAGCCTTCGCTCTCCGTTGCGCTCCGAGCGAAGGCTGGTGGTAGGTGATGGATTCGAACCATCGAAGGCGTAAGCCAGCAGATTTACAGTCTGCCCCCGTTGGCCACTTGGGTAACCTACCGACCATAAAGATAGGGCCGTGCGGCCACCCTATCAGTGCGTGGGCCGCATAGTAAGCCATGCCGCCGCGCGCTTGTCAATTCGCCCGCGCTTGTTAGCTTGATGCGATGTTCGATTCGCTCAGCGGCAAGCTCCAGAACGCCTTCCGCAACCTGCGCGGGCTCGGAAAAATTTCCGAGGCCAACGTAGCCGAATCCCTGCGTGAAGTCCGCATGGCGCTGCTGGAAGCCGACGTGAATTTCAAGGTCGCGCGCGACTTCATCGAGCGTGTCAAGACCAAGGCCGTTGGCGCGGAGGTCGTCCAGAGCATCCAGCCCGGCCAGCAAATCATCAAAATCATCCAAGATGAACTCGTGGACCTGCTCGGCTCGCAAAACGCGGCGTTGAATCTCAGCGCCAATCCGACCTGCATCCTGATGGTCGGTCTGCACGGTTCGGGCAAAACCACCTCCAGCGGCAAACTCGCGCGACTGCTCCAAAAGCAGGGACGCCAGCCGTTGCTCGTTGCCGCGGACGTGTATCGTCCGGCAGCCATGGACCAACTGGACACCCTCGGCAAACAGATTGAAATACCAGTTTTCCTGAAGCGCGGCGAAACCGACGTTCTGAAAATCGCCCGGGAAGCGCTCGATTTCGCAAAGGCCGACAGCCGCAACATTTTGATTTTTGACACTGCCGGCCGGTTGCAGATTGACGAGCCGCTGGTGCAGGAACTGGTCCGGTTGCGCGACCTCGTGAAACCGCAGGAAATCCTGCTCGTGCTCGACGCCGCCACCGGCCAGGAAGCCGTGAACGTCGCCACGCATTTCGATCAGGCGCTGCAAATCACCGGTTCCATTCTGACCAAGCTCGACGGCGACGCGCGTGGCGGCGCGGCGTTGAGTCTGAAGGCCGTCACCGGCAAGCCCATCAAGTTCGCCGGCACGGGTGAAAAGCTGGACGAATTCGAGCCGTTTCATCCCGAGCGGATGGCGTCACGGATTCTCGGCATGGGGGACGTCGTCAGTCTGGTGGAGAAGGCCGCCGAGGCGGTGAATGCGGAAGACGCCAAGCGCATGGAAGAAAAGATGCGCAAAGGCCTGTTCACGCTGGAGGATTTCCTGGAACAATTGCGCCAGATGAAGAAGCTCGGCTCGCTCGAAAGCGTCGTCGGGATGCTGCCGGGCGGCGCGGAGATGTTGAAACAACAGGGGGACCTGTCGAAACAGGAAAAGGAATTCAAGCGCATGGAAGGCATGATTTGCGCGATGACGCTGCAGGAACGGCGCAGCCCGCAAATCCTGAACGCCAAGCGCCGGATCCGCATCGCCAAGGGCAGCGGCGTGAGCGTGGCGGAAATCAATACGATGCTGAACAAGTTCGGCCAGATGCAGCAGATGATGAAGAAAATGGGCAAGCTCCAGAAAATGATGGGCAAGATGGGCGGCGGTTTGCCGGGGATGCTGCGGAGGTAGAATCCCTACGGGATTCCATCCATCAGCCCAAGGTTGCGACGAAGGAGCTACCTTGGGTTCGCGTCCAAATCCTATTTTACCCTGAAAGGGTTGCAGCCGTGCGCCGCACAATTGATAAAACCCCGTTGGGGTTTCGATTTGTTTGATTCGTTTACCGAGGGTAGGCCGCCGATGCGGCCAACCACGGGCTGAACGATAGAATCCCTTTGGGATTTAGTCCTGCGTCTGCGCACGTTCGTGTTAAATCAACTCGACTGCGGCGCGCCCACATTGATTTTGCTCTTCAGGCAGTACGCCCCGTTGTCCACGTATTTTTCCGCCCACCATTTCAGTCCGGCGCGTTCTTTCTTCGTCAGTTTGCGGACCACCTTCGCCGGCGCGCCGAGGACGAGTGAACCGGACGGGATTTTCATTCCCTGCGTTACCAGCGCCTTCGCGCCAATGATGGATTGTTTTCCAATGACCGCGCCATCCAGAATCACCGCGCCCATGCCCACGAGCACTTCGTCGCCAACCGTGCAGGCATGAACAATCGCGCTGTGGCCGACGGTCACCCAGTTTCCCACGATACACGGAAAATCATCCGCGAGGTGCAGCACGGCGTTGTCCTGGATGTTCGAGTGATGGCCGACGACGATGCGGTTGATGTCGCCGCGTAATACCGCGCCGTACCACACGCTGGCATACGCGCCGAGGGTCACGTCGCCGAGGACGACGGCGGTTTTGGCGAGGTAAACGCCCTTGCCGAGCTTCGGCGTTTGGCGCAGGAACGTGTCGAGTTGTTTCGCCAGATTCTTCACGAGGGGAATTTAATCCCGCAGGGCGGGAAAGTCGCGGATTTTTCCGGCGGTGGGGCGAAGCTACTGACGAACCGGTCTTGGCGCGTCCCAGCATGGCGACGACGGCTCGCGAGGACGCTCTCCCCACCTAAATCACAAACTGACGCTTAGCGGATTTTCCATTTCATTCGCCGGGCGGCGGGGGTAAAATGCGGCCGTCGTATGACGAAACCATTTTCGCAACGTCCCGCGTTGCCACGGCGGCGGTTGCCGCGCTCCTTCAAGGATTTGACGCCGTCGAAGCATTTCAATCCGCGCACATTTTTCCGGGAACTGGTCTGGAAGGCCCTGCTGACGCCGCGCACCGGCCATGCGCGCCGCCCGGTTTTTCCCAAATTGTCGCGCGGCCAGGTGGCCATCACCTGGATCGGCCACGCGTCGTTCCTGATCCAGTTCACCGACCTGAACGTGTTGATTGACCCGAACTTTGCGAACTGGCTGTTCCTGCTCAAGCGCATCAAACGTTCCGGCCTGAAAATCAACGACCTGCCGCCGATCGACCTGGTGCTGCTGACCCATGCGCACTTTGATCATTTTCACAAGCCGACCCTGCGGCGACTGCCACACCCGAAAATCGGTCTCATGCCGTGGGGCGTCGGTGATCTGGCGTTCGACCTGGGTTTTTCCCGCGTCATCGAATTGGTCTGGTGGGAAAGCTTTTCGCACCGGGACTGGAAGGTGACGTTCACACCGAGCCAGCACTGGGGGGCGCGCACCCTGTCCGACCAGCATCGCGGCTACGGCGGATTTGTTCTGGAACATCAAGGCCGGAAAATTTATCACGCCGGCGACAGCGCCTATTTTGACGGCTTCAAACAAATCGGGCAGAAGCTTGCGCCGGAAATCGCATTGCTGCCGATCGGCGCCTATCATCCGGAATCGTTCCGGCGCGTGCACATGGGCCCGGATGAAGCGGTGAAGGCGTTCCGGGACCTGCGGGCGCGATGGCTGGTGCCGATGCACTACGGCACGTTCAAATTGTCGTTCGAGGCGCTGGACGAACCACCGCGCTGGCTCCGGCAAATCGCCGAAAAGGAAGGGCTCACCCCCCGGGTCCGCATGCTGGAGGAAGGCGTGCCGACGGTGTTTTAACCCTTTACGACCGGCAGCCGGTCAAATTTCCGGGCCAGCACAAAATCCTTTTCCGTCAGGCCGCCCGCGTCGTGGGTCGTGAGCGTGAGTACGACCTTGTTCCAGCGAATGTCAATGTCCGGATGGTGCCACGCCCGTTCGGCAATGGTGGCGACGGCCTTCACGAATTGAATGGCGGCGGGGAAATCCTTGAACTGGTACGTCCGCGAAATCGTTGCGCCGGCCCGGGTCCAACCGGGCACGGCGGCCAGCGCGGATTTGATTTGAGCAGCGCCGAGTTTTTTCATGGCTTAAAACCATTCCTTGCGCCGGTCCACGTAAACGCGCACAAACTCCTCGTCAGACTTGCAGAGATAAATGATGCCTTCGATCAGGCCAATGAGGTGCATGAGCGGCCCGAGGATAAAACAGGAAAGCAGGGTGACCAGCAGCATGACCAGGCCCGCGCCGGTGTAACCCAGGATGAACTTATGAACGCCGAAGCCGCCCAACAATATCCCGCAAATGCCGGCCGGGATCCGGTTGGACGCGCGCGCGGCGAGGGCAGGGGATGGCGCAATGGTCGGCGGAACCGTTTTCAATCCGGATGCCAGCTCCGGAATGGATCCCAGCGCTTTCCAGTCCGGGGCGCCTTCGGTCCAAACGAGGGTATGGGCGTTGACCCGGTGCTCGGCGATCCACTGCCGGATTTGTTCGGCATTGACAGGGCCATAGGGCTGACCGTCGACTCCAATGATTTTATACATAACAGACCTTTCTACTCCTGGTGGTCATGACGAAAGTTTCGGCGGTTCGGCGGGCGGGTTTGCCAGCGGCGGTGGAACCGTTTGCGGCACGGCGGGTTCTTCCGATTCGCCCCGGGCCATGAGGCTGAGGCTCGTGACCAGCGCCCACAGCCACGCGGCACCGAACAAAACCGCCCCGATTTCGCCAAGCCACCCGACCGGATGCGGCTGCACGTCACCGTCGATTTGTCCGTAAAGCTGAATCATCTCATCACCAAACCACACCACCACGAATACAAAACCGGCCACCGCCAAAAGCAATTGTCCAATCCCCGCAATCCACCGTCCGGCCAGGAGCGAGCCCAGTCCCGGCGTGGCGGCCTGATTAAGCCAGGCGGCGTTCCGGGCCGTGGTACGGCTAACCACCTTGCGGCGGGGAAAAGATGGTTTCATACGCATACATCAGCGCAGCGATACCGATGGGCAGGGTCACAAAAATCCCGATGCAACAGGCAATGATCCCGGACACGCTCAACAAGCCGTACACGAGCAGAAAGGCAAACACCAGGAACCAATGTTTGTTGACCATTTTGCGACTCAATTCCATGGCCTCCCAAAAACCCATCTGCCGGTCGATGACCAGGGGAATGGAAAAAATCCAGGCCACCGCCAGATAAATCCCGGGAATCAGACAGCAAACATAGCCGATCAGCGTCAAAATGTTCATCACCAGGCTGAGCAGAATCAATTGACCCGTGGAAGGGCCGAAGCCAGAAAACGCGTCGGCGATGCCGGCGCTTTCACCACGAATCAGCTTGAGATAATATTTAAACAACCCGGCGATAAAAACGGTGTAGATCGGGCCACTGACAATCGTGACCAGGACAATAATGATGATGCCGGACGTGGTCACGGTGTGTTCCGAGACCATGGCATCTATGGCCGGGCGGGTGAACAGGCCGAAGATCTGGTTGATGGCCGTGATAATCACCATGATCAGAACGGTGATGCCGACACTGGGCCAAAAGTTCCCTTTGACCAGCTCCCAGCCGCGGTTGATGCAACCGCCGATGTCGAGCGCGTAATCGTGTTCCTGCACATTGGTTGGAAATTCCACCGGCGGCGGCGCGCTCAAGGTCGTGGGTTTGCCGGCCAGCGCCTCCGCAAACTCCGGAAACGTGGACAACTGTTTCCACTCAATGTCGCCAAACACCTGCACGAGCGATTGTGAGTTCAACCGGCCCTCGGCAATCCATTTGCGCACGTCTTCGTCCGTAATCGGACCGTACTGTTTCAGGTCGCCGCCAATGATTTTGTAGTTCGCCATAATTGCGCTGGTCTGCCGCGGGTTCTAGTCGGTTGGCTGCCTTTGTGCAAGCCCTGGTTTGTGAATTACGTGTTTCGCACAAACAGTTTTCCGGGCAATTGTTTGACCGCCCGCTTCATCTCCAGGCCCAACAACGCCACCGAAACCGCCGAACTCGGCAAGCCGCTCCGCCGGATGACCTCGTCGATGGCCGATTCCTCCCGGCTCAGGGAATCGTAAACGAGCTGCTCATTTTCGGAAAGTTCCAGGGCGGGCAAAATGCCGGTCTCGCCGGGAGACGGCGGGCGATTGCTGCCGGGAAACAAATATTCGAACTCGCTCAAGACATCCTCGGCGCCTTCGCACAACTTGGCGCCTTTTTTAATCAGGTCGTGGCAACCCTTGCTGCGCGGCGAATCCACCCGTCCCGGCACCGCGAACACCTGCCGGCCGTATTCCGTCGCAAAATTCGACGTGATGAGCGCGCCACTGTGCAGGTCCGCCTCCACGACCACGGTGCCGAGCGTCAGGCCGGCGATGATCCGGTTGCGGATGGCGAAGCTTTGCCGGTCACCGTTGCGATTGAACGGGAACTGGGTGACGACCGCGCCGTTCGCCGCCGCCCGTTCAAACAATTCCCGGTTCTCCGGCGGAAACACGACATTGATGCCCGTGCCCAGCACCACGACAGTGCGGCCCCGCGCCGCCAGTGCGCCCTGGTGCGCCGCCGTGTCAATCCCGCGCGCGCCGCCGCTCACGACCGTCACGCCCACATAGGCGAGCTGATACGCCAGTTTGCGCGCCGCTTCGAGGCCATAATGCGTGGTCATTCGCGAGCCGACCATGGCCACGGCATTTTTGTCCTTCGCCGTCAGCGCGCCTTTGATGTAAAGCGTGATCGGCGGATCGTAAATCTGCCGGAGCAGCTCAGGATATTCCTCGTCGCTCTGAATCAACGCGCGGCAGCCGGACTCCGAAAGGCGTTTCAATTCACCCGCCAGATCAACGGACTTCTCCCAATGGACGATGGCTTCGGCGGTTTCGTCACCGACGTTGCGAACGCGGAGCAGGGCGGCCTTTGAAGCGGTGAGGATTTTGGGGGCCTCACCGAAATGTTCGAGCAACGACCGGGCCCGCACGGGGCCGACATGTTCGATGAGGTTCAACGCGATTAGGGCTTCGCGGGAATCCATGCGATTTGAATAACCATTTATGATGGCGGCCGCAAGTGAAAGGTGTGTGGGGCGTTGCAATTTTAAAATTCTTTGCTACTTAGTGCGCGTGCCTGATCCCAGCCTGTTGCTCTTGATTCCTGCTCATAACGAGGAACACCGCATCGAACCGGTGTTGCGCGACTACGCCCGCTTTTTCCAGGAACAGTACCACGGGAAATTCCAGATCGTCGTCGTGCTCAATGGCTGCACGGACAACACGCTCGGCGTCGTGCAAGCGGTCGCGAAAGAATTCTCCAGCGTCAGCTACTTGAATTTTCCCGAACCCATCGGCAAAGGCGGCGCGCTCATCGAGGGACTCAAACTGGCCCCATACGGCGATTTGATTGGCTATACGGACGCCGACGGCGCGACCCCGCCGGTCGCGTTTCATGAGCTGGTCGCACACACCGGTCAGGCGGACTGCGTCATTGGCTCGCGCTGGCGGCCCGGCGCGGTCATCCACCAGTCGCAGACCGGGCAACGGCGATTCGCCAGCCGCGCGTTTCACGTGATTGTACAGGGTTTGTTCTGGCTGAACATTTCGGACACGCAATGTGGCGCGAAGGTGATGAAGCGCGAAGCCGTCGGAAAAATCCATCCTTACCTGCGCATTGCCGACATGGCGTTCGACATCAACCTCCTGGTGGCCCTGAAACGCGCGGGCTTCCGCATTCTGGAAGTGCCGACCGAATGGACGGACAAAATGGGCTCAAAAGTCGTGCTGGGCCGCACGTCGTTGACCATGTTTCTCTCGGTGGTGCGCGTCCGGTTGATTTACTCCCCGTTCTATACCTGGCTTCGTCCGCTCCGTCCGTTGGAAGGTTGGATCTACAAAAAGCTTCGCGCGCCGCAGCCATTGCCGGTATCCCCGGTCCAAAACCCGAAGTCCGAGGCGGACCAGCCGCGCGAACCGGGACTTTAAACCCTGGACTTCGGACGTTGGAGCGTGAACCAGGCGGACGCCCCCAGCAGCAACAGGTTAAAGGCCCCGAGCGTCTTCAGCACCATGATCAGGCTGTCGTGAAATTGAGTCAGCGCGACACCGTAAGCCGCGGCCAGCAGCAACAGCACCGGCACGATCCGGAATTGCTCCCGGGCCAGCAGATGGTTGACCAGGGCATAGGCCAATGACAGCGGCACCATGGCCCATGCGTACCAGGGCAGCACCGCCGCGGCGACCGAAACATATGCTTTCGAGTAAGCCAGTTTGACGATCCAAGGTCCCAAAATCGTCAGGCCCACCGCGCCGCCGGCCGCCAGAATGGCCGTGCCGAGCAACACCACGCCCAGCAGGTTGCTTTTTTCCGACCGCGCCACGCTGTGCACGATTTTCGGAAACATCACCGTCGCCAGCGGCACCACCAGCCACATCAGGCCGCGCGACAACGTCCCCGCGCTCAGATAAAATGCTGCGTCATCGCCGGGAAAATACGCCTTGACGAACATCATGTCCGCCGTGAACAAAAACTGGACCGCACCGAACCCCAGCATCAACGGGGTGATTTGTTTCAGCAAACCGCGCCAGTCGAACGGCTGCGCGCACAGCAGCCAGAGCGACCGCGTTTGCCAGACCGCCACGCCGACGCCCAAGGCCAGTCCCAGGCACACGCCCAACATCATGCCTCCCGCATAGGCGCCCAGCACCAGCACCAGGAACGCCGCCGCCCCCAGCCGCCCTGCGCCATTGAGAATGTTCGACCAGCCGAACCAGAGGAAATTCTGTTGTCCCTGCAGCACACCCCAAAACATCGGCAGCCAGAAGGAAAACAGCACCACGAACAGCGTGATCCACAAATCCGCCGGGTTCGTGATCTGCCAGCCGGCAAGAATGTCCTGCTGCCAGATGAACGTGCCGATTCCCAGCAGCAAAAACAGGCCAAGCGTCCCCAGCCACGCCAGCCGGATCATGCCCGCCAGCTCGCGCCTCCGGTCCGTCGCCAGCGCCTGCGCCGTCTGCTGTGCCATCACCATTTGCAACGGCATGCTCGGCACGAACATCGCCACCGCCAGCAGCACGCCGAAGATGCCGTACTGCTCCGGCGGGATTTTTTTATTCAGCAGGTGAACCGCGTACATCATGGCGCCACTGCCAACATTAGCCATCATCAGCCAGCTGCTTTGCCGGAAAAAAGCGATGTGATGTTTGGTTTCTACGGGCATGGGCGTGGGAAAATACGGGAGCCGGGCATTTCAGGGAAGCGATTTCAGGAAGCTCAACAGCAGATGCTTTCCGCGCTCCAGCGACGCCAGCGAAATCCACTCGTCCGCCGTGTGCGCCTGGGCAATGTCACCGGGGCCGAAAACCACGCTGGGAATGCCACCCGCCGACAACACCGCCGCGTCGCAGAAGAAATCGACGCCCACGGGGCGCGTCTGGCCGGTGCTCCGCAGAAATTGCCGGACCAGCGGCAGCCCTGGATTTGTTTCCAACGGCCGGGCCGGCGCCAGTTTGGCGCTGGAAATGTTCGCCCGCAGCTGGTTTGCCCTGAGGCAGGCGGTGATTTCACGCTGCACGCCGGTGTCGGTTTCGCCGGGCAACGTGCGGCGGTCCACGGTAATCGAGCAACGATCCGGCACAATATTCGGCTGCGTACCGCCGCAGATCGTGCCGACGTTCACCGTCGCGGCCCCGAGCAGGGGATGCCGGCGCCGGCACAACCGCGCGGCGTAATCCGTTTCCAAAACCTCCACAATGCGCGCCATTTCGTGTACGGCATTTTTGCCGAACTGCGGCGTCGCGCCATGCGCCGCCTTGCCGCGTGTTTCGAGTTCCAGCCACAAACTGCCCTTGTGTGCGGTGACGACGTGCAGTCGCGTCGGCTCGCCCACGATGGCCAAATCCGCCTGGAATCGGCTGGCCGCCAGGGCCCGCGAACCGGCTTGCGCGTGTTCCTCGTCCACCAGCCCGGCAAAGACAACGGCGGTTTCCTTCGGACGCTGCCGGGAACGGGCCAATTCGCAAAGCGCGGCCAGCATCGCGGCGACGGAGCCTTTCGTATCGCACGCACCACGCCCATGCAGCCGGCCGTTTTTCCGGCGGGGAATAAATTGCGACTCCCCGGCGCTGACGGTGTCGAGATGCGGCGCCAGCAGGATGGTCCGGCGGGTCTGGCCTCGCGGCCGCAAGCGCACGAGGAGATTGGACCGGCCGGGCAGGACTTTTTGAAATTCCACCTCCAGCCCGGCGCGCCCGGCGACCGCGGCGAGAAAATCCGCGACGCGTTGTTCCCCGGTGAACGGATGCGGCTGGCGGGCTGGCCGCGCCGAAGTTCCGCCCGACGGAACGAAGGCGGGATTGACGCTGGGCAGCCCAACGAGTTCAGCCAGCAGTTTTTCCGTGCGCGTCATGCGCCGACAGGTTAATGGTTGATGGACCGGGTGTCGAGAATCGGGAAGGCGGCTTTTCTGGACAGCCTGGGGGGCCATAAACAAGGTTAAAATCATGAAACGAATTACTGACCGGGAAAACAGCATCCTCTGGGTGGAAGCCTTTGGCTTCTCATTGCTGATCGTGCTTTGCTGGGTAACGGAACTGGTCCGCATTCCTCACGCCCTTTTCGGAGAGTCCTTTACTCCCGACTGGCGCCGGGCCGCGCTCCGGACGGTGGTGATCGTGCTGGTCTGGACCTGGGTTCATTTGGCGACCCGCCGTCTGCTGAAGCGGTTGCACTACCTGGAGGAATTCCTGCGCGTCTGCGGCTGGTGCCGCAAGGTATGCGATGACGGTGAATGGCTTACGATGGAAGCTTATTTCAATTCAAAATTCGCCACGCGGACCTCGCATGGCATGTGCCCGGAATGTTTGAAAAAAGGGGTCCATGACCTCCAGTCAAAGGAGCCTCCGCCGGGCGCGCCGAAATCCTGAGCCGGAACGTTGCGCGAGAAACCATTGAAGTTCCGCGCCGGCGGTGGGACCGGCCATTCAGCACCGGGCCTGGGGGATGGTCCGTTTGCGACTGGCGAGGAACATCAACATCGCGAACGTCGCAAACAGGGCGGGCGCAAAACGTTCTTCCACAGTCATGGCCGTTCCTCCCAGAAAAGCGAAGCCATTGGCCACCACGAATCCCGCCCAGACGTTTCCGACCGCACGCTGCGGGTGGCGCCACAATTCCATCAGGCCGGGAACGCCGGCCAGGCAGATGGCCAGCGTGGTGGAGACGATGGCGGTTCTTGCCCCGCCCAGTTTCCAACCCGCCAGACAGCCGAGCACAAACAGCGCAATCACACTGTCCAGGCGCCCCCAGGCAAAACGCCCCTTGACCAGCAGCAGCCCGGTCAAAACCCAGCCGCCGACGGCGAAGCCCAACGGCAGTAGAAAGTTTCCGTGCTGCTGGAGGGTGCTGGCGGTCAAAATGGTGTCCAGTGTGGCCCAGAGGATCCAGGTGGCAAAACTCTGACCGTGGCCGCCGCTCTTGAGCACTTCAACCGCCAGGGGAACAAACAGCACCAGCACACCGATGCCGCCCGCCATTTTCAACACATCATGAAAGTCCATGGCGGTTCAATTAATTGCCGCAAGCCATGGGAGCGGCGTAAGGAGTTCAGCGGAAAGTTTTTCGG
Source organism: Verrucomicrobiota bacterium (assembly GCA_050010675.1). Taxonomy (GTDB): domain Bacteria; phylum Verrucomicrobiota; class Verrucomicrobiia; order Limisphaerales; family UBA11358; genus UBA11358. The sequence goes on along the minus strand of JBEKKN010000005.1, from coordinate 30,589 downwards.
TGGGCGTCATGTCCCGCCAGTTTAATGACGGGAAAAGCGGGTGTCGAGGATGGGAAGAAAAGCAAAGCGGGCGTTGAGTGACATACAAATTCAAATTACGACTTGTATCCAACGCCCGCCGGTTAAACTTGAACTACATTGCCATCCTAATCCCGTTCCTCATTTTTACAAGTGACGTTATGGTTTCAACTGCGTGACAATTCAAATGATTTCCGCTGGCTGAAAAGGCGCAGGGAGGCGCACCTGTCGCTAACTTCTGGTAACTGCTATTGCCGCTTTCTTCTCGACACGAGATTTTTCAAGCGTAAAACAACCCTGAATGAAAAGTGCCCATATTGTGGGAAAGAATATCCGAATGAAGCTTCCGCGTGCGCGATTGACGGCCAACCGCTCGCAACTTTTCCACCTGAACCCACACCAACTGACGCTGGTTCTTACAACGAAGTCAAAAACGTGGTCATTCACACTTTCATCAATCATGAAGCCGCTCAACTGGCAGCGTCGAATCTTGAAGCGCATGGCATTGAGTGCTGGGTGGGCGCCGACGATTGCAGCGGAATGTATCCCAATTTGACCGCTGCGAGTGGTGTACGCTTGTCGGTCGCAGCTTCAGACGCTGGGGCGGCCGTCGCATTGCTGAACGCACAGGCATCACCTGTGGAAATCAAGCAAGTCGAGACCGAAGCCGTTGCTTCGTCTTCTCCGGAACCCGTTTCGGAAAAGCCGCCTAAATCAAACCGGATGCTGTTCGGCACTGTTATTGGAGTAATCCTTGGAGTCATCCTTTGTCTTTTCTATCAGTGGGTGAACGGGCTCGGGACAAAAACGCACTACCGTTATTCTCATGGTAAACCTAATGAAGAATGGGTTTATCGCGATGGACATCTGGTCGAATTCCTTGAAGATCGAAATCTCGACGGGAAATGGGATCATTGGACGTATTATGAACATGGTCGCGCCGTGCGTTCGGAATATGATAATAATTTCGATGGGAAACCTGATTCGTGGTGGACGTTTTCTGATGATGAAAATGACACATTACAAGAAGACACCGATTTCAACGGCATCCCGGATGTTTTTTCCACATACAAGAATAGGATCATCCAAGAAATGGAAATCAGACCGAACGGCTCAAAGTATGCGATCACACGCGAAATTTATCAAAACGGCGTACTGACAGAAATTGACCGAGGCGGTGACAGCAACGGTAATTTTAAAGAAAAAGTGCGATACGATCCGTTTTTCAATCCAATTGGCACAAGTCCAATTAATACAAATAGTGCTACTCCGTTTCAGTTGCTATTGCCTGCTTCGAAATAGTCCTTTAAATAATCTCTACCGGGCACTTGGGCAGCGCGTCGAGAAAGGCCTGCCCGTATTGCTTCGTCAGAACCCGGTTGTCCAGAATTACGATGATGCCGGTGTCGGTTTTGGTGCGGATCAACCGGCCAACGCCCTGGCGGAATTTCAGGATCGCCTCCGGCAACGAAAATTCACCGAACGCGTTGCCGCCGCGCGCTTCTATCGCCTCGAGGCGCGCCTCGATGAGCGGATGGTCGGGCACGGCGAACGGCAGGCGGGTGATGATGACGTTGCTCAACGCCTCGCCGGGCACGTCCACGCCCTGCCAGAAACTGTCCGTGCCGAACAGCACCGAGTCCACGTCGTCCTTGAATTTCTCCAGCATGGTCGAGCGGGGTGTGCCTGTACCCTGCACCAGGCACGCGACGCCCAGCTGGTCGAAGAACGGCTGCATGCGTTCGCTGACCTCCTGCATGAGCTTGTAACTGGTGAACAGCACGAACGCCTTGCCATGGGTCTGTTTTACGAAATGCCCGATCCAATGTTCGAGCGCCTCGGCGTAACCGGCTTCGCGCGGGTCGGGCATTTTTTGGGCGACAAAAATCCGCATCTGCCGCTCGTAGTCAAACGGCGTGCCGACCTGTAAAAGGGTCGCCGTTTCGGCTCCGATGCGTTTTGAAAAGTAGTTCAGTGGCGACGTCGACGGGCGAAGGGCGAGGGGCGAGGGCCTTTTCCGGCCCTCGTCTTTCGTCTCTCGACCCTCGACCATGGCCTTCACCGCCAACGTGGCGCTGGTCATGATTATGCTCGTGTCGCTTTCGAACAGCCGGCGGCGCAGAAAGTCCGCCACGTCCACCGGCGCGGCATTGAGCGCGAGGTTCCGGTGCAGCTTGCCACTGCGTTCCACCCAGTAAACATGGTCAGCCGCGCTTTGTTCGAGAAACGCCTTCACCTCGTCGCGCAACTCGGCCAGCCGGCGGTTGCACTCGACCAGTTCCTGCCCGATGTCCTTGTCCTCGCTCAATTTAATCAGCTCGCTCACGGCTTCGCGCAGGCGTTGGATGGGCAGCGTGACGTTGTCCTTCACGAGTTCCGCCCGGCGAATGCGCAATTCCGTCCACGTGCGCCGGCGTCCGCCGGCTTCACCGCCGCCAAATTTGATTTTGCCGGCGGATTTCTGGATTTCCTCGCAGGCTCCCTCGATGTTTTCAAAGAACCGGTCCGATTCGTCCAGGATGTCGGCCACCAGTTTCACCGCGCCGCCCTTGCGCAAGGTGGCCAGCAGACCCTTTTCCGTGCGCGGATTCCACAACCGGTTCAGCGCATAACGCACCTGCCCGCTCGACACGCTCAAACCGATGTGCCGGGAGGCGACGGGCTCCATCTGGTGGGCCTCGTCGAAAATCACAAAGTCGTTCTTGAACAGGATGCCGCCCTCCATTTCTTCGTCCACCCCGCCCAGCAGCGTGAAAAACAGCGTGTGGTTCAGCACCAGCACGTCCGAGGAAAGAAATTTGTTCCGCGCGCGCTGAAAGAAGCAGACGCCGTGGTCCTTGGCGAAATCGGACGGGAAACCGCAGACCTTGGGCGAACAAAGTCCGCGTTCGGAACAGACCTGCGCCCAGACCTTCGGGTCCGGTTCGACGTCGAAATCCGAGAGGCTGCCGTCCTTGGTCTCCTTCGACCACTCGTAAATGCGTTGCAACTCCTCGGCCTCGGACGACGTAAACAGGTTGCCCGATTGCTGCATGGCCTTCTGCAGGCGGCGGGTGCAGAGATAATTCGCGCGGCCCTTGAGCATGGAAAAGCTGAACTTCACCGGCTCGGGCAGCGCCCCCAGCACGCCGGCGAGCATGGGCAGGTCCTTCTCGGTGAGCTGTTCCTGCAAATTGATCGTGTGCGTGGAAACAATGGCCTTTTTCTTTTCCGCCAGCGCAAACAAAATCGCCGGAATCAGATACGCGAGACTCTTGCCGACGCCTGTGCCGGCCTCGACGGCAAGGTGCTCGCGATTCTGCAGCGCGCGCGCCACGGCCACGGCCATTTCCTGCTGTTGCGGACGGAATTCAAAATTCTTCGCGCGCGACAGCACCCCGCTGGGTGAAAAGATCTCCTCGACCTGCTTTACCAGGTTGGTGGCCGCTCCGGCCGGCTGGGGTTCAATGACAGAAATCATCCGGTCACAGGGGCTGGCTGCTTAACTTCACCTTCAAGCTGGTCGCTTTACCGGGCGCGAGCAAAAGCCTGTTCTGCTTCACGTTGCCGGATTCCACACAGACCATGGTTTGATGTTCCGCCGGGTCAAAGTCGTCCGGCAGTTTCTGCGTCGTCCACGGGTTCCAGACCACGGTGGAGTGGGAACCGGATTTTTCAACGCGAATCACGCGCCGGAGCTTTTCGTCGCAGATTTCCACCGCGCCGGCGTGGTCCGGATAAACGCGGTTGATCTCCTTCGCAATGCGCAGCACCGGGTCGTTCTCCATCCGGCGCGTGCCCGTGGCGCCGGCGGCGAAATCATCAAACGGCAGGCCGCGCAGACCGGCGAGGGAAACCTGGTTAATGTCGCCGACGTGAAAATAGGTGTGCAGGCAGTTCTCAATCGCCACCGGCTCGCCGCAGGAATCGTTCGCGACGGTCAACTCCATCGTCAATGTGTCGGCGACGGTCACGACAAATTCCGTGCGCAGATTGTTCCAGGCGTCGCGTCCGGGAATCTGCGGCAGCGCGAACGTCAACGTCACCCCCCCCTCCGGCGCCACGACCGTTTTGAGGAGTTGCCACGCCGCGAGGCGCGCGAAACCGTGTGACGGCTCGCCGGCACGGTTGCCGAACCACGGAAAACAGATGGGCACCCCGCCGCGAATGGCCTCGCCGGCGGCGAAATGACTCCGGGCGCTCACGAAGAGCAGCGGTGATTCGCCGTTTTTTTGTAAATGCGCGACGTGCGCGCCATGCAGATAAATTTCCGCCACGCTCCAGGGCGTGCGGATTTTCACCATCGGCAAACCACCCTTGCCCGTCGTCAGGTCGGCGGATCCGGTGTCCATACATTTATTTTCCAAACAAATCCATCTGTGGCGCGGGCGTGAGATTTTTCAACTTGTCGCGGTCCTGTTGCCGGCGCGGTGCGCGCACGTTGCCTTCGGGCGTGAGTTCAGATTCTTCAAGATTCGCCAGAATTTGCCGGGCGCGTTCCAAAACTTCCTTTGGTACGCCCGCCAGCCGGGCGACATGGATGCCATAGCTCTTGTCCGTGCCGCCTTCGACGATTTTTCTTAAAAAAACAATCTGGTCATGCCACTCCCGCACCGCCACGTTGAAATTTTTCAACCGCGGCAGCCGTGTCGCCAGTTCGGTCAATTCGTGATAGTGCGTGGCAAAGAGCGTTTTGGCGCCCACCTGGTTATGCAGGTGTTCGACGATGCTCCACGCCAGGCTTAAACCGTCGAAGGTGCTCGTGCCGCGGCCGATTTCGTCCAGCACGACGAGGCTGTGCAGCGTGGCGTTGTTCAGGATATTCGCCGTTTCGGTCATTTCGACCATGAAGGTGGATTGCCCGCGCGTGAGGTCGTCGCTGGCGCCGATACGGGTGAAGATCCGGTCCACCAGATCAATCCGCGCCTCCGCCGCCGGCACAAACGAGCCGGTGTGCGCCAACAGCGCGATGAGCGCCACCTGCCGGATGTAAGTGCTCTTGCCCGCCATGTTCGGCCCGGTGAGGAGCGCGATCTGGGGAAAGCATAAACTGGTTTCCCTCTCCCCACCCAAAGCAGGGACAGGCTCAGGATGAGGGGTTTGTGAATGCGCCACCTCGCCCCGGCCCTCTCCCCCACTCCGCGGCGGAGAGGGAGAAGCAAAGTTCGCCACACTTCCCAAGCTCGTGTCATTCGGCACGAAGCGTTCGTCTTGCAGGCTTTGCTCCAGAACCGGGTGTCGTCCGTCGCGGATTTGCAGCACGCCATCGTCGGCAACCTGAGGCCGGCAATAGTTGTGCAGCCGCGCGGTTTCGGCGAAGGAAGCAAGCACGTCGAGTTGCGCCAGGGCCGCGGCGGTCTGCTGGATTTTCGGCAACTGGCCCAGCACCTCCTCGCGTACACGCTGGAACAACTCGTATTCCAGCTTCACGCTGCGTTCCTCGGCACCGAGGATTTTGCCTTCCATCTCCTTCAGTTCCGGGGTGATGTAACGTTCACCATTCGCGATGGTTTGTTTGCGGATGTAATGCGGCGGGACCTTGTCGAGGTTCGCCTTGGTAACCTCGAGGTAATAACCAAAAACGGAATTGAACCGGACCTTGAGTGACGAAATGCCGGTGCGCGTGATTTCGTCCGCCTGCAATTTGGCAATCCAATCCTTGCCCCCGCGCTGGGCGGTGCGAAGCTCGTCAAGCGCGGGGTCAAAGCCGTCGCGGATCATGCCGCCTTCCTTCAACGCCAGCGGCGGGTCTTCCACGATGGCACGGGAAATCAATTCCACCAGGTCAGGTGATTCGGAGATTTGCGCAGCCAGATCAAGCAGCAGGACCGGCGTTGCGCCGGTCTCATTATTTTCCGCGCCCTCCAGCTGCGGAAGATTATTTCCTGAAGCCGGAGACAGGCGCGACGCCGGTCCAACGGCGGCAAGAATGTGTTTCAGCGCCGGGATTTGCTCCAATGCCAGGCGCAAGGCGACGAGGTCGCGCGCGTTGCCGCTGCCGGAACTCAGCCGCCCAAGGGTGCGTTCCAAATCGCGCACCTGGGCGAGTTGCGCGCGGAAACTGTCCAGCCCGGAGGAGTTTGCGATGAACGATTGCACGGCATCCTGCCGGCGGCGGATGGGTTCGACGGCGGCGAGCGGTTGCGAGAGCCAGTTGCGCAACCGTCGCGCGCCCATCGGCGTGACGGTGCGATTGACCGCGCCATAGAGCGAGGCCGTGCGCGGTGCGTCATGGTGGAGCGGTTCCAGGATCTCCAGATGGCGCAGCGTCGTGAAATCGAGCGCCAGATAATCGCTGCGGCGATAGAACGAGAGCCGGGTAAGCTGCTTCACGTCGCGGCGCAAATGCTGCGTCAGATAATGCAACGCCGCGCCCGCCGCGCCCACGGCGGCCCCGCGGTCCTTCAACCCGAAACCGTCGAGTGACGCGACCTTGAAATGGTCGCGCACGGTGTACAGCGCCGTTTCCGGCGCGAATGTCCAGTCATCATAACCGTTGAGGATCTGGAAGGCGCCGCGCAATAGATCGCGCACGGCGCCCGATTCGCCCGGATAAATAATCTCCGCCGGGCGCAACCGTTCCAGTTCGGTGAGCAACGCGGCCTCGCCGTCCACCTCCGTCGTCAGAAAATCGCCGGTGGTCAGGTCCACGAGCGCCAGACCGAACATTTTCCCGGACGGATAAACCGCGGCGAGGAAGTTGTTCCGTTCGGCCACGAGCATCCGCTCGTCGAAATGGGTGCCGGGCGAAAGAATCTGGGTGACCTCGCGGCTGACGAGTTTGCCTGGGCGCGCTTCTTCGAGCTGGTCGCAGATGGCCACCTTGCGGCCGGCTTTGAGCAACCGGCCAATATAGGCATTGGCGGCGTGGTGCGGCAGGCCGCACATGGGCACGCCGTTGCGGGCGGTGAGTGCCAGGTTGAGAATCTGGGCGCCGGCCTGCGCGTCCTCGAAAAACATCTCGTAAAAATCCCCGAGCCGGAAGAGCAGCAACGCGTCCCGGGGCAGTTCGCCTTTGATGCGACGATACTGCGCCATCATGGGGGTGAGTTGAGCTTCGGCGGTCATCATCACAACGATACTGGGGAAGCGGAAACGCGTCGAAATCAAATTTTGCCGCCGGTCATCCACGATGGCGGCCGTGAAACCGGCAAATTTGCGCGGTTCTCCGCAACGGGACGCCATGCCGAGCCCGGTGACACGACTTGTATCATAACCCTTTCTTGGCAAAGCGTTCCTTGGAATTGTCAAATGGTTGACAAAGCGTTCCGAACCACATTCTAATTGGGCATGATCCCGTTCACCCGCCTGGCCGCGCTTCGCCTTTCCATTTGCTTGTTGCTCATTCTGCTGATGAGTTCTGGACGTTCTGCGCTGGCGGCAACCCCGCCGGACGGAACAACCGGCGTGCAACCGGGTGCCGTACAGTTGGAGCAAGCCCCCGCCAGCAACCGCACTCCCACCATTAATTCCGGTGACAACGCCTGGTTGCTCGCCAGCACCGCGCTCGTGCTGATGATGACAGCGCCGGGTTTGGTTCTTTTCTACGGCGGTCTGGTGCGCTCCAAGAACGTCCTTTCCACCATGATGCACAGCCTGATTTTGATGGCCGTGATCTCCACCCTTTGGATGGTATTTGGCTATAGTGTCGCGTTCGGCGGCGGCAACGCCTTTTTCGGCAATCCGCTGACCCACCTTTTTCTCAAGGGCGTCGGCGGCGCGCCGAACCCGGCTTACGCGGCCACGGTCCCCGCCGAATCCTTCATGTTGTTTCAAATGATGTTCGCCATCATCACGCCGGCGCTCATCAGCGGGGCGATCGCGGAACGCGTCCGGTTCAAGGCGTATCTCCTGTTCATCGTGCTGTGGACCATCGTCGTTTATCTGCCGCTGTGCCACATGATGTGGGGCCAGGGCGGCTGGTTTAACTGGGCCAGCGGCGGAAAAATTCCCGTGCTCGATTTTGCCGGCGGCACGGTCGTGCACATCAGCTCGGGGGTTTCGGCGCTGGTCTTCGCGCTGGTGATCGGCCGGCGCCGCGGTTTTCCGCACGAACCGATGATGCCGCATAATGTCGTGCTTTCGCTGATGGGCGCGGGGTTGTTGTGGGTGGGCTGGTTTGGCTTCAATGCGGGCAGCGCGTTGAACGCTGGCACCCTCGCCACCAGTGCGTTTGCCGCCACCCATTTCTCGGCCGCGGCGGCGGCGTTGAGCTGGACCGGCGCGGAATGGCTGCTGAAAGGGAAACCCAGCGTGCTCGGGGCGGCCTCGGGCATGGTCGCGGGACTCGCCACCATCACCCCTGCCTCGGGATTTGTCAGTGTGCCGGCCGCGTTTGGCATCGGATTGGTGGCGGGCGTGGTGTGTTATCTGGCGGTCACGAAACTCAAATTGGCCTTTGGCTACGACGACTCGCTGGACGTGTTCGGCGTTCACGGCGTCGGCAGCACGGTGGGCATGCTGATGCTGGGTTTTCTCGCGAACGCAGAGGTGAATCCACTGATCGCTACCGCCTTCCGAAAAAATGGCGTGGCGGTCTCCCTCGCCGGCGGCACGCACCAGTTTTGGAATCAACTGGCCGGCGTCGGCGCCACGGTGGCCCTGGCCGCCGTCGCCACGTTTCTGATTTTGAAGCTGGTGGACGCCACCGTCGGATTGCGTGTGGATCAGGAGGACGAAAGCGCGGGACTGGACCTTTCGCAGCATGGCGAGCGCGCCTACAACGAATAAAGCAACGAATTATGAAAAAAATCGAAGCGATCATCAAACCGTTCAAGTTGAACGAAGTCAAGGAGGCACTCAACGAACTGGGCATCCGCGGCATGACCGTGACCGAGGTCAAGGGCTTTGGCCGGCAGAAGGGGCACACGGAAATTTATCGGGGCAGCGAATACACGGTGGACTTTCTGCCCAAGATCAAAATTGAGACCGTTTTGCCCGAAGCCCAGGTGGAAGCCGCCGTCGAAGCCATTATCCAAGCGGCCCGGACGGGGAAGATTGGCGACGGCAAGGTGTTCATTTCCACCGTGGACGACGCCCGCCGCATCCGCACCGGCGAACAAGGCGAGAACGCGACGTAACCGCAACGGATGACGCCGTGACGTGAAATGAACAATCCGTTGAAACCTCTGTAAAAGCTCCCCACGGATCGTAGCGGCGTCTCGGTAGAGCGCCGCCAACTTGGAAAATTGATGAGTGCGGCTTTCAGACGAAAGCCGCTACGCCCGTTTCGCGAAATCTTTTGAAGCTTTTTTAACCACCCTCCAGGGCAGCGTCCAGCTTGCCGGCGCGCTCCAGCCGCAGAATTTCCGCGCTGTAACCGATGCGAAAGTTTGGATACTTGAACTGATGGCCCAGTTCCATCTTCAGCTTTCGATTTGAGACCCGTTTGTTCGTGACACCGCGTTTGCGGTCAGCTTCAGGATTCTCCGGCACCATCGGCGGCGGCTCCCGGCCGAGTTCTTCCGCCAGCCACTGGAAAAAGTTCGCCTGGGTCACCGGCTCGTCGTCCACGGTGTTGTAAATCTCTCCGGGCCGGCCGCTTTTCAAGACGGCGATCAGGCAGCCAATCAGGTCGTCGCGATGAATCATGTTCAGAAACCGCGAGCCGTCGCCCTCAATCCGCGCCTCGTTTTTCAGGAATTGCTTGAACGCATGGCCGCGGTCCGGACCGTAAATGCCCGCCACCCGGAGAATCACGGCGGGAAATTTGCGCTCGCCGGCCGCCGTCAGCAGCAGCTTTTCCGTTTCACGGAGAACCTTCGCGGTTTCCACCACCGGCTCGGTCGGGCTGGTCTCCTTGACCGGTGAGCCATCAGTCTGACCGTAAACGCTGGTGCTGCCGGTATAGACAAATTTTTGCGGCGGCGTGGCCGAAAGCCATTCCATCAAATGCCGCGTCCCTTGCAGATAAATCCGGCGGTACTCTTCCGCCGTGCCGCCGCCGGAGGCGACACAATTGACGACCCAATCAAAGGCATGCGGCAATCGGGCCAGGGATTCCGGCCGGGTCACGTCACCGACCAGCGGACGGATCCCGGCGGCTTTCAATTCATTTTCCGCCGAGGCCTGGCGTCGCAGGCCGGCAACCTCGTGCCCCAGGCGGACGAGTTCCGCGCCCAGGGGCAAACCGACGTAACCACAACCAACGATCAGGCATTTCATTGATGAGTGCCCCGCGCGGGCCGGAGACCGGGCCAATCGTAAATCTTAATTCAAAAATCGCAAATCACTTCAATCCATCACCGCCGCGAAACGCAGGCCGCGTGTGCTGACGTGGAGTTGTTTGAAATCAAATTCCTCCATGACCGCCTCATAAATCACGACGCCGGTGAGAATCACATCGGCGCGCAGCCTGGGCAGGCCGGTAATCTCCTTCCGCCGGGCCAGGGGCACGCCCCAAAGCTGTTTCCGGCAGGCGCTTACCTGATCCCGGCTTAAAATTGTGCTTTCAATGCGCTCACGGTCAAAGCGATCCAGTTTTTTTTCGATGCGCGCGAGGATGCTGGTCGTGCCGCCCGTCCCCACGAGCCGGGTTTGGCCGGTCCCGGAACCGGATTTCACCTCATGGCGCAGGGCCGGCTCAAGCTGGGGACGGACTTCCTGTTGCAGAAAATTTTTGACCCAATCGCGGCAGGCGGCGAATTCGCCGCGCGTCGGCGGATCGCTGTGCGGAAATTTTTCGAGCAGCCGCACCGTGCCGAGCGGAAAACTGTGGGCGAAGTGCTGGCGCGCGCCATGGCCGAAAATAAATTCCGTGCTCCCGCCGCCGACATCGAGCAGCAGCAGGGGTTGCCTCGCCAGTTCCGCGTCGGTGTTCACACCTTGAAACACCCATTCGGCCTCCTGTTCACCGGAGATGATTTCAACCTTGAGGCCGGCCGCCCGCTGGATGGCCGTGGTGAGGTCGCCGGGATTCACCGCGTCGCGCGCGGCGCTGGTGGCGATGACCCGGATCGAACCCGCGTTTTTTTCACGGGCAATTTCGGCGAACTCCCAGACGGCTGCCGCGGTATGGGCGATGGCCTCAGGCTGGAGCCGCCGGGTTTCGTAAAACCCCTGGCCGAGGCGCGTCTGCCGGCTCTCTTCGTGGACCGGCCGCACCTCGCGCCCCGACACGTCCGCCACCAACAACTTGATCGAGTTGGTGCCGACGTCAATGACGGCGCGCCGCACGGCTTCCATAAGGTGACAAAACTACGAGGCAACCTCATCCCAACCCAAGTGAAAAAATGTTACATTTGGCAGGATTGCACCTGTTGCCCGGAGGGGTATGCTCCCCCCGGTGAATCTGTATATCTTGAGGCACGGCATTGCAGTGGAACGCAGCACGCCGGGGTTCAAGACGGATGCCGAACGACCCCTCACACCCAAAGGCAAACGTCAACTCCGGCAGATTGCCGCCGCCCTGCAGAACCTGGACCTGGATTTCAACCTGATTCTTTCCAGCCCGTTTTTGCGCGCGCGCCAAACCGCCGAAATCATTGCCCGATCGCGGCGGCGGAAAAAACGCCTCGCTTTTTCGGACGAACTGACACCCGGTGGCAACCCGAAGGCATTGATTCAACAGCTGAATGAACTGAAACCCGTGCCGGAAAACGTCCTGCTCGTCGGCCATGAACCTTACTTAAGCCAGCTGATCGGGCGGTTGATTTCAGGCAACGCCACCGCGGGCATCGAATTGAAAAAGGGCGGCCTGGGCAAACTGGAAATGGCTGCTTTGAGATTCGGCCGGTGTGCCACACTCGCGTGGTTGCTCACCCCCAAACAGATGAAAGAGATGGCGTGAACCGGTTTACCCAACGCGGAACGAAATTCTTTGAATCACATTTTTCCCGAAACTGTGCTGCAGGCGGTCCAGAATTTCCCGGCGACGATAACGGACGATCTCCGAAAGCCATACGTTGCTGTCCACGTTTACAAACAGTGTCCCCTTGCGCAGGCCGGCCGGCTGAGCGTGGGCGACGATGTTCGGGTCGATCAGCGAATTCCAGACCTTGACGACCTCGGCCTCGGCGCGGCGGTCATCGATGCGCAAACCCGTCAGCACGCCCGACAGCACGGCGCCGACGGCGCGGGCGCGCACGGCCTTCGCGGTTTCCAATGGCGACAAATCCACGCCGCGCCATTGCGCCAGCACGCGCTGGCGGGCGGAGATTTTCTTCGGCGGCGGCATACGACGGAAAATCTTCAACCGAACGAATCCGGAAAGCAAGAAGGCAGGAAATGAAACAATTGTTCCGCCGGTAGCCACCGGGCCGATTTGTGTTTGCATTTTTTACTTGTCAAAACTGCCTTTGTGATACAAAGTAAAAATCATGGAATCGAACTGGGCCGCTGAGAATTTACAAACCATCCGCACGTTGATGGAGCGTTCCGCCGTGTACCGGCGGGCATTGGCGCCCCTCATGTTGTTCGCGGGCACGCTCGGCGTGGCGGCCGCGGCCATCGGACTTTGGTTCCATTTGGATTCCATGCGCGCGTTTGGAACCTTGTGGTTGGGAACCGCCGTCGTGGTCGTCGCCGGGGCGCTGCTGATCACCCGCCGCCAAGCCTTCAAGGACCAGGAGCCTTTCTGGTCACCGCCCACGCGACGGATCGCCCAGGCGCTGCTGCCGCCCTTGATCGCCGGGATGTGTTTGGGAGTGGTTTTCACCGGGGTTGACCTGGAAGGCGGTTTCACGGTGTTGCTGGCCCTGCTGTGGGTGCTTTTCTACGGGTGCGGGTTGCACGCGGCCGGCTTTTTTGCCCCCCGAGGGGTGAAGCTTTTGGGCTGGTCTTTTATTGCCTGCGCGTGTGTCCTGTTGCTGGCGGCCGCCTTCAGGAATTCCGATCTCAACCTGAAAGCACATTGGCTGATGGGCTTTTTCTTCGGCGGATTGCATCTGGCTTACGGCGCCTACCTGTATTTGACCGGGACAGGAAAGAATGCGACGTGAACCCGGAACCGTACTTACAGCTGAACCGCGTGATTCACGAGAAGGGCCGGCTGGCGATCATGTCCATGCTCGCCGCCTCACCGGAATTGTCCTTCACCGAGTTGCGTGACGCGCTGGCCATGACCGACGGCAACCTCACCACCCACATCCGGGCGCTGCAACAGGAAGGCTACGTGGCGGTGGCCAAATCGTTTCAAAACCGCCGCCCGCTCACCACCTGCTCGCTCACCACGTCAGGCCGCAAAGCCTTCGCTGACTACATCAATCTGCTCGAACGGATCGTCCAACAAAACCGGCCCAAATGAAATTTCTTTGAACACTTTTACCCCTCCTTGGTCTTTTACTTTGTCTTACAAAGTATAATCGCCAATCAACCTGCAAAACCAATGAAAGATATTGTGACTGAAAGCCTCCGTTATTGGGAGCCGCGCCGGATTGCCTTCAATGCCGTCCTCGCCCTGGTGGTGGCCGGCTCGTTCTTCTATCACCAGCCAACCCTGGCCGCATTGGGCTGGCCCCCGGTCATCGGCTTGTTGCTCGCCGCGGTGCTGGCGAACGTGCTGTATTGCACCGCCTACGCGGCCGATCTCCTGGTCCAATTATCCGATTATCAGGCGGCCTGGCGTCGCCATCGATGGTTGCTGTGGGCGGCGGGGACCGCTTTCGCCGCCGGGATTTTTCTGTTGCACGAGTAAGAGGCTCAAGAACTTAAATTCCATGAAACCGGGCATTATGTTGAGGCGGACGGCCAAGATTCTGGGGTGGACGATGGGCAGTGGGTTGTTGCTCATCGCGTTGCTCCTGGGCTACCTCTGGTTGCAAAATAACCGGAAAGTTCTTTTACCGGCACCCACGGGACCATACGCCGTCGGCCGGGTCGAGTATGACTGGGTTGATGAAACGCGCCCGGAGAGCCTGAGGAATGGCGCGGACACGAAACGGGAACTCGCGGTATGGATTTGGTACCCCGCCGCCGTGACCCCGGCGTCCCGACCGGCAGCAGAATATCTGCCGGAAAAATGGAGAATGGCGCGGGCGCAGGAGCAGGGCATCTGCTCGCGTTTCTTCATGCAGAATCTTGGCTCGGTCAGGGTTCACGCCATCGCCGATGCCCCGGTTGCCGCAACGCATCCGGCCTATCCGGTTTTAATTTTCGAGCCCGGCCTGGGCCCCATCGCCACCGACTACACGACCCTGGCAGAAGATCTGGCAAGTCACGGTTACGTGGTGGTGGCGTGCACGCCGACGTATAGCGCCAGCGTGGTGGTATTTCCCGACGGGCGCGTTGCCTGGGGAACCCGGGAAGACAGCGTTCCCGACAACGCTTCGGTGGAGGCCAGCAATGAGATTCTCAACCGCCTGATCAATGTCTGGGCGGCTGATGATGTGTTCGTGCTCAACCAATTGGAAAAACTGAATCAGACGGATTCCTCGGGGAAATTTGCCGGACGACTGGATCTGCAATCCGTCGGCGTATTCGGCCACTCGTTCGGCGGATGTACCGCGGCTCAGGCGTGCCGGCTGGATTCCCGATTCAAAGCCGGCGTTGACATTGATGGCTACCCGCGCGGGGACGTCATCCAAGCCGGCCTGAGTCAGCCTTTCATGTTTATCTGGAGTGATCATCAGGTTCCCCCGGACGCGGAAGGACTGCAGGCCAACCGAAACACCCGGGCCATCTACGACAAACTGAACCATGGCGGCTACCAGATCACGGTCCATGGCGCACGTCATTTCAATTTTACCGACAACGGCGTGTTCTATTCCCCTTTTTTGAGAATGGAACAGGCCTTGGGACCGATGGATGGGCCGCGGACATTGATGATTACGACGGATTATTTGCGGGCATTTTTTGATCGGTACTTGAAGGGGTCCGACGAGCCTCTGCTCAAAGGTCCTGCTTCCCAGTATCCTGAAGCACAATTCGAGGCGCGCTGAAATCGTAAATTCCGATCGGGAGGCACCATGAAAATAATTCGGGCGGAACATCTGGGCATGTGTTTTGGAGTGAGAGACGCCATCGCGCTGGCGTTGGAAACCGCAAAACAGGAACCGCTGACCATCCTGGGCGATCTGGTCCATAATGAAACCGTGCTGTCGGAATTGCGCGCCAATGGCATTCGCCTTGAACAACAACCGGCGGCGGCAAACACGCGGACCGTGATGATCACGGCCCATGGCGCCTCCAAACGCAAACTGATCGAAACCCGCAGTCGCGGCCTGAACGTGCTGGAGGCCACCTGTCCGCTCGTTCATGTCGCCCATCGCAGCCTGGCGAAACTCGTGGACGAAGGTTTTCATCCCGTCATCATCGGCCAACGCGACCACGTGGAAGTGCGCGGCATGACCGGGGACCTCGCGGCCTTCGACGTGGTGCTTTCCGAAGCGGAGGTGATGAACCTCAAAGTGCAGCCGCGGTTTGGGGTGGTTTCCCAAACCACCCAGCCTGTTAACAAAGTCAGGCAGCTCGTGCGGTTGCTCCGGGAACGCTTTCCGCAATCGGAAGTGCGTTTTATTGACACGGTTTGCCAGCCGACCAAGCAACGACAGAGCGCGGCCGTTGAGCTGGCACAAACGTGCGACGTGGTCGTTGTCATTGGCGGTGCGCACAGCAACAACACGCAGGAACTGGTCAAAACGAGCCTGCGGTTTTGTCGGCGCGTTTATCATGTCCAGACCGCCGCCGATTTGCGCGCGGAATGGTTTCATAACACAGACACTGTTGGCATCACGGCGGGAACTTCCACGCCAGACCATCTCATCACCGAAGTGGAGCAACGAATAAAACAACCCAGAAAGGAGCAACGTGAAAAATGTCTGGTTTAAACGGGCGGGCTGGATTTACGTGCCCATCTCTGTGCCGGGCGCGATCATCACCCTGGCGGCCGTGTCGTTTTGTGTGCAGGTGTTTCTGGCCGTGGACCACAAATCGCATTCGGTCAGCGACACGCTTTACGGCGTGTTCCCATTTTTCGCCAGTGTTTTTCTGTTGTTCGACTGGCTGGCTGGTCGAACGAGCGACAAATGAAATGAGGACAGGGTAGACTGGCTTTCCAGGTTTTTTGGCCACCGACGACAAACTGCTCGCCTTATTGCCGTGCCAACGGCATATTGTCGCCCGAATTGATGCTGTTTGATTGAGAACCCTGAACTTGTCCAGATGAACCCAATTCCTTATTTCGATCTCGCCGCACAAATCCGCAGCGTCCGCAAGGACCTTGACGCCGCCATCGCGCGCACGCTCGACCACTGTTCCTTTTGCCTGGGCCCGGACGTGGCGCAATTTGAAAAGGACTTCGCCAGGTATGTCGGCGCCGAACATTGTTCCGGTTTCAACAGCGGCACGTCGGCGCTGCACGTGGCCATGCTGCTGCTCGGCGTTGGCCCCGGCGATGAGGTCGTCACCACACCCTTCACCTTCGTGGCCACCAGCTGGGCGATTTCTTATGCCGGCGCGAAGCCGGTGTATGTGGACATTGACGACGCGACATTCAATCTCGATCCGAAACTTCTCGAAAAGGCCATCACGTCTAAAACGAAGGTCGTCATGCCGGTGCATCTTTACGGCCATCCGTTTGACCTCGACCCGATTCTGGTGATTTGCAAAAAGCACAAGTTGCCGCTGGTCGAGGACACGGCCCAGGCACACGGCGCGAAATATAAAGGCAAAATGGTCGGCACGTTCGGCGACATTTCCTGCTTCAGTTTTTATCCCGGTAAAAACCTCGGCGCCTGCGGCGAAGGCGGTGCCTTGGTGACAAACAATCCGGCTTTTGACAAGCGTTCCCGTTCGCTGCGCGAACATGGCTCGACCGTGCGCTATTATCACGATGAAGTCGGATACAATTACCGGATGGAAGGCATTCAGGGCGCGGTGCTGGGCGTGAAATTGAAACATCTCGCCCAATGGACGGCAGAACGCCGCCGCGTCGCGCATCGTTACCATGAATTGCTGGCGGGCACGCCGCTGCAATTGCCACGCGAAGCCAGCTGGGGCGAAAGCGCCTACCATCTTTACGTCGTGCGCCATCCGCGCCGCGACGATCTCAAAAAACATCTCGATGCCAACGGCGTCGGCTGCGCCCTGCATTATCCGGTGCCGTTGCATTTGCAAAAATGTTATGCCAGTCTCGGTTATCGGGCCGGCGATTTTCCCATTGCGGAAAAGGCGGCTCGCGAATGCCTCAGCCTGCCGATTTATCCCGAATTGACCGACGCCCAAATCCAGCGCGTGGCCGGGGTCATCCAGGATTTCTTCCGCAAGTAGGCCAACGTTTCTTGCCCCGGTGCATGGCAAAAAGCGTGTCAAATTAAAGCCAGTTTCCGCTGTCCATTCTCGCCGAATTCAGGGCAAAATTCTGGTTCGGCATGTCGCCGAATAACTGGCACCATGAAAACAACCAAACCCAAAGATTCCGCCACCAGTCGCTGGCTTTCCTACCGGCCGGAAATCAAAGTCCTCGATTGCACCATTCGCGATGGCGGACTGATGAACAATCACCACTTCGACGACAAAATCGTGAAAGTGGTTTACGACACCTGCGTGGCTGCCGGGGTGGATTACATGGAACTGGGTTACAAGGCGTCGCGCCAAGGCATCAAGCTGGGCGAACACGGCTGCTGGAAATATTGCGTCGAGGAAGACCTCCGCCGCATCGTGGGCGACAACCCGACCGGCCTCAAGCTCACCGTGATGGCCGACGCCGAGCGTTGCGATTATCACGAGGATATTTTGCCGAAAAAGGACAGCGTCCTGGACATGATCCGCGTGGCGACCTACATCAGCCAGATTCCGACGGCACTGGACATGGTCAAGGACGCGCACGACAAGGGCTATGAAACCACGGTGAATCTGATGGCGGTCTCCGCCGTGCCGGAACGCGAACTGGACGAGGGACTGGAAATGCTGGCCACATCCGAGGCGCAGGCGATTTATGTCGTGGACAGTTTCGGCGCGCTGTACAGCGAGCGGGTGCAATATCTGGTGAAAAAATACCAGCATTACTGCAAGGCATCTGGCAAGGAAGTGGGCGTGCACATGCACAACAACCTGCAGCTCGCCTTTGCCAACACCATCGAAGGCATCATCCTTGGCGCGAATTATCTTGATGCCACCATGGCCGGCCTGGGCCGGGGCGCGGGCAACTGTCCGATGGAACTGCTCATCAGCTTTCTCCACAATCCCAAGTACAAGCTCCGTCCCGTGCTCGACTGCGTGCAAAACCACATCGAACCGATGCGCGCCAAATTGTTATGGGGCTACGACCTGCCGTATCTGCTGACCGGCATGTTGAACCAGCATCCGCGCACCGCCATCAAGTTCAAGGAAGCCGAACGGAAGGACGAAAAGGGCGACATTCTGAAGTTTCACGACACCGTCACGGATCAGGAGTGAAGTCATTTGTTATCGTGCAGGCGCCGCGAGGTGGGAACGGGCCCGGCCAGGCGAGCACTTTCCTCACGTATCCGGGAATTCGCCTTTGAGCAGCTGACGGCGATGATGCTGGTACTGGGCCAGTGAGGTGCGGATGGCGCGATACGCGGCATAGCGGTCCTGGAAATTTCCCACCTGCGGCAGATCGGCCTTTTCCAGTTCCTTGTATATCTCAAAAAAGTGGTGAATCTCGCGCAGCACATGCGGCGGCAATTGGGCAATGTCCGTGTAATTCTCGTAGAACGGGTCATTGGTATGCGCGGCGATGATTTTGATGTCCTCCAGGCCCTGGTCAATCATGCGCAACATGCCGATGGGGCGCGCCTTCATCACGCAGCCGGGTGTCACCGGTTCCTGGGACAGCACCAGGATGTCCAGCGGATCGTGGTCCTCGCAGTAGGTTTGCGGAATGAACCCATAATTGCTCGGATAATGCACCGCACTGTGGAGAATACGGCTGATTTGCAGAAAGCCGGAAATCTTGTCCAACTCGTATTTGATCTTGCTCCGCATCGGGCATTCGATGAACGCGTTGCATTCGCGGGGAACGGCGTCGCCCGGCGCCAATACGTGAAACGGGTTGTTGCCACCCGTTGGCGGCAAAACTTTTCCACGGTTCGGTTGAACTCTCTTTCTCACAGTTCGGGATTCGGGCCTCCGTGAGGGAAAATAATCAATGCCTTGCGCCAACACAATATCAAACCCGTGGCTTTCGCGCTGGCAGCGGACGATTCAAAAAAACTTTGTGGCTTGGTGTCTTCGCCATTGGAAGTTAATCTGTTTCCATGTCGCACGCGGACTTTGTTCATCTTCATTTGCACACCGAGTATTCGCTGCTCGATGGCGCCTGCCGGCTGGACCGGCTGGTGGACAAGGCCCAGGAACTGAAGTTTCCCGCGCTGGCCATCACCGATCACGGCGCGATGCACGGCGTGATTGATTTTTACCAGGCCGCGCGGGAGAAGGGCATCAAACCCATCATCGGCTGCGAGGTGTATGTCGCCCCAGGCAGCCGGCTGGAAAAGAAAACCAGCGGCGGCGGGCGTGACGTTTATCATCACCTGCTGCTCCTGGCCAAAGACGTCGCCGGCTACAAAAATCTCATCAAGCTCACGACCGAGGCGCACCTCACCGGTTATTATTACAAGCCGCGCATCGACAAGGAGCTGCTGGCGGCGCACAAGGACGGGTTGATCGCGCTCTCCGGCTGTCTGGCCAGCGAAGTGCCGGATTGGATCCTCAAGGACCAGGTGGACAAGGCGCGCGGGGCGGTGGACTGGTTCAGACAGACCTTCGGCCCGGAAAATTATTACCTCGAACTCCAGAACCACGGCATCGCCGAACAGGCGAAGGTCAACCGCCATTTGATCCAGTGGGCAAAAGAGTTCGGACTCAAACTCGTGGCGACCAACGACGTTCATTACGTTGAAAAGAGCCATTCGCATGCGCACGATTGCCTGATTTGCATCGGCACGCAAACGCAGCTCGCCGACACGAAACGGATGCGCTACGAGCCGGAGCAATTTTATCTGCGGACCGCCGAGGAAATGAAGGCGCGTTTTGCCGAAACGCCCGACGCGGTAAAAAACACGCTCGAAGTGGCCGAGAAGTGCAACGTTGAGATCGAGTTCGGCAAGCTGCATTATCCGGTTTTTGCGCCGCCGGAACACTTCACCCGCGAAGGTTACCTGCGCAAGCTCCTGGCGGAAGGTTTGTTCCGCCGCTACACCATTCACGCCAAGGCCGAGGGGAAGGAATTCGTCGTCGAAGGCATTGACGATCCGACGCGGTTGCCAACCTATCCGAAGCCGGAAGTCGGAAGTCACAATTCAGAGCAAAAAGCGTTGCGTAATCCTGAAGTCGCCGACGCCCTCAAAGCCGTGATGGACCGGCTCAAACTGGAACTCACGGTCATCGAGAAAACCGGGTTCATCAGTTACTTTCTGATCGTCGCCGATTTCATCCGCTACGGCCGTGAACACGGCATCGCCTGCGTGGCGCGCGGTTCGGCCGCCGGTTCGCTGGTCACCTATCTGCTGGAGATCGCCAACGTGGACCCCATTCGTTACGGCCTGCTGTTCGAACGGTTCCTGAATCCCGAACGCGTCAATCCGCCCGATATCGACATTGATTTTGCCGATGACCGGCGCGCGGATGTCATTGAATATGTCCGGGAAAAATACGGCCGCGACGCGGTCGCGCAAATCATCACCTTCGGCACCATGGGCGCCAAATCCGTGGTGCGCGACGTGGGCCGCGTGATGGGATTGAGCTACGGCGAATGCGACCGGCTCGCCAAGATGATCCCGTTTGACTTGAAGATGACGCTGGAAAAGGCGCTCAAGCAATCGCCGGAATTCAAGGAGGCCTATCAAACCGAGGAGGTCACGCACCAGTTGATTGACACGGCGCTCATCCTCGAAGACATCACGCGCAACGCCTCGGTCCACGCCGCCGGCGTCGTCATTGGCGACCAGCCGCTCGTGAATTTGCTTCCGCTCAAGCAGGACGACAGCGGCACGCTCGTCACGCAATACGCAATGAATCCGGTCGGCGACCTCGGCCTGTTGAAGATGGATTTTCTTGGGCTCAAGACGCTCACCGTGATCCGCAACACCTGTGAAATGGTCAAACGCACCCAGGGCGTTGAAATCGATATTGACCGTCTGCCGCTCGATGACCGGAAGACCTATGACCTGCTCAACCGCGCGGAAACGCTCGGCGTGTTCCAGCTGGAATCCGGTGGGATGCGCGATTTGTGCCGGAAATTTCAAATCAGTTCGGTCGAGCATATCACGGCGCTGGTCGCGCTCTACCGGCCCGGTCCGATGGAGCTGATTCCGGAATTCATCAAGCGCCGGCATGGCGAGGTGAAGATCGAATACGAACATCCGCTGCTCGAGCCGATTGCCCGCGAGACCTATGGGATTTTGATTTACCAGGAACAGGTGATGCAGGCCGCGCAGGTGCTGGCGGGTTACACGCTGGGCGGCGCGGATTTGCTGCGGCGCGCCATGGGCAAAAAGAAGCCGGAGGAAATGGCCAAGCAACGCGCCGTGTTCGTCAAGGGCTGCAAGGAAACGAACCGCATTCCGGAAAAGCAGGCGAATGAAATCTTTGATTTGCTGGAAAAGTTCGCGGGTTACGGCTTCAACAAATCGCACGCCGCCGCCTACGCCATTGTCGCGTACCAGACCGCCTATCTGAAGGCGAATTATCCGGTTGAATTCTTCTGCGCGATGATGACGAACGACATGGCGGACACCGCCAAGTTGAGTCTGTACATCAGCGAAGCGCGCACGTTCGGCATCGAGGTGCTCGGCCCGGACGTGAACGAAAGCCGGGTGTATTTTGCGCCGGCGCGCGAAGGCAAAGCCATCCGCTTTGGCCTGGCCGCCATCAAAGGGGTCGGCGAAGTCGCGGTGGAAACCATCTTGAAGGCGCGGACGGAAGGCGGAAAATTCAATTCCCTTTCGGATTTGTGCCAGCGCGTGGACGGCCGCACGGTGAACCGGAAGATTCTGGAGGCGCTCATCAAATCCGGCGCGTGCGATGGTTTCGGCCAGAGCCGCGCCACGTTGTTTGCGCAAATCGAACGCACCCTGGCCCGCGCCGCGAGCATCCTTTCCGACAAACAGAAAGGCCAAAGTTCATTGTTCGGCGCGCTGGAGGAAAAGGCGCCGCCCATGCCGGAGGCCATCAGCGATCTGCCCGAATGGCCGCAGCACGAACTGCTGGCCCACGAGAAGGAATTGCTCGGCTTCTACGTCACCGGCCACCCCCTGACGCCGTTCGCGCCGATCCTGGAGAAATACGCGCTGACCAACACCGCGAAGCTCGCGGCGCTGCCGAATCGCAGCCTGACGCGGATCGGCGGATTGATTGCCGCGGTGCAAAACGGCGTGTCGAAGAAGAGCGGCAAGCCGTATTCGATGGTTACGCTCGAAGACCTCGAAGGCTCCGTGCAGGTGCTCTGCATGAACGAGAATTACGAAAAATACCGCGAATTGTTAAAACCGAACATGGCGATTCTCGTGGTGGGCGAGGTCAACACCGGCGACGAGCGCCCGAAAATTTTTCCGCAGGAAATCATGCCCTTGGAGGACGCGCCGAGGAAATTCACCAAGCAGGTTCATTTGCGCCTGCACACGGCGCATTTAAAACCGGAACAGCTGGACACCGTGCGTGAATTGGTCGCCGCGTTTCCGGGCAAATGTCCGTTGCTGCTGTGCTTCATGCGGCCCGGCGGCGAGATTGTGTTCATGGACACCAACGAACGCTTCAGCGTCACACCGTCGTTGAAATTACAACACGAAGCCGATGCGCGATTCGGCGAGGAAACCTACTACGCCAAGGTGGACACGAGTCCGCCCGAACGCGCGCCGCGCCGCTGGGAGCGCCGGAACGGTAACAACGGCGGGGAATAATCTGGCCGCCCGGCCGGTTCAAGGCCCGGCGACGGCTTCGGTGGCGAGGCCGACCTTGGTGATGTCGAGTTGCCGAAGAACGTCCAGCACATAGATCATGTTCTGGTAATCCACCGCGTCGGCACCCTTGACCACCACGCTCAAGTCCGGATTGTCCGCCTGCAATTGCTGCAGCTTGTCCTTGAGTTGGGGAACGCTCACCAGTTCATCGTTCAAGAACATCCGTCCCTGCGCGTCCACCACAATCTTGTTGATCTTGGGTTTGGGCTGGTTGGTCTTGGGCGGTGGTTTTCCCGAGGGCAGTGTCATTTCCAGATTGTTCATCATCTGCGGCGTCGTGATGATGAAGATGACCAGCAACACAAACACCAGGTCCAGCAGCGGCGTGATGTTCAATTCACTCAACGAACTGTGATGACTGTGGGACGTCTTCTTCATTGCAACACCGGTTCGGTTTCCTGCTGCACGTCAAAGCGGATGACCACATTGGGCGGAAAATTGGTCGGCGGCGCGCTGTCCATTTTTGTCATGGCCGCGATGGCCCGGTGCACCGAATTGTCCCAAACCGGGTTGCCCGAGCCTTTGAGCCACTCCACACCGGTGATTTCTCCCTCCCGATCCACCGTCACGCCCACCTCCGCCACGTAAGTGTCATCGTGCAGGTTCTCGGGACGGTCCCACTTGGACCGAAACGCATATTCGAGCAACCCTTTGTACAGCTGCACCGGGTCGGAGCTGCTTTCCACCGTCTTGCCACCCTCGAACTCAAACGACGGCAGTTCCGCCGCCGGCGGCGCCACCGTCGGAGGGGCCGTCGCTGAGGGCGGTGCTTCCTTGGGCGGCTCGACCTTGGGCGCGGCGGCGAGTTTGGGCGCCTCCTTGGGCGGCTCGACCTTCGGCTTCTCGGCCACCTTGGGTTTCTCCGGTGGCTTTTCCTTGATCATCTCCACCGAGATCTTCTGGATTTGTTTGCCCAGCAATCCCCCGCGCGCCGCAAAATACAGCCCCACCACCACGATCAACGCGTGGAAGGTGAACGAGATGAGCAGGTTCACCTTGGACGAGTTGCGCTTCTGGCGCGCCTGGGTTTGCGGCAGCATGGTTACAGGCTGGATCGATGGATGACTGGATTATTGGATTGGTGGAGCGGCTGACCAACGGCCGCCCATACGCATCGGGCAATCCATTCATCCAGTAATCCATGCATCCAAAGTGTCTTCATTTGGCATTCAGGGCTTCGGTGGCCAGATCCACCTTGGGCAGGTTGGCCTGCTGGCATACATCCAGCACCGCCCGGATTTGCCGGTATTTGGTCTGACTGTCGCCGCGGATGATGACGTTCAGGTCCGGGTCATTCAAGCGCAGCCCGATGAGGGTTTGCAACATGTCGGCCGCACTGCCGATTTTCTTCTGGTTCAAATACATCATGCCGTCGGCCTGGACGGTAATATACGTGGCCTTGCGCGGCGGGTCCTTGAGATGTTTGGCCGCCGTCGGCAGTTTCAAATCCAGATCATTGACCGGCGGAATGGTGGTGATGATGAAGATCACCAACAACACGAACGCCAGGTCCAGCAGCGGCGTGATGTTCAACTCCGTCAACGACGCGTGCGCCGACTTCGAACACTTCTTCATGATTCGACCAACGTGGTGGTTTCGTGGCTCTTCAATGCGCCGACGATGCGCCCGGCCAGGACCTCGTTGGCGTTGCGGATTTCATCGGCCAGCGGACGGTGATCCACATAGACGTGTTCGATCTGGTTGGCGTAACGGCTGGCAAACCCGTCCAGTTCCTGGGTGATGGCGCGGATGGTGGTGACCATGAAGTTGTAGCCAAACATGGCCGGGATGGCCACGAGCAGGCCGGTGACGGTGGCCACCAGGGCGGCGGCCACACCGGGCGCCATGGCCGTGAGGGTGGCGGCCTTGCTTTCGGCAATACCCGCGAACGTGGACATGACGCCCCAGACGGTGCCGAGCAATCCGATGAAGGGGCCGCCGGCCACCGCCGTGGACAATACAATCATCCCCTTCTCCAAGGCCATCGCCTCGGCGCCGGCCGCTTCCTCCAAAATCACCTTCACCGCTTCAAACGACGCCACGCTGACCTTCACCGCGGTGGAACGGGCGAGAAAATCGGTGTTGGTATGTTCCACGCCTTCCTCCTGGTTCACGGAAGCCACCGTCTGGAGCTGCACCGGATTGTTTTTTAATTGATACGCCAGTTCATCCGCCCCGCGGATATAAAGCTGGTACGCGGGCGCGCCGTCGTATTCTTCGCCTTTGCGCTGGATGTCCAGCGGATCACGCGTCGAATTGTAGGCGGCAAAGAACCTTTTGGTCGCCTGGCGCGCGATCAGCAATTGGCGGAATTTGGTGATGATGATCGTCCAGCTGAACAGCGACAGGATCAGCAGCACAACGACGGTGATCTTGCCTTCAGCGGTGGCGTTTTGGATGGCATACACCGCGGCATTGGCGGCAAACAAGGGTTGAACAAACATGGTGGTTATAAAGGTTTGGTTGCGGTTTGGTTCAAGAACGGTTCCAGGTCGCTAAAATTCCGGTCAAAACTACGGAGGGGCCGGCCCAGGGAAGACAGCATCGCGTCACCGAATTCCGGCGACGGTTTACAAAACCCGATGTGGCGTGGGACGAACACATAACACTGCTTTTGCAGTTTATACCACTGACTTCGGAGCGCAGGTTACAAACAGGTAACAATCCGGTTGGGGGTGGCTGGGAACGGTGCGCCGGCACCGTGGCGGGCGCACCGGCCACCAGCGTTTGGTCATTTGGCGGAGGCATGAAAATAGGTATAGGAAATGAAATAAAAACCGAGGGTTGCAATCCAGACCACCACACGCTCCGCCAACCGCGGTGGGTGAGGGGATGGGGAAGACGGAATATTTTTATGAACGTATTGCCGGCGCCATTCGACGGGTGTCAGGCCGAAACGTTTTTTAAACATGGTATTGAACAGGCCGAGATGCCGGTAGCCGCTGTCGTAGGCAATGTTGATGATTTTGGCATTTGAATCCGCGAGCAGCTGGCGCGCACGCTGGAGGCGCAGTTCGATCTGCCGGGCATGGAACGGCACGCCAAATTCCTCGCGGAACAGGCGGCTGAAATGGCGTTCGCTGCAATGCAACTGCCCGGCCAGTTCCGTCAAGGAACGTTCGGCGAGTTCGGCCTCCGTCATGTCCCCCACCAGTTCCCGGATATGATCGCGGAGTTTATTGCCACTGACGGAGGCAGCCGCTGGCACCGGCAAGAGGCCGGCCACGGCATTGGCCCATAGTTGCAGCAACGCGCAACGCATGGGCAGCCGGTGGTTGTGGGTCTGGTCGGCCAGCCGCATGAATCTTTGTCCGATCGGTTCGCCGGCGGTAAAAATGGAAACGGACGGTACCGGGTTGTCCGGGGCGACCTCCAGTTTTTGCCATTCCGCGACGGTGAGCACGCCGTTGAGGTATTGCAGTTGAACGGTGAAAAATTGCAGTTTCAGCGGACCCAGCTGGCTGGCCCGCATGACGCCCTCGACCGCGCGGGTGGCAATCAAACCGTCACCGACCGTCAGTTGCCGGGGTTCGACCCCGTGTTGCAGCCAGTAGCCCGTGCCCGCCGCCACGCGCGCCATCAGCCATCCGTTGCAACCTGGACGCCATTCGGTGGAGGACGGCAGCGTCAGCTCCTGCAAATTGAGATGTCGCTCACCAATCATCGCCTGAAAAGCTAGCGACGGGGTGTGACCTCCAAGTGTCGGAATTGCGACGATTTTGAAACAATCCAATGCACCGGTTTGTTTCCGGATTGTCACAATTCCGACAAAAGCCCGTAATATGGGTGGCCCAGCTTACCTCGACGTGAACCTACAGACATTGGCTGCCGAGCCGGCGGCGAATGTCTGTCCGCGATGTTTTCAACATGCGGGTTGATTGCAACGGCGTCGTGGTCACGGCCGACGTAAATTGTGGAAAGCCAGGTAACAGGTTGTGATTACAAACCATGAAATCGATCATTTTGTCCACCCTCAACGCGACCCAAAGTTCACGGAGGAGAAGCCGGTCGTGACCATCGATGTGTATTGACCCGGGCGGTTCAACCATCAGCAACCTACTCATGAAACACGCCTCGATCCCGACGCTGCCGTTTGCCGAACTGAACGAGCGCGTATGATTGACCGGCGTTTGCCTCGATTCTTGATGTTTCCGCGCAGCCGCGCTTTTCTCCTGCTATGGTTTTTTTGTTTTGGGATTTTGGGCTTGGCGGCGGCCGAACCTGTTTCTGCCCCAAACTCTCCAGGCCCTTCCCCGCCAGCCAGTGCCGCTCCCCACTTTAATGTCTGCGCCTACGTTGTGGAAGGCAGCCCGTCACTGCCCACCAACACCCTGGCCCCCCTGTTTTCCCAATATATCGGAACGAACATTGGTTTGGACGAAATCGTGAAAGCGGCGTCGGCCTTGCAACTGGAATACGACAGCCAGGGCTATCCCGCGGTGAGCGTCGCTTTTGTGCCGGAACAAATCACCGACGGCATCGTCACTTTCAATGTTGCGCAAACCGCCATTCCCCAGATTGTGGTGGCTGGCGAGCGTTACCTCGCCCTGAGTAACGGCGTGGAAATTGTTTCCCGCCCACCGGTCGCCCCCGCGGTGCCGCCGGTCGGGGCCATCACCAATGCAGCTCCGGCCGTGCCGACCAATGCGATTCCCCCGGCGGCCAACTTCGCGGCAACCCGGGCCAATCACAGTGAGATGGCTGATGCCCTGGCCGCCATGCGTCTCAAGATGGTGGAACTGGAGCTCCAGTCCAAGGACACCCGGGTTCACGTGGTTTCCACGAACGCCGGCCCCCGGTTTGAGGTGGACAAATATTTGGTCAGCGGCAACACCATCCTGCCGACGGCCGCGCTCGGCCAGGCGATCACCAATATTGACGGCGCGTTCGGCACCAATGTCGGTTTTGACGGGATTGAAGCCGCGGTGACCGAACTGGGCAAGGCGTACCACGAACGCGGTTATGGGCTGGTAAAGGTGGACGTTCCCCAGCAGAAGCTGACCAATGCGACCGTGAAACTACAGGTGCTGGAAGGCCGGTTGGCAGACATCAAAGTCAATTGGATCGGCAACCGCTATTTTAGTTCCAACAACGTGATGCGGGCTTTGCCCAGCCTGCGCACGAACATCGTGCTCAATGTCCCCATCTTCAATGCCGAATTGAACCGGGCCAACGCGAACCAGGACCGGCAAATTTACCCCGTCATCGGTCCCGGCCCCGAACCGGGCAGCAGCGAACTCACCCTCAACGTCAAGGACCGCCTCCCGGTTCACGCCAAACTCGAATTGAACAATCAAGCCTCGCCTGGCACCCCGGAGTTGCGCTTGAATGGCTCCGCGGTAGTCGACAATCTCTGGCAGCGGGACCAGTCGCTGGGAGTGCAATACGGTCTCTCACCCGAGACCTACAAACAAGGAAACCAGTGGCGCTTTTATGACGCGCCATCGGTTGCCAACTACAGCGCCTTTTACCGCCTGGCGCTCGGCAACCCGGCGCCCATCGAGGACCTGGTGGCGAACAATCCCGGTAGCTTCGGTTACAGCGAAGCCACCCGAAAATTCAACCTGCCGCCGCCCACCGGCCAGCCGGAACTGACTTTCTTTGGCAGCCGCGCGACCATTGACCCCGGACTGACGACCCTCCTTACCCAGACGATCACGCCGAGCGGACAAAATCCTTCCATCGCCGAGCATGATGTTGAGGAATCACCGTCAATCAACGAAGACATTGGTGGTCATCTAAACCTCCCCTTGCCGGCCTCGGAAAATTTTCAGTCGGGCTTTTCCGGCGGCTTGGATTTCAAAACTTATGATGTAGGGAATTTCAAGACGAACATCTTCACCATCACCCAGACAAATTTTGATGCGAATGGCATTCCCATTCTGCCGCCGATCATCAGTGAGGATCCCTCTCCCGTGCCGGCCACAGTGAGTCGTATCGAGTATTTGCCGTTATCACTCCGTTATGACGCCAGCTGGAAGGATTCCCTCGGTACTTACACCTTCGGGCTGGGTTTGAGCGCCAACCTCTGGTTCGACAGCCACAGCTCCAAGGGCAGTGGCACCAACACCACCTATCTGAACGGCGCTAAATCCATTCAGCTAATCACCAGTTCCCAGGAATCCTCCGGATATTGGGTCATTATTAATCCAAGTTTCTCGCGGGAAGTTGTCATCCACGATTGGTCAACGTTAATTCGGATGGACGGCCAATGGGCGAGCGAGCCTTTGATCAGCGGCGAACAATATGGCGCCGGCGGTGTGAACAGCGTCCGGGGTTATCATGAGGGCGAAGTATTCGGAGACGCCGGCTGGCATCTCTCGTTGGAGGAGCAAACCCCGCCGCATATCGTCGGCACCCTCCATGATGGGGAGCCGCTGACCATTCGCGGCTCGGCCTACATGGATTATGCCCGCGTTTTTTTGCTGGATCCCCAGGGCAATCCGGGGAGCACCCCACTTTGGGGCACGGGGTTTGGCCTGACCGCCTCGGTCGGCTCCCACTGGCAGGCGCAATTCCTCTTCTCCTGGCCGCTGTTAAGCGCCGGCACCACGTCGGCCTATCAGCCGTTCTTTAATTTCGCGCTGACGGCGCAGTTCTGATTCGTCACCTGAATGTCACAAAAAACAAATTTATTCCGACCGCTCCCGCCCTATATTGACAGATGAAGGACGAGTTGCCATGAGAAGTTCATTTTCCCGCTGCCGCCGCGCTTCGGTTGGAATGGGCATGCTCCTGCTGATGTTGGGAGGGAATGCCTTCCGCGTTTCCGCCAATCCGGTCCCGGTTGCCAACAACCCGGTCGCCCAAGGCGCGGCCACCATCAGTGGTATAGGTACGTCGCAGGTAACCATCAACCAGACTTCCGCCAACGCCTTCATCAACTGGACGAGTTTCAATATGGTTCCAGGAGAGACCACAACCTTCAACCAGCCTTCGTCCTCCTCGGTGACTTGGAATTATATCAACGACCCCAATGCCTCCAGCATCAACGGGAACATCAACGCCAACGGCTATGTGGTGCTCCAAAATCCGAACGGCTTCACGATTGGCGGCCAGGCGGCCATCACCGCCCATGGTTTGGTCATGACCACGGCTTCCACACCGGCGCTCAATCTTTCCAGCGGCGGCCCCTGGTCCTTTAATACGCCGCCGCCCACCGCGAACATCATCAACTACGGCCAGATCAATATCACCGGGGGCGGTTCGGCTTTTCTGATTGCTGCGGATATTGAGAATGGCATCGATCCGGTGACCAAGAACATCGGCACGATTTCGGCACCCGGCGGCAAAATCGGCCTGTACGCCGGTCAAACGGTCCTGGTTTCCACATCACCCGATGGGCGCGGATTAAGCGCGCAAGTCACTCTGCCGCAAGGTTCGGTGGACAACGAAGGTAAATTGATCGCCGATGGCGGCAGCATTGCCGCCCAAGCCCGGATGGTCAATCAGAATGGATTGGTTCAGGCCAATTCCGCCCAGAACGTCAATGGCGTCATCGAACTGGTGGCGAGCGACAGCCTGAATTTGGGCGCCAGTTCCACCACTTCGGCCAGCGGCGATTCGACCGCGACCAGTCCCGGAGGATTTGTAGTTTTGAAATCGGCCAATACGTTCGCCGATACGTCCGGCTCCGCCATTTCCGTTTCGGGAAATAATGGCGGCGCAAACGGTTTTGTTGAGATTTTTGGTGTGGGAACCACTGCCAGCACGGTCAATTCCACGATTGACGG